>CBFDDM010000212.1:0-1685 GCA_965603565.1 uncultured Anaerolineales bacterium | reverse complement strand
AAATTCCAAGAGATTGCAGGGGGTGTGCCCCTCGCTGCGCTCGGGGTGCTGCGCGGGAGGCGGGATCCCGCCCCACTGTCCCCATGTGGGGACCTTAGGGAGCTGCAACCAATCCTGCTATAATCGAGCCAACCAAAACCACAACCCACCTCGCCAAGGGAGAACGTTCTTCGTGGTCGATTTGGCTCTCAACTTCCAGACCCTCTCGCCAGAGTATCAGCGCGTGATTGCGCTGGCTGAAGAACAGCACGGGATTACAATCACCTCTCTCCAGGAGTTGAGCGGCGGCCGTTCTGGAGCATCCATACACCTTGTACGTGTCGCGAGCAGAGAAACGGATCAAGTTGAACACCTTGTCCTCAAACTGGATCGAATCCGGCCGAAAGCTTCCTCTGATGAGATCGCCCGGCATAAACTTGTACAAGAAATCTCGCCAGCTGATTTCGTAGAAACGCATGTCCCCGAGCTTGCTTTCGATCGCGTCGATACGGAAGAAGCCCTGGCAATCATCTACACTATCGCAGGCCAATCGCTGCATAATTTCCGAACGCTTTCTAGCTACCGCCGGCAAAACCAACTCAAACGGCTTTTAACCGAGACAAACCACATTCTTCTCGATGTATGGAACAAAGATCTCAGGATCGAGACTATCGCTCACCCCCAGGAATTGCTTACGACCTGGCTGGGCTTCCGTCTCGAAGCCGGGCAGAAGATTGAGAAGTTCATACAGGAGGTCTGTCGATTACCCCACGATACTCCAGGCTTTCTTGTCCAGGGAAACCTGCTGCCTAACCCACTGCAGTACGCACGCCAACCTTATGCCTGGAGCACTGTGCGTGCATTTGACGCGATCATCGGCCTGCAGCACAGCGACCTGAACACGAACAACATCCTCGCTCGGTTTACTCGTGACGATGCGCTGGCAGGATACTACTTGATAGATTTCGCACTCTTCAAAGAATCCATACCGCTCTTATTCGATCAGCGCTATCTCGAGATGTCTTATCTGATCGATGCGCTCCATCGCAGCTCATTAGACAGCGTCATAAGCTTGCTCAATCTCTACAGCCAACACGACGTTCTCGATGTCGATCAAACCCCGGTTGAAATGGCCGGGGTCAGCGCGGCGATATCCGCCTCCAGACAATCGTTCGGTGCTTGGGTCGTCGCAAATCACCCGAGCCTCCAGGATGACCTCTGGGGACAATACTGGCTCGCTGGTACAGCCGCAGGGCTGGGATACACTCACAAAGCGGGAATGCCGGAAGACCTACGCTTGGCTGGATTGATCTACGCTGCGGCCAATTTGAAGCGTTTTCTAAATCTCTTTGGGCTCCCGACCCCTTCTGGTGCAAGCGAAATCATCCCCAGTCCGAGCATGGAGGATCAACCAGACTCAAGGCGGACCAGGCCACAATTACAACATCACAATTTACCCCCCACTTTGACAAGTTTCATCGGAAGGCGGGGCGATGTCGACCGGCTTAAAGAACTTGTGCTGCGTGAGGATGTACACCTCGTGACACTCACCGGGCCAGGCGGTACAGGTAAGACTCGCTTCGCCCTGGAAGTTGCAGGCAGGCTGCTGGAGGGCTTTACCGACGGCGTTCACTTTGTCGACCTTTCGGGTGTTAGCGACCCGGGCCTGGTGATCTCGACTATCGCGCACACACTTGGCATCCGGG
>CBFDDM010000211.1:0-1746 GCA_965603565.1 uncultured Anaerolineales bacterium | reverse complement strand
GCAGGATTGCCCCACCCGCTATCAGGGCAGCCGGGATCTCAAGAATTCCGTGCGGTGCGACAAGCGCCCCCACCAGCAGCAAGGAGTCCTGTCCAGCGATGGCGATATTCCCTGCAAAATAACCGATGATTGCGATCGGCGCCATCAGTAGAATTTCACCCAGCACGCCGAGTGTGAAGAGTCCCAATAATGAGGCAATGCCTACGGCTCGCAAGTTTATCAAAAAGATTTTGATCCAGCCAGCGGTGCTGAACATCCCGAAACGGCGCAGCGCCTCGGAAAAGATCTCAGCGGAAGCCTGCCATTGGAATAGTTGATCTGGCAGTGTGAAGCGTGAGGCGTAGTGGTAGCCAAGCACGAAACCAACCACCAGCACGCTACACGTGATCAAGACCGGGATGCGGATCCGCCGGAGCGAATCGCTAATGACGCCGCGATACCACTCGCCCAGCGAGGTTGAACCACTCTTGAACACTTCCCAGAAGGTTCGCACAACCCAGCGCAGATCGAGCATATCGAGTTCATTGCCGAGGAGCTCCTCCCGGTTGAAGAGTCTCAGTCCAATACGCATCAAAACGATCGCGATCAACGCCTGTGCAAGGATAATCCACCATAAAATATGATAGCGTCCCCAGAACATGATCAGGCTTTCACCGATGATCAACTGGGCTACCGGGATGATGATGAAGGACGCCAGCAAATTCGCGGCACGCACCGAAGTGGTTTGCGACGAGATGACGACTGCCCCGCTCACCATCACCAGCGCCTGGACGGTCGTCAGGACAACCACCTGGAGGAGAAGCTGCGGCTCTGGGACCCAGCCCAGCCGGAAATACAGCCCGGTGATGTAGACGATGATGCCAAGGTATGCCGCCGATAGCGGCGGAGCCATGGAAGCGACGAGTTTTCCTATGTAGAGCTGCGAGTCTGAAAGCGGGGTTGCCAGGAGCGGTTCCAGGGACAGGCGTTCACGCTCACCTGCAAAACTTTCCAGCGCGATGACAAGCGAAATCGAAATCGGGAAGAACCCGACAACCATCAGAAGGAACGGGATCAGACGGTCACCAATGACCGGCGCGCCATAGCGCTCCACGAAATCTACTGCCTGTTGTGCTGTGAAATTCATCAAGAGCGGGAAGAACAGCGTGAGCACGATGATCGGTGTGAGAATGCGCCAATCGCGAAATTGATCGCGAATCTCTCGACGTGCCAGTATCCATGCGCCGGATAATGTCTCAAATCTCTGCGAGAAATCTCGTCGCGCAATCATCCCGTCAATTTCCCCTCGCCTTGCTCAACGACCCGCAAATAAAGATCCTCAAGGCTGCGTTCGACCTCAGCAAGCGTGACAATTGGGATACCAGCCTGCATCATCGCGTTGATCACACTCGGATTCGTCCGATCCGGATCTTCAACTTCGTATCGCAACCAGCGATCGCCAATTTCCAGCATGCGCACAGTCTCCGGCATCACCTTCACAGCCCCGTCCAGCGGCATGGCTACACGAAGCTCCATGACCGGATTTCCGAGCAAACGGCGTTTGAGCGTCTCTGTTTCATCCATCGCGATGATTTCGCCTCGACGAATGATCGCGATTCGATCGGCCAGCGCCTCCGCCTCAAAAAGATTGTGGGTGCAGACGATAATGGCTCGATCAGAGCGTCGCAGGTCGTCGATGCTTTTGCGTACCAGGTGAGCACTGGAGGGATCCATCGCCGAGGTCGGCTCATCGAGCAGGAGCACGCT
>CBFDDM010000210.1:0-1799 GCA_965603565.1 uncultured Anaerolineales bacterium | reverse complement strand
CGCGAATTGGGGCTTCATCCGCTCGTGCGCGTCAGGGCGACGGCAGCTGCCGGCGTCGAACCCCGCACGATGGGACTTGGACCGATTCCGGCGACGCGCAAAGCACTGGAGCGCGCCGGATTGGCGATCGAGGCTATCGGGCTGATCGAACTGAATGAAGCCTTCGCCGTGCAAGCACTGGCGGTGATGCGTGAACTCGATCTGCCGCACGAACGCACAAACGTGAACGGAGGTGCGATCGCACTCGGTCACCCGTTGGGCTGCTCAGGTGCGCGCCTGATGACCACTTTAGTGCACGAGATGAGGCGCCGCGCCGCGGACGAACCCCGGCCTTTCTACGGCATGGTTTCGCTATGTGTTGGTGTCGGTCAGGGCGAGACCACGATCGTGGAATGGGCCTGATCCCAGGCAAGCCTCCTACAAGACGGTCCCGATTCGGGTCAATCAATCTTAAAACAGGCTCGCTGACCTGGATTTCCTAGCGGGTCGAGCGGATTAACCGTGATACACTAGCGCCTACAGGTGGACAGGGTGGAATCCCGGGTGGAAACTGCGACTGAACAGGAATTCCGTCGAGACGAAGTCTGGATCTCGGCTTTACGGGCAACCGCCGACGTAGCGCGCCGTGCGATCTCCGAAGAAACCGATGTGATTCGGGCGGTCACGGAAGAGCTTAAACGGCTGCATATGCGCGGCGGCGTATCGCTCATTACTGCGGATGGTCTGCTGGAAGTCATGCGTCCATCGCTCAGTAATGACGTCCTGCGTTCTCTTGAACATCTTTCCGGCATTTCGATTAGTGGATACCGTTTCAACCCCGCAGAGGTCGATATCTACCGCCGGGTGATGGAAAGCCGCCGAACAGTCTACTCACAAAATCGAGGCGAGATTGTCGAGCAGATGTCACCCAAAAAGATCAGACCGCTGATAAGGACGATCATGCAGCTGCTCGGAGAAACACCTGTCATCATCGCCCCGCTCATCCTCGAAGAGCAGCCTATCGGCACGATCAATGTGAGCGCGGATTGGTTGACCGAAGACGATCTGGAACATGTTTCCGCTCTGGCCGATCACTTTGCCATCGCGCTCGGCCACGTCAGAGCACGCCTGGATCTCGAGCAAGCGCTGGAAACACAACGACTACGCAACCGGGTCATTGAGGCTGTGTCCAATGCACTCGAGCTGGACGAGGTCCTTGAGCGTGTCAATCAGCTTGCCTATGAGGTGCTGAAAGCGGATGGAAGCACGATCGCGATCCTCGAAGACGATCAGAAGAAGGTGCGCTTCCCGCATGTCATCGGTTTGCCTGCCCGGTATCGTGACAGCGTAGTTGCCACCGACACCGGTACAATTCAGGACTTGATTTCAAGCCAAAAACCCCAATTGATCGGTGATTATCCGTCACACGCGAATGCAACTGCCGAGGCAGTGAGCACGGGCCTGGAATCTGTCGTTGCGGTCCCGCTGATCATCGAAGAAGAGATCATCGGGATCCTCGCTCTCTTTTCCATGACGAAAGACCGAATTTTCACAAACGTCGACCTGGAACAGGCTGAAGCTATTGGCAGCATGGCTGCCATCGCCATTCAGAACGCGCGCTTGTACTCCGAAGCTCGCCGCCGGGCCGATGAATCCGAGACTCTAATGCGCACCGCCCGGACGATTTCATCGCTGTTGGACACGGATACAGTGCTCGAATCGATTGCGCAGCAGGCCAATGACCTCCTTCAAGGTGATGGCAGCCGCATCCACCTGCTCGATTACGAAACTAATCAATTGAATTGCATGGTCGCACTTGA
>CBFDDM010000209.1:0-1808 GCA_965603565.1 uncultured Anaerolineales bacterium | reverse complement strand
TTAACAAGCCGCCTGTTCCATCACCTGCTCCACTATAGCCAGGTGCTCGTCCGTGTCAAGGGCCGCTGCGCTTTCCCTTTGGTCACCCTTGACACGGCCTGCGCGCCTGGCTGTCGTTCCGGCAGGCGTTGGAACAGGCTCATCACCCGAAGAGCACGCGGTCGCTTCGCTTTCCGAGTACAGAGCCAACTTGGGCTCATATTGCCGTAGCAGCGCGATGTACTGCTCGACGACACTTTTCGACAGGTCAACCAGCGTGGGCAACTCAGCAACCGGGAGTTTTTGAGCCAAGAGCCGCACCTTCTGAAAGTCAGCAATGTAGCGGTCGACGGCGGCCTGGGAGTGTCCCAAGGCGCGAGCGATTTGAGCAGGCGATTCATTCCGCAGCCAGCGACGAATCACCTCAGCCTTGTGCGTCACGCTGGGGCCAAGATCGTGCACGGTACCTCGCGTTGGAACCACTGTGCCAGTTTCCTTTTCGTACTCCCGCAACCGATATCCCGCGTATTGCTGAGACAAGCCGCTCAGCAGGCTGAGATCGAGATGCGTCAGAACACCTCCCTGCTCATACGCCTCGAAGCACCAGCGTGCGTAACGAGCACGATTGAATGCCTGGTATGCTTGCCGCTTTCCTCGCAGCGCGGGATCCATTAGGAGTTTTATCTCCTTCTCTGTTACCACACGTAGTCGAACCGGCACCAGATCGGTGACATCCAGTCCCTTTCTTTGACCTTGCCACTCTCGGCGCACGGCGAGCCACACGACGGTCTTGGGCGGGATCTGCTCTGGACAACATCGCTCGATGGTTTCCAGGATGTCGTCCACAATCGCCCGTGCAACTACCGGCCCATGGTCGTATCCGTACTCGGTGAGGAACTTGCGCACCAGCAAATCGGGCAAACTGCGCTTCTCGAAACGACTTTTGATGGTATCTCGCGCTTTCATCGCAACCAGGCCCCCCTTTTGATCTCCGCCGGTGCTTCCGTCGTCGGGTCTGGTTCGCTGAGGATGCGTTGAACACATTCATTCTCCGGCTCCGTCGCTTTGTAAATATCCACATACTCGCCGATGAGCCGCTCTGACAACCCCGTGCTGATCCGTATCTCCCCCGCGCTCAAGCCGTGGACGTGCAAACGGACGACCCGGCGAAAGTCCGAACAGTACCGGTCTATCGAGTGAATCGAATGTCGTCGCTGCTGCTTGATCTGGCTGAACGTGTATCCCGCCAGCCAGTCCTTGACGATCTGTGCCTTGTGGCTGATCCCTTTGCCGATGTCCTTAATCTGTCCACGCGTGGGTACATCAGTCCCTTCCTTGCGTAACCAGGCAATATCCCGTTTGATCGTCGAGCGACTCGCACACAGCAGGCGAGCCAGGTCTTCCTGTGTCAACAGCGCGCCTTGTTCCCGTGCTTCTTGTGTCAGACGTTGGATCTTGCCTCGGCGTAGAGCCGCTACACCGCCATGCAATGCCTCCACATCGTCGGGATGATCCAAGGTCAACGTGATGGCCACTCGCTCACACGTCGCAATCGGCTGCCCGGGAGGTACGTCCGCGCTGACGGCCAGGAACGTCATCTGTCCCACGTCGCGTTCCAGGTCGAAGTATTCTTCAAAGTATCGCCGCATCTGCTCGAACTGCGTCCTTGCCATGAAAGGGGCCAGGTTAAAGTCCCGTCCGATCCGTTCGATGATCGCCTCTTCCGGTGATTTCGCTTGTAAACGTTCGATGACTTTGTCTTCCATTTTTGACCTCCGTGGTTTCAAAATCCATTCTACCACGGTGGGTCATTTGAACCAATAGGAAAT
>CBFDDM010000208.1:0-1840 GCA_965603565.1 uncultured Anaerolineales bacterium | reverse complement strand
GATGATGAGATCGCCGTCTTCAATGCCGAAGAAGGCCTGGTACTTTGCGGCGAACTCGAGCGTACACCCACACCTGAAGGGGCATCCAATCCCGACGCCTGAAGCAGCTCGTCCGGATCTTTAGCCATGCGCCTTACCGGTGATCGCCTCGAACTCTCCAGAGACCGCAAGCGTCTCAATCCAGCACGGATCATGATCCTGCTGGTCCTGATCGGCGCTGGTCTGCTGATCCTGCGAGCACAGCAAAGCGGTCAGGTTCAACCCCTATTTCTACCGACGCCCACCGCCACCCGCAACGCGTCCTCATACCGTGATGAAGCACAAACGCACTTCACCGCAGGAGCGCTAGACAGGGCGATCCAGGCCTATGAGGAGGCGGTACGTGTCGACCCGGACAATGTGGAACTCTGGGCGCGTTTAGCGCGTGTGCTCACCTACTCGAGTGCGCTGCAAACCACACTGGAGGACCGGCAGGAGCGCTTGACGAACGCACGCGATGCGATCGATCGCGCCGTAGAGATCGATCCTGATGATGACTTCGCCCATGCTATCCGCACTCTGGTCTACGATTGGTCTGCCTCGTCAGAATTGAAAGACATCATCACGGTCGGCGATCGAGTGCGCGTTTCGGCGGTGATCGGTGAGGGAGGCGCGATCACAGCGAACATGATCGAATTGGAAGGGATCGGTAGTGAGGAGGTTGAAGGAGAAGAGGCCGTCGAGGAAGGGGCAGCACTCTTTTTTTCAGCCGACGTGGATGCGATCACAGAGGGCACCTGGGTAATCGGCGGTCGGACGGTCAATCTATCGCCCCTTACGGTTATCCGGGAAAAAAACCGCAAGGAGGCTTTTCTTGCCGAGGCGGAGCAGTCTGCCGCGCAGGCAGCGCGTTTGAACCCGGAAAGTGTATTGGGCACGGCCTACCTGGCGGAGGTATACGTCGATCAAGGCAACATTGCTCAAGCCAATGACCTTGCGGAGGCGGCGCTGCAGCGTGCACTCGCGGGCGATGTGCCCCAGGAATTCCTGATGGATATTCACCGTGTATACGCCACGGTGCTCGAGAACCAGGCGCGCTACCAGGCGGCGATCGAGGAATATCTCAACGCGGCGAGGGTCAATCCAAACCTCACCTTCCTGTATATCAACATCGGCGCCAATTACCGAGCCTTGTCCAATTTTGACATGGCGATCGAGTATTTTGCCAGGGCAGCCCAGATCAACGAGCAGCTTGGAATCAAGGATCCGAATCCTTATCTTTCGATCGGAAACACCTACGCTCGTGACGGCGAATTTTTCGTCGCCGCGCTGAATGTGGAACGTGCACTGCAAATTGACACAGCCAATCCAGACATTTACGCCCGTCTCGGCACGGTATATTTTCAGGCGCGTAACTACGAGAGCTCAATCCCGGTGTTCAAATGTGCCATCGAGGGCTGCACAGCGCGAGAGAGTGGCGACTTGATGTGTGAATTGGGTGTATATCTCTGCGAGGCAGGGGGGGACCAGGCGCTTGAACTGGGTGCAGAGGTCGACCCGCTCCCGCTTGTCAACGAGACAATCGAGTATTATTACACCTATGGCTCGGCGTTGACCTTCTATGCAGGTTCCGATGAGTACGAAGGCGATGCCTGCGCTGACGCAGAAGAAGTGTTCACCGAGCTGATGGCTAAGTACGGTAATGACCCGTTGGTCGCTGCGATCGTCGCCGAAGGTCGTGCCATCTGCGCCTCTCCGGGCGCATTCAGCACGCCAACCCCGGTGCCAACGCCCACACGAGCGCCGATTCCCACCGGGACCCCTTGACAGTCCGAACGAATTTCGGTAAACTTGCCACGGA
>CBFDDM010000207.1:0-1907 GCA_965603565.1 uncultured Anaerolineales bacterium | reverse complement strand
TGGCGAAATGCTGCTTTTCACTTCGGATAACGGCGAAGGTGATTACACAGGCTACCTGATCGACCGGACACTTTTCATCGTGTTGAGGACGTCGAAAAATGGGTTGACGCTCGGTTCGACAAACCCGGAGGAGCCGGCTCGCTTATTGGCGACGGCCGATCTGCTTGGTTTCGTGATGCAGCTCTACTCGCGCAGGCATTTCGGCGAACCCGGTGAGCTGGATAACATCACCGTGCGTGACCTGTATATAGACGCCGGGCGTGAGATCCGTAAGTGCGCAGGTTCTGATCAAGTCGGCAATGGCGTCGATGACAACTGGGGATCGTGGGTGTCGGGTGAATGCACCATGGAGGATGATCCCTGGTGCCAGCCGGGCGGTATCAGCTTGCCCGGATTGGCCGATTTCTTTGACTATGAGCAGGATTATTCCTCCTCTCCCCGGGCCTGGACGACGGGTCTCAGGGTTGATCATCTGACGATCACCAATGTCGAGTGCGGAACCGCCTTGGGCATTTCCGGTGCAGAGAGCTCCGTCACCAACACGACGATCGACACCGCTGGCGAGCACACTCACGTCCCTGGATGCCAGACGACAGATCCCGATGGCGAGATGAGCCGCTGGTCGGACGGCATCACCTTCGATGGCACCGCGATGACGGTTGAAGGCAACACCGTCATCAATGCCTCCGACGTGGGCATCGTTTTCTTTGGCGGCAAGGATACCCAGATCAGGGACAACACGGTGATCTCCACCGAGGGGAATTACGGCGCCTTCGCCGGGATTGCGATCCATACCTGGGGTTTCGGTGATATCTCTGGGTCGGTGATTGCCGGAAACACGGTCATCAATGAATCGGATGAAACCTGCGGCGGCATTCACGCCGGTATCAACATCGGTACACATATGTGGAACGCAGGCTGCAGCGGCGCAGCCGGAGCGGGTACGGTCGGCAACCCCGGGGTGTGTTCGCAGAGCCCCGAAGCACCGGAGGGAACTTTATGCGTTGTCGATGAGCCCTGCCAGATCTGGACCCACATCCCCCCCGATGGAAGCTTCACGCTTTCGGGTAACTCTGTGACCGGCGCTCAGGTCAACTATCTCATTGAGGGTCTTGACGTGCAAGGCGAGTTGAACCTCGAGGACAATCAGAGTGAAACGCCTCGTGAGACCTGCTGGTATGCCGCCACGTATGGCTGCGACAACCAGAGTTTTCAACGTACCTGGGGCCCCCTCGATTTCGTCGCGCATCATCCCTCGTTAGACGGCTGGACGGATCAGATTGTCCACTGCGAGTGGTAGGGGAACAGATGCTTAGAAAGCGAAAGTAGGTTGTAATTCGAGCACGACATTTCGTGCCCTTACGTCTTTTGACGGACTCCTTGGTGCCGTAGGGACTGGCTTCCTGAGTGCCTTATTACCATATTCCTGATGTTCTCCACATTTGTCACGCTAATTTCATGGCTATGAAATGACCAAATTGTGCATTGGGTCACAAAGCGAGCGTGAAGTATGAAAAAGCATAATCTGGTTTTTAGTATGCTGATCGTCGCTGTCTCACTGCTTTTAACTGGCTGTGCGGATCAAGGCGAGAACCTTGCGCTCTCGATAAAACCGGATGGGACATCCGATTTTAAAGAAGTTGATTTGCTGCATCTTATATACATCCCAATAGTTGAAGATCCTGTAGACGGGCTGATCGTTCGGACATGCCCGGAGGATCTCGAAGATGACACCATCGTTAGTCACAGTTTTTACGCACCGTCGGAACGAGAGAAGGAGCGAGGCCTCACATATATTGTTAACATCAATCAAGCGATGGATCCTGGCGCCAGGTCCCTGCTTAAGGACAACAATATCTACATCCCACCGGATATGGACGCGGTTTTCGTTTATCTCGAAGCCTGGC
>CBFDDM010000206.1:0-1999 GCA_965603565.1 uncultured Anaerolineales bacterium | reverse complement strand
AATATCGGTGCCCGGAGATTGCACACGATCATGGAATCTCTGCTGGAAGAGGTCAGCTTCACAGCCACCGACATCCAGGGGCAGACGGTGACAATTACCGAGGACTACGTGGACGAGAGATTGAAGGATATCGTGGAAGACCAGGATTTGAGCCGCTTCATCCTCTAATTAAGCCCTGGGATAAGGCCGAAACTAAAAGGAGAGGAGGGGCCTGAGTGATGTTTACAGGACGATTTGACAAAACCGTAGATCTGCTCAAACGGGGATTGGATGTGTCCGCACTGCGGCGGGGGGTGATCGCCAACAATATCGCCAACGCGGAAACGCCGAATTTCAAGAGGACCGTGCTGAACTTCGAGTCAGCTCTGAAACGAGCGCTGGACTCCGAGAAGGCTCGGGTTCCGCGGCAGTTCGTAACGGACAGCCGGCACATCCCCTTTCATCAGCCGATCGACTACAGGACGGTCCGTCCGCGTCTGGTTCTGGATTACCTGACAACGGCCAAGAACAACGGAAACAACGTGGATATCGAGGAGGAGGGTATGCTGGCACTGGAAAACCAGCTGCTCTATCAAACCATGGCACAGGCAATCTCCAGCGAGTTCAGCCGGGTGAACCTGGTGCTTCGTTGATATTGAGTAAGATGAAGAGGCTGGAGGATTAAATGGGTCTGTTTACGACAATCAACACGGCAGCTACCGGGCTCACGGCTCAGCGTACTCGCTTGGATGTGATCGCCAACAACATCGCCAATGTGAACACAACCCGCACGACCGAAGGGGGACCGTTTCGCCGCAGTCGGGTTGTTTTCCGACCCCGGGTTTCACAACCCTACTGGCGAAGCCCCTTTCTGCCCACCTTTCTCAAGGAACAGATCGGCCGGGGAGTGAGGGTTGTAAACGTGGAGAAGGACTACGACGCCGAGGTGAGGTTGGTGTATGATCCGACCCACCCCGATGCAATCCAATCCGGACCGCGGCAGGGCTACGTGGAGTATCCGAACGTCAACGTAGTGAATGAAATGGTGGATATGATCTCCGCATCAAGGGCATACGAAGCGAATGTGGCCATCATGAACGGCAGCAAGAGCATGTTCCTCAAGGCTCTGGAGATCGGGAGGTAAATCATGGATCTGCTTTCACCTTTGTCGGTTCAAGGACACGTGATTGGGCTTCAACGCAGTGATCCCCGGCATCTTCCCGGTTCGGCCGCAGCGGCTTCGGGCTCAGTTCCTGCGGTTTCTAATCCGGAAGATGGTTTCGGGCGTCTGTTTTTCGATGCTTTGAACAATGTCGACGATCTTCAAGCTACGACAATGGATCTGACCGAAACGATGCTCACCGACCCGGATTCGGTTGACATCCACGACGTGACGGTGGCCATCGCTGAGGCCAATCTGGCCCTTTCGATGACCAAAGCGATCATGGACAGGGCGATTCGGGCGTATCAGGAGGTTATCAACACGCGGTAAATTACCGGATTTTGTCGAGTTCATATTACGATGCCGGCGCGAACAAGCGCGCTGCGCGCAATACATCGCAATCGTTGCCGGTAATTGATTGAACGAAGATTGCGATCAAATGGGAGGGGAGAATGAACGAGTGGCTAAGACAACTGGTCAGCCAGATAAAAAATCTTTGGGGAAAGTGGAGCATCACTCAGAAGATCATCCTGTTTTCCATCGTGGGCGTGGCGGTGCTGGCGGTCATCCTGATCGCCGTGTTCAGCTCCGCTCCGACTATGGTAACGCTGATCGGTACCCCGATCACGGACGACAACAACCTGGCCCGTATCGTAACGGTCCTGGATGAGGAAGGGGTGGCGTACAAAGTAAGTCCCGAAAATATGATTTACGTGGAGGACCAGACCACGGCGCGCCGAATCCGGGCCATCCTGATCAGGGAGGATCTGATACCTCCCAGGACCGACCCCTGGGCTATCTTCGACGTGGAACGCTGGACTCTGACGGACTTCGAGCGGGATGTCAACCTGCAGCGCG
>CBFDDM010000205.1:0-2136 GCA_965603565.1 uncultured Anaerolineales bacterium | reverse complement strand
TGTTTATCGGGCACGGACGCTCGGACGCTCATGCGCTCGTCAATGCAATACGGGTCGCGAGGCAAGCAGTCGGTGCAGGTGTCCTCGACAAGACCAGACAGGTCATACAACGACGGTTAACCCAAGTATAAGGAACACATCGTGACAAGAGATCCATCCCGTAAACGCGTAGTGGTGACCGGCATTGGGCTGGAGACGTGCCTGGCTTCCGAGACCGACATATTTTGGGAACGTCTCCTGGCTGGGGAATCTGGCATTGGCATGGTTACACAATTTGATGCCTCCGACTTGCCCTGCAAGATTGCCGGCGAAATTAAGGACTTCGAGGATAGTGATTACATTGAAGCCAAGGAAGCACGCCGCATGTCACGTGCCTCCCGGATTGGGCTCGTCTCGGCGATTAAAGCGATAGATGATGCCGGTTTTAGCACGCCGCTCCCCGATCCGGAGCGAACCGGTGTTTATTTCGGCACTGCGATCGGAGGCTGGGATCGGGGTTATGAAGGCATAGAGACATTGCGCGAGCGCGGGCTGGCGCGCGTGAACCCGTTTTCGCTGCCTGCCACGCTTCCCAACATGATCAGCTTCCACGTCTCGCAGTTAACCGGCGCTGCTGGCCCTAATACCACCATAACGACAGCCTGTGCCACCGGCACCCAGAGTGTGGGTGAGGCAGCCCAGGCGATTCGCAATGGTTGGGCCGACATCATTGTCGCGGGAGGCACTGAGGCGATCATTCTGCATTTCATCATGGCCGGGTTTAGTGCGATGCGTGCCCTGCCGACGAGCTTCAACGACGAACCGACCAAGGCTTCACGTCCTTTTGACGCCAAACGGGAGGGCTTTGTGCTCTCCGAAGGCGCCGCCTGCTTGATCCTCGAAAGCCTGGAGCATGCCCGAGCTAGAGGTGCTGAGATCTATGCCGAGATCGCAGGTTTCGCCTCCTCAAGTGACGCATTTCACATCGCTGCACCAGATCCTTCAGGAGAGGGAGCGATGCGCGCCATGCGGCTCGCCATCCGCGACGCGGGAGTGCATGTCGATGACATCGACTACATCAACGCGCACGGTACCTCCACACCCGCCAACGACGCGACCGAGACGTTGGCGATAAAGAAGCTCTTTGGCGATCGTGCCAACGATATCCCGATATCGTCAACCAAATCGATGCTGGGCCACGCAATGGGTGCCTCCGGTGCAATCGAGGCGATCGCAGCGATACTCACCATCAAGAACTCGATGATCCACCCGACGATCAACTATGAAAATCCTGATCCGGAATTGGATCTCGACTACGTCCCCAACGTCGCTAGAGCCTATGAAGTGAAAAACGTGCTCTCAAATTCCTTTGGGCTCGGCGGGCAGAACGCCTGCCTGGTTATCAGCAAAATGGAGTAGTCCATGCGGCAATACACGAATGAAAGACTTGTCAAACGGAACGGGCGATTCGGTCGAGCGTTGATGTACACAGGTCTCGGCCTGACCATTCTGGCTGCAGCGATCGTATTCAGAGAACCCAATTTCATTCTTCCCGCCCTGATCGTTATGCTCATTGGCGGTTTCTTTTCGCAAATCGGGACCGCACTTGTAAATCGGTTCGGCCGCGATCCACGCATGGACCAGATCATCGATGCCTCACTTAAAGGCCTCGACGACAACTATGCTACCTTTCATTATCTGCTCGGCACGGACCATGCGCTCGTCACACCAGCTGGGATTTTCGCGATCATCCCGCGCTGGGAGAAAGGGCAGATTACTTATAAGGATGGGGACTGGTTTCACAAGAAACCGAAGGGAAGGATTTCGATTCGCAATCGGGAACGGGCTTTGCGCGGGTTAGAAAAGGAAGCACTACAAGAGCGGCGATCCCTCGAGCGCAGCCTGGAAAAGAACCTCAAATCCAGCGAGGATTTGAACATTCAGCCGATGCTGGTATTCATCGCCGAAGACGCCGATCTGAATGTCGATGATGCTCCTGTGCTGGCAACCCATCGCAAAAAGATCAAGGGAACCGTACGTAATCTTGAGCGAGGCAAGTCGCTGGATGAGGAGGACATCAAACGATTGGCTACCTCAGCACACAAGTGAACTTCAATACAAGAGCAAAGCCCGGGGCTTTTGGCCCCGGGCTTTTTT
>CBFDDM010000204.1:0-2155 GCA_965603565.1 uncultured Anaerolineales bacterium | reverse complement strand
ATTTTTTTAGTTGCCGGGATGCGAGGAGAAGTATCGTCTCATAGAAATCGAAGCCCCCAAAGCACATTGCGTTCAGTGGAAACCTGTCAATCCAGACTTGAAACAATCTCCACCGTATGCCCCACCGGATCGCAGGTCCTGGCTACTCGTAAACCCCATCCCGTATTCTTGGGCATCTCCTCGAAAACCAATCCTCTCGAGCTAAGTTCCGCGTAGCTGCGATCGACGTCATCGAGCTCGAAATGCAGTTGGATCACTTCTGGGTCGGGAACGGACGGGCCAATATGAATTCCAAAATCATTCTCGCCTTCACTGCCGAACATGACGAACGCATCCGATTCCCAGAGGGTCTCGAGATCAAGGAACTCTGAATACCATTCAACAATTTCATGAAATATCTCTTTCTCAGCGTGCAGTGTGAGATATGAAAATCTGGCCATATTTACTCTCCAATCCTGGCGATCCATGTTATGGAATTTCGTGGGAGATCATGTCAATTCTTTTTGGTACATGCACACCCTACGCGTTTCTTCTTGAGACAACCCCAAAAAGGAAATTCAGACCCGGAGATATCCTTCCGGGATCAGGCAAGCAGCCAGCATGACCGCATTGATGTCCTCGTGAGACGTCCAGGTATCGGCCGCCTGCGCCCGTTCTGTGCGCCAGAAACGGACGATCTCACCACCGATCGGTTTGTATCGCATAAGGTCATTCAGCAATGCATCGATCGAATCTAGATCTCCGAAGGTCGATGTGTTTTGCGACAGGAGTCGCTGCAGCGGCTCGAGCGCCTGCAGCCCGAGCGCCAGCCCGAGCTCCCGGAATGCGAGGCGGTAGGAAGCCGGCCCCTTCAGCTCGCTATGGCTGATGTATACCCCCATGCTTTGCCGGATCGCCTCCAGCAGCTCGGTGAGCAAATCGACCTGGATGCCTGCCCCAACGGTCAGCAGCTGCGCTGTCCAGTAGGCATCTGTCAGCAGACCACCGATGCCCAGCGCATCGGTGGTCGTCCAATCCCGATGCACGCACATCCCGGCGGCCTCCGCGATCTCGCTCTTGAGATCGATGGCGTCTACCTGTTCCAAACCACCATAAGCCGTATTCAGCTCCCAGTATGTAATCAAAGCATCGAGCGGGTCATGCTGTCCCATCGAGGGGACGAGCGGATAGGAGAGGTCAATGCTCATCTTCCAGTACATATGCTTCTCCCCCGTGGACGGAAGCTCGTAGGTGAATGCATTGTGCGCGGTCCTGGCCAACTCCGCCGCCCAGCGTCGGTAGGTTCGATCCTGCTTGATCCGGGCGACGCGGTTCAGCGCATGCATCCACTTGGTCAGGTAATGGAAATACTGCCCATCCCGTTCCCACTCAAGGTTGGGGTCAAACGGCTCTTCAGGCTTGCGTTCGTTCAGCTGCTTTCCGATTCGCAAGCCTCCCCTGGTTGGATGGCTCTCACCCTGATCTTCCCCGAGACCGCTTATCCATCCTGTTCTGGGATCATCCTCCCGGTGCTTAGCGAGCACATGATGGACCTGATCCACCAGGCTCAACGCTAGATTCAAGTGTTCCTTATCCCCGGCTCGCCTGAACAGTTCCAGCCAGATACACACCGCGAAGGCGTCCGTCCACAGATAGCGGCGTGCAGGTTTATCCGAGGTGAGGCCCGTCCTGTCGGCGAACCGATCCATATTCTGCTGTGCAGCCGCATGCCGATCTTTCTCGGTCATCTAAATGTCCTTCCCGGATCCAAGCACACTGTTAGCCTGCCAGACATCCCACACTCAAAATTTGAAGCGGTGAAGCCTGTGCGATTTGCACATATCATCGGGGGCGATTCATACATCGCGCGCCGGGAAGCGGGCATCCAGATTTTCTTCTGACGCCCTGTTCCAGAGGCGCGCTGAGTAGGCCATATGCAGCGTGAAAGCGAGCATCAACGCGATTGTCGAAATGATCATCAGGTTCCCCAGCTTCAATGAGAACAGGTTCGCACTGAGAATGCCGATAAACACGCCTGAAAGGATGCTGTTAATCAATATGACCGGACCGGGCGTAGAGGCCAGACCTTGGAGCGGAGAATGAAAAGGCATCATCGACTCGCTTACCGAATCGGGATCATCGAAGCTTGGGAAGCTGAAGAACGGTTCTGCTTGAG
>CBFDDM010000203.1:0-2228 GCA_965603565.1 uncultured Anaerolineales bacterium | reverse complement strand
AGAAAAGCGCCGGTAGGCTCCCATAGAGACGTGCATCCTCAAGCGAACCCGCCTGGTCGAGCACCATACGATGCTCCCCGGCCTGCCATTGAACCGAGAACGGCGACTGCATCACGTGCATGAAGCGCGCCTCAGCGACGTCTTTCACGGCATCAAAGGAAGGCGATCCGACATCCGGCTTCGTGAAATCTGAGAAGGGCTCACCGGCAAAACCACGCGTGCTCGCGTAGGGTAGATTTTCGTAGAGCATGTTCCCGATCTGACTCCCCCACACGTTGAAACAGAACTTCTCCGGATCCGGTGTCCGGCCCGAAAGTTGTTCCCTGTAGATTTGTTCCAACGCGTTGTAGAATCTCGAGGCTACTGAACCTTCCGTGTTGACCTCCAGCTGCCAGAGCACTCCCGCGCCGACCATCACCAACCCGGCTGGCGGGTTGACCAGTCCTGTCGCAACGGCTGCCGTGGCTGCCATATAGGGAGACCAATCGCCCTGAGAAACCATCTCCATGTAGCCGGTCCCGTAGAGGTGATACCAGGGTCCGGCGTTATCGGCGTGACCGCGCAGTTCGATGAGGTGGTCTTCGATAAAGGCTTGGGAAGGACCGCTCACGCCCATCAGGCCACCGGTCCCATCGCCGCGCGCAACCGCACGAATGGCATTATGGGCAGTCAACATGGCGCTGTTCGCATCACCCCCGGTGAGCTCCAGGGCCAGCTCGAAGACCTCACCGGGTGATAAGCGCGGCTCAGAAGTTCCCTGCGAATCCTTTTCCTGGGTTTTCGCCCGGATGGCGCTGATCAGATCAGCCTCATGGCCGGTGATGAATTCACGCGTGATCGCTTCAGGAAGCAGACCACCGTTCGAGAACATCCATACCAGCGTCGAGACCTGCTCAATACTGTCGCTGGCGAAAGCGAGATTGTCCGGGTGTTGCTCGTTATAGTTCCGAATGGCAACCTGGAAGTCCGATACCAAGAATTCATCGTCTACTTTGATCGAGCTCTGTAATGGATCACGGATCCCTGCTGAGCGCAGCCGCTCCGCTCCGAATCCTTCGAGCAGAGCAGCTGCTTCAGAGCAAAGCGGCAACCCGGGTTGATTTGTTGCAGTGGACGGACCGCTCCCAGGTTGAGCGGCAGGCGGCTGGGCAGGCTGTTGAGCCGGCGGATTCGCCGCAGCACGGATGTTCGCTTCGATGAGTTCTGCAATCGCGATTGCACGATCCAGTGAAGCCCCGCTTTCACCCGCTGCGTCTACCGAAACCTGGAAAAAGCCGTTCTGGTCGTGGATAACAAAGTAAGCCGAGCTGGCACCAGCGAAGATGTTTGTGTAGCCGCAGTCACCAAGAGATAGCGAGCTCACCTGTCCCTGTAAGAAATCCATATCGTCACGCACACGCGGACATTGGTCTGCAGTATCTGTCAGGAACCAGATCATCGCGTTTACAGATTCCCCGTCGCTCTGCGGGTAGTGATGCTGACAGTAAGTATCCGTCGTCGCAAAATGGGTCCCACCTGCCGGCATGTACTGACACATGTCCGCACCCATCTGGCGATCGTAGACAAACGCATTACTGGTCCCTGAGGGGACAAGCACGACGATGGCAAGGATCAAAATTGGCAGGAGGCTTCGAAGATTGTCGCGCATTCTAACTCCCTTACTGGAGAGGTGGTGAATCCAGACGGCATACCACTACCCCGAAAGGCCGACCTTCACGGATCGTTGGATGATACAAAAGCAATCTGTCAGAAGCAATTCAGGTCAGGATCCAGAAAGCACGGATCAGAACCGCCCGGCAAGCACCGGGCGGTCTAGCTCGAAGGAAACAATCCGGCCGATTATGGGATAACCGGGTCATAGCCCAAGGCCCGAATTGCCTCAGCAATCACGCGGGCGCCTTCTTCGTTGGGGTGGATGTCATCTTTGGTATAGCCTAACGCGACCGGGTCTTGATCCCAGTTGGGACCATTCCAGGCTTCAGCCACCTCCGCGACTGGTATGTTATACGCATCCGCCGCCTGGTGGATCGCAGCATTGTAATTAGCCCAACAGGCTTTGCAGTCCTCATAGACGCCCTGCTCCTTGAATACAGCGATCAAAGGGTTATATGCATCGAAGGCGCGCACGATCGTAGGCCGTCCTTCACGCAGTTTGAAAATGATCTCATAGATCGACTCGAGGTCATCGATGTACTGCATAAATGTTTCCATTTCACAATTGTTAACAT
>CBFDDM010000202.1:0-2279 GCA_965603565.1 uncultured Anaerolineales bacterium | reverse complement strand
TCGTTAGTTCATGGTCCTTTCTTAGAGTTCACGCAGGAACACCTTACACTTATTCCACCAAGTGAATTTGAGGTTATGTGGGGTCGCGCTGTCGATAAGCCATGGCCGCCGGAAAAAGCCATGTCTTGAAGTGAATCTGGGCTTCAAGCCGCCATGCGGCGGTGCAGCGATTTATCTGTCAGGCGGCCTCGGCGCTCTCCCCTGCCCTGCCCTTCTCAGATCTGGCAATCAGGTAGTCGCAGGCACGTTGCGCATCCGCGGCGTGCCGAAAGATCGCGCCCTTGTCCGACCGAAGGACGCGCAATTATCGCGAGGACGGCATAATGCGGAGGAGAATTTCGTAGTCCGTTTGATTTCAATGTGTTGGGTCGGGGCGCTGTCGCCCTTGCTGCGCATTATTTGAGACAGGAGGTTCCCTTGGTTGACCCAAAAACTAAGGAGAACCAAATGTCATCATCGAAATCTGAGGAACTTTCAAAGCTTCGCGACACCCTGCATCGGCAGCGTTACAGCCCGACCGTCATTCACAATTATTGCCTCTATGCGGGTCAATTCCTTGCCTATCTGGAGGAGCATGAGATTGACCTGCACGACGTCACCGCGGACTTTGTCGCTGAATACTTGCGCCACGCAGTCCGGCAGTTTCAGAAAGATCGCGGACGTTCGCCCGCACCAAGATGGGCATCGATCCCGCGGTCGGGCATTCATGCTTTGCTGCGCTCTGCCTTGCCAGAGTGGCCGCCGACTCCGCCCGCTGCAAACGAAGCGGAGCGCGTCGCCCAAGAGGTCTGCGACCAGTATGAGCAATGGCTAAGGGCCGAACGGGGCCTGGCAGAACCTTCGATCACGGCGCTGATGTGGGAGGCGCGTCATTTTTGCAAATGGCTCATCCAGCGATACGGAAAAGCCGGTTTTGCTGATCTGAGCGTGCGCGACATCGATGCCTACATGGACATCAGAGCACCTGGTCTGACTCGCAAATCGCTTAAGGATGTGGCCGAACGGTTGCGCGGCTTCCTGCGGCATCTGCACCGGAGCAAGCTGCAACCAGATGATCTCTCGGGTCATGTGATTGCCCCGCTTCTTTACGCTTACGAGGGCATTCCGTCGATCCTGACCACCGAACAGGTCGCGGCGGTGCTCGAACTTGCGGGGCAGGACAGCTCGCCCTTGGGATTGCGCGATCACGCGATCCTGCAGCTTCTTGCCAATTACGGCCTTCGGTCCGGCGAGGTCGGTCGCCTGCAGATCGAGGATATCAACTGGCGGGCGGATACCATTCGAGTACAACGCTCCAAGTCCAATGCCACGGACGTGCTGCCCCTGATGGAACCTGTTGGCGAAGCGATCCTGCATTACTTGCGGAACGGTCGTCCGGACACGGATGTGCGCACCATCTTCGTGCGGAGTCGTGCGCCGTATCAGGCGATGAAGGCGGGCGGCCTCTACGGTGTGGTCAAACGGCGCCTTGCCGCCGCTGGGATCGAACTCACAGGCAAGCGCGGACCACATATCTTCCGTCACGCCCGAGCGGTCAGCATGCTGCGGGCATCCACCCCTCGCAAGATCATCGGCGATGTGCTGGGACACCGATCCCCGGAAGCGACAGTTCCCTATCTGAAGCTTGCCACCGAAGACCTGCGTGCTATTGCCATCGACCTTCCGGGCCGGGAGGTGATCCAATGACGCGCTGGCCTGAAAATGGCGATGTGATCATCGAAAACTACATTGCCCAGCTACCATTGCACTACGCGATAACGCCCATCTACTATCGGCAAGCGCTGAACAGCTTCCGGCAGGTGGCGTTGCGGTTTGGCGCTACCAACCGGCAAACACTTGAATACTGGTTGCGTGAGCGCGGTGAGGTCTGGGCCCGCTCAACGATGCAGCACCGCGCCCGTATTGTTACCCGCTTCCTTGATGCCCTGGCGGATGATGGAAGGATTGAGAGCAATCCGATCTCCGACCTTCGCCGTGCCTATAATGCCCGCAGCGACACCGGCATTATACGGGCTTTGATGGCTCCTGATCCCAATCAGGCACTCGAGGAGTTGCGGCAACCCCGACCGTTCGAAAGCGCCCTGGGCGAGTTGCTGCGCGACCATGTCGAGCGGATGAAGCGCAGGGGTTACCGGTATGAGGCGGCGGAGGTCATTAGCCTTCGGTTCGACCGCTTTCTGCAACAAAGGCCTGATCTCGATGGCCAGCCGCTGGAGATCATGCTCGAGCACTACCGCAGGACAAAGACGAACGCGAACCATCCGGCCGAATGCGAGAAA
>CBFDDM010000201.1:0-2291 GCA_965603565.1 uncultured Anaerolineales bacterium | reverse complement strand
TTCGATGCGACCGCCGCAGCCGAAGAGGCCGGAAATATCCTTTCCGTCAACATGGTTCTTCTCGGTTCTCTGACGGCCATCGGCCTTCTGCCGGTAACCTCCGAAAGTGTGGAGAATGCCATTCGTGAAACAACCCGCCAGGCGCTCGTCATCGCGTTCGAACATTTCGAAATAGGCCATTAGATGATGAGCCAGCAAAACCGGCTGGGCGTGTTGCAGATGCGTATACCCCGGCATGATGACATCCAGGTTTTGTTCGGCAAGTGATATCAAGACCTTCTGGACATCGAGCAGCAAGGCACGGGACAGGTAGAGTACGTCGCGCATATAGAGGCGCATGTCGAGGCAGATTTGGTCGTTTCTACTGCGCGCGGTATGGAGCCTGCCCCCAACTTCGCCGATCTTTTGGATCAAGCGCTGCTCTACAGCCATGTGAATGTCTTCCATGGAAGATTCCAAATGCAGCTTGCCGCGTTCGATCTCGCGTTGAATTTCGCCAAGATTCTCGATGATAAGCGACGCTTCATCGTGACTGATGATTTTGCACTCTGCAAGCATTCGGCAATGGGCAATACTGCCTTGGATATCATAGCGATAGAGCCTGCTGTCAACATGAATGGAAGCCGAATACTCTTCCACAAGCTTGTTCGTGGGTTGATCGAAACGACCCTGCCAGACCTTTTCCCCCATAAAAGGTATCTCCTTTACCTCATCTCGTCGCCTGACCGCGCACGAGAGATTCAATTCTCAGTCGAAGGCCCTGCAGTCTTATGAACCCATTGGCATCGTCTTGCCGATAGACCTGGTCTTCCTCAAAGGTGGCAAAGCTGGGTTGGTAAAGGGATCGATCGGATTTACGGCCACTCACCCGGCAGTTTCCCTTGTATAGCTTCAGCCTTGCCGTTCCCCAGACATTTTCCTGCGCCATATCCATGGTATTCTGCAGGAGGCGCATTTCGGGAGCATACCAGAAACCGTTATAGATCATGCGCGAATATTGCGGAATGAGGGAATCTCGTATGTGCATGACTTCTCGATCCATGGTGATGGATTCCACCGCTCTGTGAGCTATGCGCATGATCGTTCCCCCCGGAGTTTCGTAAACCCCTCTGGATTTCATCCCGACGAATCGACTTTCTACCATATCAACCCGGCCGACACCATGCTTTCCTCCCGTCTCGTTGAGACGCTGCAGCAAAGCAGCAGGAGTGAGCCGTTCGCCGTTGATCGCTACGGGATCTCCGCGCTCGAATTCGATCTCAACCACCTCTGGACGTTCGGGCGACCGTTCCGGTGAGGCGGTCAGAGTGAACATTTTCTCATCGGGCTCTCGCCAGGGGTCTTCGAGTATGCCCCCTTCATAGCTGATATGCAGAAGGTTTCTGTCGCAGCTGTAAGGTTTTTCCTGCGTAACGGGCACAGGGATGCCATGCTTTTGAGCGAATTCAACCAACGCCTTGCGCGACTTCAAATCCCATTCCCGCCACGGAGCGATGACTTTGATGGCGGGATCCAGAGCCATGTAGGTGAGCTCAAACCGAACCTGATCGTTTCCTTTGCCGGTGGCGCCATGACTGACCGCATCGGCCCTTTCTTCATGCGCTATCTCAATTTGCCGTTTGGCAATCAGAGGTCGGGCAATCGATGTGCCAAGCAGGTATTGTCCTTCATAAACGGCGTTGGCGCGAAAAGCCGGGAAAACAAAATCCTTCACAAACTCTTCTTTAAGGTCCTCGATGCGCGCCTTGACGGCGCCTGTTGATTTTGCCTTGGCTTCCAGACCTTCCAGTTCTTCCGCCTGCCCAAGGTCAGCCGCAAATGCAACCACTTCGCATTGGTAGGTTTCAATGAGCCATTTCAAGATGATCGAGGTGTCCAAGCCCCCGGAATAGGCCAATACAGCTTTTTGGATGCTCATACTCGAGTTGATCTCCTTCAGATATTTCCGCGTTTTTCAGATAGCAGCCAGTCAAGTAAAGCCATTTGCAGATGCATGCGATTCTCTGCCTGGTCGAAAACGACCGACTGCGGACCGTCGATGACATCATCGGTTATTTCGTCTCCACGATGAGCCGGCAGGCAGTGCAGAAACATGGCGTCGGGCTTAGCCCGGGCCATGAGCGCCTCGTCGACCTGATATGGGCGCAGTAGGTTGTGGCGCCGTTCCCGCGCCTCGCCGACATCGCCCATCGAATAGCCGCGCTGGCCGACCTTGACCAGGGGTTCGTTCTCCTCACCGATGTGCTGGTTGATGCGCAGAATGATCTGGTCGGGAATGCCGGCATGTTCGA
>CBFDDM010000200.1:0-2333 GCA_965603565.1 uncultured Anaerolineales bacterium | reverse complement strand
AAGGTCCTATGGAGTGGATCCATCGTACAGCAATGTGAGGCAGTAGTCAAAGAACCGGTGCGTTGAATCCGGCTGACCCGGCAAATAGGTTAGCAACAGACAGGACTACGTGAGTGCCCAATCGCGTGGCGGAAATTCTTAGACCTGGAGGCAAACGGAGGGGCGCGGCCCGCCATCGTCAGGGGGTTTGCCTGTTGATTTGCGCACCTGTTTATGGAATGATAACGAAATAGTCGAACACGAACTCTGGTATCCCGCTCAAGAGGTGTGCAATGCGCTCACGCAATGAAAGCACCCGCCTGCTCTTCACCGCCCTGGCGATCTTAACCGCCTTGTTCGCTGTCTTCCTGAGCCGCACCGACCTCGGGAACTGGCTGAGGAAGTCCGAGTACGCTGAATGGAGCACATTCATCGAGCAGGATCTGACGGCCCAGAAGGCGCAGGTTCTGCTCGTCGACTTCGGGACGCTGCCCGATGAGGACGAGGAGTTCTTCGTCGTCGTCGAGATCGCCGAGCCATCCTACGAGTACGAGTTCGAGCGGCTTGTGCTCGATGTGCAGAGCGTCATCCTGGAGGCCTACCATAAGTGCGAACCGGCGCCTGAGCCGCCGGATTCGATCGCCACGATCCTGCACATCGGGGAGGGGATGCGTATGGGCGTCGTTGCCCCTTTCCAGGCGGCGATGGACTACGCCCGTAGTGGCACGGGCTACGAGACGTTTGCCGATTCCTGGCGCTATGGGATCGATTTCGGGGAGGGATACGACCTGGAGGAGTGATCCACGTCCTGTATGGATGGCCGGAACCACGCCGTGCCATGTAGCGGTCGTGAGCTGAACAAACAAGTCCCCGGTACTCGAAAAGTGCCGGGGACTTGATGTGTTATTTTTTAGCTATGATCCAATAGTTGTGATTTTCCCTGACAATCTCAATCGATACGCCTAATCCATCGAGCCGACCGGCGATCCTCTCGGCGCGTTCGAAATGGCTGCGCATGAGCGCCAGTTTCTCCGCTAGCGCTACCAATTTGACCCCGAAGTGATCGATATCCGGCTCCTCGATTACCAGCCAACCGTCGGGCGCGACGAGGCGTACGAACTCGCGCAGACTCTCCGGTTGATCAGTGAGATGATGGTAGGCATCGATGACGATGATGCGCTCAAAACTTTCATCGGCAAACGGCAGGCGCTCGGTGTGTGCTGCGGTCACATGGCAGCAGGCTTTCTCGTGCGCCTGACGCAGCATGGGCAGGGAGGCGTCGGCGATGGTCAGCTGCCCGACTCGGTCCTTCAGTCGCTCGGCGATGCGTCCGGTACCGCCGCCTGCGTCGAGCAGGCGGCCCTCGATCGGCAGCTCAAGCAGTTCGTCCAGTTTGTATTCATCAGGGACGCTGATTACGCGATCATAGAGGGGTGCAAGGAAATCGAAGTGGTCGAAAGGGGGCATGGGTTCCTCCTTGTTAAATAGTTTATATGGGGTGAGGGAAATGGGGTAGTTCGGGATTACCAATTTGGGCACTCGGTCACCCCGGCACCCAGAGTTTTCTTGTCATTGCGAGGCACCGTTGGTGCCGTGGCAATCTTCCCCTTGGAAAAATGCGATCGCTTCGTCCCCAGTTTCACCGAAACGTGTCCTTTCTGTAGGCGAAATTCACGAATTTCGCCTATGATGAACTTCGGCTGGGCGGCGACCGGCGCGGTCATCTAGTGAGATACAATCCGTGATTAATTCCTCCTGAGCCATTAATGCAAGATCCTTCCGTCAGCGGATTGTCAGCCCGCGGGATAAGTGCTGCGCTCTCTTCTATTACGATTAAATTGGACTTTGATGAGACGAACTCACCCCGTTTACGTATAAAAGGTGGATCAAATCTACCAGAGGAGATACGATGGAAGAACATAAACGAACGCCATGGATCTTATGGCCATTTGTCGCTTTGTGGCGCTTGGTCACGTGGATACTTGAGCTCACGGGCCGATTGATCGCGATCATTCTCGGGCTTGTGCTGATGATCGTCGGCGTGGTGATCTCGATCACGGTCATCGGCGCCGTTGTGGGTGTGCCGATTTTCCTGTTTGGGTTGCTGCTTGTCTTCAGAGGCTTCTTCTAACTTTTGGAGGCGCACTGCAACTCAAGAGGGTAATCGTACGTATAGGTATTTGAAGAATGGTATGCACAGAAGGAGAACCGACCATGTCTGAAAACGTGAAAAAGCTGTATCGCTCTCGGCGCGATCGCATGATCGCTGGCGTGTGTGGGGGATTAGCAGAGTATTTTGAGGTCGACCCGTCGATCGTGCGCTTGCTGTTCGTCGGTGCGCTATTTGTGGGCGC
>CBFDDM010000199.1:0-2353 GCA_965603565.1 uncultured Anaerolineales bacterium | reverse complement strand
CGATCATACCTTTGAAAACTGGCAAGCCGATCGCTACATGCCGATCGTATCGCTGCGCGCATCGTATGAAGATTGGCTCGCTGGTGGTCGCGATAGTCTGCATGAGAGGGCAGACGCCATAGCCCGGGAAATGCTTGAGAAGCACCAGGTTGTGCAGCTTCCTGAGGAAGCAGATCGAGAGATTGATGATTTGCTGGCAGCGGCTGGGAAGGAGAAGGGCGTCGCCTAAATAAAGTGGGAGCCTTGCCAGGTTACAAATCAAGCCCGATAGTCTTCAGAAGGCGATCCATTTGATCGATCACCTGCTAATTGACCGTAGGGAAAGTTCATGAATTTCCCCTACGGGAAGACGGGAATAAAGCCCATGACCATCAGGTCGATCAATAAATGCATCGTAAACGGGAACAACCGGATCGATCACAAAAAAAAAGCGCCCCACGAGGGGCACTTTTCGTTTTCTAGTTTGTTTGGATATCAGGATTGGATGTAGCGCGGCAGGACGACCGGCCTGGATTTGGTCTCGCGGTAGAAGAAATCTTCCAGCGCTCGGCGCAGCTGTGCGGCGCCTTTCTTGTGGTGGCGCTTGACTTGCTTGCGGCCATCCTCGAGCAGTTTGCCAGATTCCTTCAAGTAGACGAAGCCACGGCTGACGAACTGCGGCTCACCGGCAAGTTTGTTCTTCTTGTCGACCGGGATCAGCGCGACGACAAAACCATCCTGTGAGAGGCGCTCACGGTCGCGCATCACGATCTCGCCGATCTCGCCGACCAGTCGTCCGTCCACATAGACCTCGTCGAGCTCGATGCCCTCCTCGATCCACGCCTTATTACCGTCCGTGACCCAGCGTTCGCCGTCGCGCACCACGAAAACATTCTGTGGCTGCATGCCGGCTTCCTGCGCCATTTTGGCGTGCAGGTGCAGGTGACGGGCTTCACCGTGGGCAGGGATCAGGAAGCGGGGTTTGACCGCCTCGAGCATCATGCGCATGTCCTCACGGGAACCATGCCCGGAGACGTGCACGGTTGCCATCGGTCCGTAGATGACGTTGGCACCGCGTTCGAAAAGGTTGTTGAGCATGCGCCCGACGTCCTCTTCGTTGCCCGGGATCGTGCCGCCGGAAATGATCACGGTATCACCGGCTTGTATACTCACCTGACGATGCTGACCATTTGCCATGCGGTTAAGCGCCGAGCGTGGCTCACCTTGCGATCCGGTTGACAGGATCACCAGGTTCTCCGCCGGGGTGTTGGCGTGGATGTCAACGAGCATGCCCTTAGGCACCTTCAGATAACCAAGTTCACGCGCCAACTCAACATTCTCGAGCAGGCTGCGCCCGGTGAGCGCCACCTTGCGGTTGTGCTTCTTCGCCAGGTACATGATCTCCTGCAGTCTGGCAAGCACAGAGGAGAACGTGGCGATGATGATGCGCTGACCCTGTGCCTCTTTGAATAGGAGATCAAGCGTCTCGCCAACCACTGCCTCGGTCTCTGTGCGACCGGGCTGATCGGCATTGGTGCTGTCACCAAGCATGGCAAGTACGCCGGAGGCCGTCAGCGCGCTTAGCTTCTCCAGGTCTGTAATCCGGCCTCCTGCAGGAGTCTCATCGAGCTTATAGTCGCCGGTGTGCACAATGCTGCCGATGGGCGTCTCGATGACAAGCCCGACCGAATCGGGGATCGAGTGTGCCACCGGGAAAGGTTTCACCCGGAACGGGCCGAGATGCTCGATCTCTCCCAGTGCTCGCAGATCGCTGTTGGCGAGCAGGTTTGCTTCCTCCAGCTTTCGGCGAACGAGCCCCAAGGTGAGAGGTGTGCCGTAAACTGGCGCGTTAACCTCGCGCAGCAGATAGGGCAGTGCACCGATGTGATCCATATGCCCGTGCGTGAGCACGATGCCACGCAGCTTGTCCTGATTTTCAAGGACATAGCTGAAATCGGGCAGGACCAGGTCGATGCCGTACATATCATTTTCGGGGAACATGACGCCGCAGTCGACGACGATCATGTTGCTCCCGTATTCGTAGACGGTTAAATTTCTACCAATATCTCCCATCCCACCAAGTGGGATGATGTTCAAATTCTTACTCATAATCTTTCTATTTCACCTACTTAAATAAGTTGTTCAATGTGTGGACAGGTTCTCGACCTGCTCCACGCAGCTAAATCGCTCACGAAGCGCAAAAAGCGCTCTCTTGGATGCGTTTGCATTTGCCAGTACTGGGAAAAACGGTGTTCCAGAGGAAATACAGTATTCCGAGGTAGGCCGAGTTAAGTATACGGGGTGGCGGATATTAAGTCAATGATGGTCAGGATTCGGGAATTCGTCAATCAGGCATCGAAATCCTGTACATCTG
>CBFDDM010000198.1:0-2377 GCA_965603565.1 uncultured Anaerolineales bacterium | reverse complement strand
CGATGGCTGTGCCTGGCATTGCCGGCCACTCTATGTCGAGGACGTCGATCTCGTCCTCCTTCTCCATCAACATGGACGGAACATCGGTCCGACGACCGTTGACGTTGAAGTGACCGTGGGTCACC
The DNA here is from genome assembly GCA_965603565.1 of uncultured Anaerolineales bacterium. Classification (GTDB taxonomy): domain Bacteria; phylum Chloroflexota; class Anaerolineae; order Anaerolineales; family E44-bin32; genus E44-bin32. Next base: position 2,252 of record CBFDDM010000198.1, on the reverse strand, counting down.
AGCATGCGTGCCTGGGCGCGGCTGTCCGCGAAGCCCAGCCGATAGACCACATTATCAAGACGGCGTTCGAGCATCGCGAGCAAGTTCTCGCCTGTCATACCGCGCTGCTGCAGAGCGTTGCTGTAGAAACGCCGGAACTGGCGTTCCTTCATGCCGTAGATGCGGCGAGTCTTTTGCTTCTCACGAAGCTGCCGGCTGTAGTCTGACACCCGGCGGCGGCGGAACTGCGATTCACGACCGTGCTCACCCGGCGGATAGCTTCTCCGCTCGATTGCGCACTTCGGTGAGAAGCAGCGCGCCCCCTTCAGGAAGAGCTTCTCGCCCTCCCTGCGGCATAACTTACAAACAGGTCCTGTATATCTCGACATTACGAGTGATTTCCTTCCTAAATTCCTATACGCGGCGTTTCTTTGGCGGACGACAGCCGTTGTGCGGAACCGGGGTGACGTCACTGATCGAACGCACCTTAATTTCCTCGGCCATTACCGCGCGAATTGCGGCTTCCCGTCCGGGTCCGGGCCCCTTGACCATGATATCGACTTCTTGCAAGCCGATCCCCTTTGCTTCCCGAATGACCTCCCCGGCAGCGATTCGCGCTGCGTAGGGTGTGCTCTTTCGGGACCCCTTGAACCCTGAGGAACCGGCACTGGCCCACAGAACGGTGTTCCCCTGGACATCGGTGATGGTGATGATCGTGTTGTTGAAAGTTGCGTGAATGTGCACCTGTCCATGCGATAATGTCCGCGTGGGTTTCTTTGATCCCCGTCGTGAGCTTTTTTGTTGTCTTTTAGCCATATTCTTTCGTTATTCCTCCAGTTAAGCCTTCCGGAACGCACGTTGATAGCCGCCTGCCCTGGCTGCCGCGGAGGGTGGAAGGAACCCTTCACCAGAGCTGGTTTGCGCGTTCGTTGCTTTACTTCTTCTTAGTCCCCCGTCGACGCCCACGGCCGGCGACCGTCTTCTTCGGTCCCTTGCGTGTGCGCGCGTTCGTGCGTGTCCGCTGGCCGCGCACCGGCAAACTACGGCGATGCCGCAGCCCTCGGTAGCTGCCAATCTCCATCAAGCGCTTGATATTCATCTGCACTTCACGGCGCAGATCACCCTCAACAGTGAGATTCTGCGAGATGTACTCACGCAGCTTGGTGATCTCTTCTTCGGTCAGGTCTTTCACCTTGGTTTCAGGCGAAATGCCCGAATCGACGAGCGCATCTTGTGCCGAGCTCTTGCCGATGCCGTGAATGTAGGTAAGTCCAATGGCCACGCGCTTGTCACGCGGGAGGTCTACACCTTCAATACGTGCCATATTAACCTTGCCTCTGCTTGTGGCGTGGATTTTCGCAAATCACATATACTTTTCCTCGCCGCCGAACGATCTTGCACTTCGGACAGCGCTTACGTACAGAGGATGAAACTTTCATCTTAATGCTCCTCTATCCAGGCTGGGATACCAGCCGGCCAGCAAAGTATTCATTATAACGAATCCAAGCATCCTCGTCTAGATCATCATCAGCCGCAGTAAGGATCCAGGGACCGTTTTCAGTGACCGCAACCGTGTGCTCAAAATGAGCAGTCAGCTTGCCATCCTTGGATGCGACGGTCCAACGATCCTTCAAAACCTTTGTTTGCGGCGTCCCCGCCAGCACCATCGGTTCCAGGGCGATCGTCATACCCTCTTTCAGCTCAACCCCTTTACCCGCCTGGCCGTAATTGGGCACCTGCGGGTCTTCATGCATGCTGTGACCAACACCATGACCGGTATATTCGCGCACGACCTGCAACCCATTTTTCTCAACGTGCGCCTGGATCGCGGCAGATACATCTCCGGAACGATTTCCAGCGATCATCTGCTTGATGCCGATGAAAAGCGATTCGCGGGTTACCTCTAACAGATGTTCGGCATCGCTGGAGATCTCGCCGACACCAATCGTCAACGCCGAATCCCCCACAAATCCTCCGTAGACCGTGCCGCAGTCGATGCTGACAATATCGCCATCTTTCAAACGGCGATCGCCCGGGATTCCGTGCACCAGCTCATCGTTCAGCGAGATCGTTGTCTCGGCCGGGTACGGGTAAGCTCCCGGAACGCCGACAAATGCAGGCGTGGCATCGTATTTCTCCAACACCGCCGCTGCGGCCTGGTTGACCTCTTTGGTGGTCACGCCGGGCTTGACGACATCTACGGCAGCGGCCAGCGCGCGGGCGTTGATCAAGCCTGCTCTGCGCATAAGCTTTAACTCCCGCTTACTTTTAAG
>CBFDDM010000197.1:0-2408 GCA_965603565.1 uncultured Anaerolineales bacterium | reverse complement strand
TGATCGACAAGGCAAACCACCTCAAGCTGCCTGTCGATCCCGGCAGCTAGGCCGCTATTTGAGGAGCATTCTTGTATGCTACGATTAGTCAAGTACTTGAGACCCTATGTCCTGCTGATCATTTTGTCGATCGCGTTGCTGTTTGTCCAGGCCAACGCTGATCTGGCGCTGCCCGACTATCTCTCCAGGATCGTGAACGTCGGCCTCCAGCAGGGCGGTGTGGAGAGCGCTGTGCCCGAGGCGATCCGCAAGAGCCACATGGACAAGCTCTTGATCTTTATGAGCGCAGAGGAAGAAGCGCTGGTATTGGATGCCTATCAGTTGGTGGAACCTGCCTCCCCGGAGGCGGAGCAATACGTCGAGGACTATCCCGTCCTGGCCGAGGTGCCGATCTATGTGCTGCAGGAGGTGGATCAGGCCACAATCGATGCACTGAAGCCCATCATGGCCAAAGCCCTCGTGGTGGTTTCCGGTATCGAGCAGTTCATGACCGATCCGTCGACAGCACCGCCGATGGCAGAGAATTTCGGCTTTGATCCTTCGAGGATTCCCGAGGGCGTGGATGTTTTCGCCATGCTGGCGAGAATGCCCGCCGAGCAGGTTGCGCAGATGAGCCAAGCGATCACCGAGGGGTTTGCCGCTCTCGGGGATAGCATGGTCAACCAGATGGCGGTTGCCGCAGTGAAGGCAGAGTATGATGCGCTCGGCATGGACACGGCCGAGCTCCAACGGGACTATATTCTGCGCACGGGCGGCCTCATGTTGTTGATCTCGCTGCTTGGCGGGGCCTGTACGATCAGCGTCGGCTTCTTGGCCTCGAGAACGGCTGCCGGGGCGGCGCGCGACATCCGCAAAGATACTTTCGCCAAGGTAGAGAGCTTCTCGAGCGCCGAATTCGATCAATTCTCGACAGCCTCCCTGATCACCCGCTCGACCAACGACGTCACCCAGGTGCAGATGGTGATCTTTATGATCATGCGCATGGTTTTCTACGCCCCCATCATCGGGATTGGCGGCGTCATCCGAGCCATCGACAAGAGCGCCGAGATGTGGTGGATCATTGCTGTAGCTGTAGTTGCGTTGCTCAGCCTGATTCTGATCGTCTTTTCGATATCCTTGCCCAAGTTCAAGATCATGCAGAGCCTGATCGACCGGCTCAACCTCGTCATGCGAGAGAACCTGTCCGGGATGATGGTCATCCGAGCCTTCAACAAGCAGGAGGATGAGGAAGAGCGTTTTGACAGAGCCAATCGCGATCTGACCGAGACCAGCCTGTTTGTTGCTCGGGTGATGGTGACCATGATGCCGGTGATGATGCTGCTGATGAACGGCCTGTCCCTGGCCATCATCTGGGTGGGTGCCCACCAGGTCGCCCAATCGAACATGCAGGTGGGGGATATGATCGCGTTCATGCAGTACGCCATGCAGATTGTGTTCGCCTTCTTGATGATGTCGATGATGTTCATCTTTTTGCCCAGGGCAGCCGTATCCGGCGATCGCATCGCTGATGTGCTCGACACCGAGCTTCTCATTACCGATCCAAAAGATCCGAAACAGTTCAAGGATCCATTCACCGGCGAGATCGAGTTCCGCGACGTTTCTTTCCGCTATCCTAGCGCGCTCGCGGATGTGCTCCACGCTATCAGCTTCACAGCCAAGCCCGGAGAAACAACAGCCTTCATCGGCTCTACAGGCTGTGGCAAATCTACCGTCGTGAACCTGATCCCCCGTTTCCACGATGTGACCCAGGGTGCCATCTACCTGGATGGAGTCGATGTCCGCCAGGTCAGGCAGGGCGAACTGCGTGACAGAATCGGCTACGTGCCGCAAGAAGGCTTCCTCTTCTCAGGCACCATCGAGAGCAACTTGCTGTATGCCGACCACTATGCCAGCCGTGAGACGTTGGTAGAAGCGGCCGACATCGCGCAGGCCAGCGAGTTCATCTTTGCCAAACCGGAAGGTCTCTCCGCCGAGATCGCCCAGGGTGGCTCGAATGTCTCTGGAGGGCAGAGGCAGCGCCTGGCGATTGCGCGCGCGCTGGTCAAGCAACCCCCCATCTATATTTTCGATGACAGTTTTTCGGCCCTGGACTTTAGGACCGACGCCGCCCTGCGCAAGGCCCTCAAACAGAGGACCGGAGACGCTACGGTTTTGATCGTCACCCAGCGCGTGGCCACGGTCAAGAACGCCGATCAGATCATTGTGCTCGACGAAGGGCGCGTGGTCGGGAAAGGCAAGCATCATGAGCTGATGGAAACCTGTGAAACCTATCGAGAGATCGCCTTCTCGCAGTTGAGCAAGGAGGAACTGGTATGAGTGCGCACGGTAATAATGCGTCGTCGGAACGCAGACCTGCCGGTCCCGGGCGAGGCCGCCGGAAACGGCGTCCGGACGTTGCTCCCGCTCAT
>CBFDDM010000196.1:0-2461 GCA_965603565.1 uncultured Anaerolineales bacterium | reverse complement strand
CTGTGATCCACACCAATCAAGATAACCTCGTCGAAGCCCATGTAATATGCAATTTGCATCGCAACATACGTGACCGTTGAGCCCTCGAAGATGCGCCCGGTCAGGTCATCGGAAAAATCAGCCGGTGGCGTGTAATCCGTATCCAGAAAGTGGACCTCATCGGCGAACCATCGGCGGCCGCGCCAGGTGATAAAGCGCGGCATGCTCAACGAGCGGATATCCTCGGCACATTGTTCAAGAACGAGCGTGTTGATCGAAACAAAAAAGCTCGTCTCGTATCCCATTTCGGGAAAAAGCAGGTAGATCCTGTTCATCCCGAACGTAAACTCGTTCTCGAGCAGGCTCAAATCTGTCTTGTTGAGGCTCGGCCCATTCCCGAGGATGAAGCAGCGCTCACCCTTGTGTAAATTGTGGAACCGCTGGACCTGCCGCTGGCTCTCCGCCAATCGTGAGTCAAATAGCGATGCCACCTGGTGACGCGCGCGGTTATACCACCACCAGTAGGGGCTGGTCATCGTGCGCCAGATCGGGCCGGGGATATGCGGCTTTACTCGATAGATCAATTCTTCCATAAAAACTCTGAAACTGTTTTCAAATTGAGTTTTGAGATCGATCCCGCCACTCAGTGATCGCAGACAAGTATAGCCCAGTGATGAGTTTCTTTGCAGGCCAACCGGCAATTGCCCATGCTCTCAAGCAGGTTACCAGGGCGGATCATATCAAGGAGCATGACAACCCAAAAGGAGAGCATGAGAGAGCTGTCACCACCAAAACAAGATGGTGTTCGGAGCTTATTCGAAGGAAGGTGCTTCCATCCCGAGGCCATCAAGCAGGTTCTGGATCGTGTTGTGGTGCACACGCTCCCAGGCCACCGGCGAGGAGTTGGAATTGTGCGGAGCGAGGAGCACATTTTGCATATTGCGCAGCGGGCTTCCTTCAGGCAACGGCTCGTCCTCGAAGACGTCCAGGCCTGCGCCGGCGATCGAACCGCGCTCCAGCGCCTCGATCAACGCCGATTGCTCCACGATCGGTCCTCTGGCGGTGTTGATCAAAAACGCGGAAGGCTGCATGACTTCAAACGCAGCTGCGTCCATCAAGCGGTGCGAGGTCGGGTTGAGATCGCAGTTCAGACTCACGAAATCCGAACTCGCCAGCAAATCCTCAAACTCGCAGACTTCGAGACCCACCTCCCCCACGAACTTTTCCGGGATCTCGACAATATCATTGCCATAGAGACGCATGCCGAAAACTCGCGCCTTGCGCAGCAAAGCTTTGCCGATGCGCCCCACCCCGACCACGCCCAGCGAACATTCATGCAATGCCCGTCCGGGGATCTTATTCCCCCCCCCGGCTTTCATCTCCCGGTCAAGCCAGTACGTCCCACGCGCAAAAGCCAGGATGTAAGCCATCACGCTATCCGATACCGGCTCGGTGAACGCTCCGGGTGTGTTGAACACCTTTATGCCTAAGGTTTTTGCGGTACCCAGATCGATCGAATCGATCCCGGTACCCCATTTCGAGATCACTTTCAAGCGTGGCGCGAATGCTTCCAGAACCCTCTCTGAAAAACGATCGTCGCCGCAGATGACGCCGTCGACTTCGCCTGCAAAGTGCAGCAGTTGCTCTTCCTCCAGCCGTTCTTCGACCTCAGCGATCGTGATGCGGATACCGCGATCCACGAAGATATCCTCGAATCGGGACCACTCCGGGATCATATAGGGCGCGGAGACGAGTACATGCAGATCTTCAGCCATGCTTAACGGTTCCTCGGTGTGTAGGATCGATGCTTCACGGCTAACCCTCAGCAAGACCGGATTGGATCAGCGTCTCCACCAACTTGAAATCCCACTCTGTGTCTATATCAAACGCTTCCAATTCTGGGACCTCAAACATCCTGGGTTTTTTGCCGAGGCGGTTCCTCGTGTCGAGGAGTGCATCCCGTTTAAAGAGATAAACGCACGAGTTTTCCTCGAAATAAGGCGGCAGGTCCTGTGTTTTTTCCAAGCTGGAGGGGTCGTGGTTGATAGGTTCGCCTTGATCATCCCAGATACGCACCTGCTTACGCGTGACCCCGAAGAGCGCATCGTATCGATCCAGGTTCGTCATGAAATCGTCGATCGCGGCCTGAAAAGTCTCCGATCGCATGAGCGGGTTCGTGCTGTGGGTCTGCAGGTAACAATCTGCTTCGACCACAGAAACATCATGTAGCAGGATCTCGTTCATGGGTACATCTTCACCCAGCAGGTGCTCCGGGCGTGGGATCAGCTGCACATGCGGAAAAGCTTTCTCAACACCCTCGCGGATCAGCGGGCTGTCCGTGTCCACCACGATTCGATCCAACTGCTCGATCTCACTCAATGTATTCAGGATATGAGCATAGAGCGGTTTCCCGGCGATTAGACGGTAATTCTTCTCAGGAACGCGTACGGAGCGATGGCGCATGGGCACCAGCGCGACAAGC
>CBFDDM010000195.1:0-2505 GCA_965603565.1 uncultured Anaerolineales bacterium | reverse complement strand
TCGACGATAAGCAACCGCAGCGCTTTGTCGAGAACTGTTCCGTTATAGTTATAGGTCGCCATTACCCTCTTCCTCCTCAAACGCACCCCCGAATGCGATCGCGAGCTCTTCCAGCACGTCGAGCGCCTCGTCGAATTCGGTTGTTTTGTCAAAAAAAAAGTCCACGCCTATCTGCGCAGACCTCTTGCGGTATTGGTCATGGGCATAATTCGTGAGCATGATAATCACGGGTCGATCGGGCAGGTTCACAAGTTTGCCGGCCAACTCAAGCCCATCCCCGGGCATGTGGATATCGACCACGATCACGTCGGGGTGATACTCGGTTGTGAGGCCGTATGCTTCCCGCGCATCAGCAGCCTCCAGGCGCTGCTTAATGTATGGGAGGCCCTTCAGTCGAGAGAGCAGGTGTTCCCGAACGAGCTTCGAGTCATCTGCAACCAGTACGTCCATACGGCGTTCCTCACCTTTGCTGCTTCCTAATTAACCGGCCTGTTAACATCTTATGAAGCCGGGAGGGTTTTTGATATAGGGTTTGGTTGAGAGACTTGTCAGAGGAACGCGATTGAGCGTGTAGGTAAAGGCTTACAATTCGTTGGTGGGGAGAAGGTAGGTGTCGGGTCTCAGGACAGATCGAGACCCTGGCGGATGGCATACTGGACGAGCTCGGCGTCAGTTTCAAGTCCGAGCTTCTCCAGCGCCCTTCTACGGTAGGTGCTTATCGTCTTGGGGCTGAGCGATAGATCTGTGGCAATGTTCTTGATGCGCTTTCCGGAGGCGAGCGCCGCCATAACCTGGAATTCACGGTCGGATAGTGTCAAATGGGGCTGCTCGGAGTGCGGCTCAGCGAGATGATCGGCGAGCAGTTCACCGGTCTCGGCCGTGAGGTAGCGGCCACCTTTTGCAATCTTTCGAATGGCTGCGACCAACTGCTCCGGGGCGCTCTCCTTGTTGAGGTATCCCGACGCGCCGGCTTTGATCAGGCGTACGGCATACTGCTCCGGGTCGTGGACGCTGAGGATCAAGATCGGCAGTTCCGGATGGGACCGCTTCAGTTCATAGAGCAGGTCAAGCCCGGACATCCCCGGCATGCTTAAATCGAGCACGAGCGCATCCCAACGGCGTTCACGCACCATCGCCAGAACCTGTTCGGCACTTGAAACCTCACCGCAGAGATCGATGTCGGGCACGTCGGAAAGGATCTCGCGGATTCCCCGGCGGACGACGGCATGATCGTCGGCTATGAGCACTTCAATCGGCATCTTCAGGCTCACTTTTTACCGGGCTGAGCGGCAATTCCACCTCAACGATCGTGCCGTGCGTGGCTCCAGGCATAATCACTGCTTTGCCACCGAGTATTTCCGCCCGTTCGCGCATGCCGAACAGCCCCAGTGATATGGGTTTATCGCCGTAGAGGGTCTCGTCTGATACACCGACCCCATCGTCTTCAACGGTCATTTTAATGGTGTGGTCGTCCTGCAGCAAACGCACTTCGACCTTGCCAGCATTTGCGTGGCGGGTGATGTTCGTCAGCGCTTCCTGAAAAATGCGAAACATCGCCGTGGCGACGTCATTATCTTCGACCTCGATAGCCGGATCAGACTGGATGGGGCACGCGATGCCGGTGCGCTGATGGAATTCGTTCGCCTGCCACTCAATGGCCGGCAGCAAACCGAGGTCGTCCAGAATCCCGGGCCGCAGTTCAGTTGCCAGGCGCCTGACGTCCTGGACAGTGGTATCCACCAGCGCAGACATGCTCTCCGTCTTCTCTGTGAGTTTGGCTGCAATCCAGGAAAGGTCCATCTTCAAACCGGTCAGATGCTGCCCGAGTTCGTCGTGGATTTCCCGGGAAATGCGTGCGCGTTCATCCTCAACGGCGCGATTAAGGTAGGCGTACGATTCGCGCAGTTTATCGCGCGACTGTTCCAGTTCGCGCTCGAACTTGACCCGGCGGCTGATATCGCGCATTAAGACGATCATGTGATGGTGATCGTGGACCCCGATCGTGGTCGCGGCGTATTCCAGGTGCTTGACGTGATCGTTTTCAAGCGTCACGCGTCCGATCATAGATTGGTGGGGTCGGTCGATCTCACCGCGAATTACCAGCGCGAGCGGCGATGTGGTTGCGACGCCGAGTGCATCGACGAGCGCCTGTGTGTCTTTGAGCGAGCTGATTTGTAGCCCCAGGATTTCTTCCAGCGCCTCGTTGGTGTAGAGAATATGGTCTTCCTCTACGATCAAGACGCCCTGTCCGAGATCATTTTGGGCCCTGACGATGCTTTCGTAGAGCGATATTTGCAGCGCATAATCCTGCTCTAATTGACGTCGCTCTGTGATGTCCTCGTTGATCCCGAGCATCCTCTCTGGTGCACCCTGATCGTCGACCTCGACGTGCCCAATCGCCCTCAGGATACGCTGCGAACCATCGGGCCGGATGATGCGATGGACTAATTCGTAATCTTCCAGTTCATCCACGGCATCCTGCATCGCTTGCAGCAGGCGTTGCTT
>CBFDDM010000194.1:0-2559 GCA_965603565.1 uncultured Anaerolineales bacterium | reverse complement strand
TTTCCAGGCTATCCGTGGAATGGTCCTGCGGCGCAAAGCCGATGGAGGGCTTCGCCAACTGTTCGGCACCCGCGTTGGTGGTCATAACGATGATCACATTGCGAAAGTCCGCCTTGCGACCATTGTTGTCGGTCAGTGTGCCGTGATCCATTACCTGCAAGAGGAGATTGAAGACCTCCGGGTGTGCCTTCTCGATTTCGTCGAGCAGCAGCACCGCGTGCGGATGCTTGGTGATAACCTCTGTCAACAGGCCGCCCTGATCGAAGCCGACATATCCCGGTGGTGCACCGATGAGGCGCGAAACCGTGTGCCGCTCCATGTATTCCGACATGTCGAACCGAACAAGCTCTATGCCAAGCACCCGCGCCAGCTGACGCGTCACCTCGGTTTTACCGACACCGGTCGGTCCTGCAAACAGGAATGATCCAATGGGCCGCTGATCCTGGCCCAACCCCGAGCGCGACATCTTTATCGCCGTCGATAGGGTGCTGATTGCCTCGTCCTGGCCATAGATCATCAACTTCAAATCCCGTTCCAGGTTTCTCAAGCTCTCCTTGTCCGAGCTGGAGACCGTCTTCGGCGGAATGCGTGCCATCTTGGCAACGACTCCCTCGATGTCCTTTACACCCACCGTTTTCTTGCGCTTGGATGCAGGCATCAGCCGCTGTTGGGCACCGGCCTCGTCAATGACGTCAATGGCCTTGTCCGGCAGATGACGATCCTGGATATACCGGGCCGACAGGTCCGCCGCTGTTTTCAAAGCCTGCTTCGTGTAACGAACGCTATGATGTGACTCGAAGCGTGTCTTCAGCCCTTCCAAAATCTGGAAGGTTTCGTCAGCAGTCGGCTCTGGCACATCTATTTTCTGGAAGCGCCTCGCCAGGGCATGGTCCTTCTCGAAGATGCCCCGATACTCCTGATAAGTGGTTGATCCGATGCATTTGAGCTCACCGGAGGCCAGGACAGGTTTAATCAGATTAGAGGCATCCATTGCTCCACCCGAAGCCGCACCGGCGCCGATGATGGTATGGATCTCGTCGATGAACAGCACCGCATTGGGGACATTCTTTTCGCGTTTGAGCTGCGCGAGCACTGCTTTCAGACGCTTTTCGAAATCACCCCGGTATTTGGTGCCGGCGAGGAGCGAGCCCATATCCAGAGAGTGCACTGTGGCGTCTTCCAACACTTCCGGGACTTCGCCGTCCACCACGCGTTTTGCCAGCCCTTCCGCGAGGGCGGTCTTCCCCACGCCGGCTTCACCGACGAACAGCGGATTATTTTTTCGGCGCCGACAAAGCACCTGCATGGTCCGTTCCAGTTCCGATTTGCGACCAATCAGCGGATCGATGCGACCTTTGCGGGCCATCTCGTTCAGATTGGTGGCATAGGATTCCAGAGGGCTGCGAGAGGACTCCTGCTCGGCTTCAGCCGCGCCCAGGTCTTCGTCGTCCGGCTCCTCTTCCCCCGGGTTTTTGGCGATACCGTGAGAGATGTAATCGACGATGTCCAGGCGGGTAATCTGTTGTTTGTTCAGAAAGAATACCGCCTGCGATTCTTTTTCACTGAAGATGGCGGCCAGCACGTTGGCGCCCGTGGCCTCCTTTTTTTCCGAGGACTGAACCTGAAAAACCGCCCGCTGCAGAACGCGTTGAAACCCCAGCGTAGGCTGGGTTTCGCGCTCGCTGTTCTCGGGCAGCAGGGGAACCGTTTCGTCCAGAAATGCGGATAGCTCGCGGCGTAACGTATCCATGTCCGAACCGCAAGCACGAAGCACCTCCACCGCTGACGGATTATCCAGCAATGCAAGCAGCAGGTGCTCCACCGTCATATATTCGTGACGCTTGGCCCGCGCTTCCTTGAAAGCCAGATTCAGGGTGAACTCGAGCTCTTTACTTAGCATGATTACCTCGTGGGCTTAGGCAGCTTCCATGGTGCAAAGGAGCGGGTGTTCGTGCTTCCGTGCATGCTCGCAGACCTGGACGACTTTCGTTTCGGCTATGTCCCGAGCGAAGGTCCCGCAAACAGCTTTGCCTTCAGTGTGTATCGCCAGCATCACCCGCGTCGCTTTATGGCGATCCATGCCGAAAAACTGTTCCAGCACATGGACGACGAAGTCCATTGGAGTATAGTCATCGTTCAGTAAAATGACCTTGTACATGGGTGGCCGTTTTAGTGCCGGCTTACTCTCTTCGACCGCCAGCCCGCGATCACCGTCCTTATGTTCCCCGTCATCGTGTCCCATATTCATCGGCGTTAGTTCAAACCCGCTCATTACATCTCTTACCTATATCTATGATGGCGTTTTCCCATATCCCAAGCCCATTACTTGACTATTTTACTCGGATGCTGAAAGCTTTAACAACTGCCATAATATACGACGGCAGTGGGGATTTGATACAGAGTTTCAGGAGATGGTTAAAATAGTATGGCAACGGGCGTAATGAAATGGTTCAACAATGACAAGGGCTACGGCTTTGTCATGATGGATGACGAGGATAAAAGTGAGGTCTTCGTACACCACAGTGCCATCGACATGGAGGGATTCAAGACCCTCAAGCA
>CBFDDM010000193.1:0-2585 GCA_965603565.1 uncultured Anaerolineales bacterium | reverse complement strand
TCTCAGCTGTGGCGGCGAGCACGATCGGTCAAGCTGTGTTTGGCAATGTACCTGCTTTTCCTGTCACCACGCAATATTCCATCGTGAGCGTCTGGGAATATGGTCTCTACCCAATCCTCGGCGTGCTGGCGGCGTTCTTGGGCGTGATCTTCGTGCGCTCGCTCTACTGGTCGGAGGACCTCTTCGATTCCTGGAAATCGGTGCCTGAATGGTTCAAGCCCGCAGTTGGCGGTGCGCTTCTGGGGATTGTCGCTCTTGTCTATCCACTCGTGACCAACCTCACATGGGAGCGCATGCCGCAAATCTACAATGTCGGCTACGATGTGATCGAGAGCGCATTAAGCAATGAACTCCTGCTTGGCGCAGTGCTCATCCTGCTCGTGCTTAAATTGCTGGCAACCGATCTTACCCTGGGCTCCGGAGGTTCGGGAGGCGTGTTCGCCCCGTCGCTCTTCATGGGCTCGATGCTCGGAACGGCGTTTGGGCTTGGCGCGAATATGCTTTTCCCCGAGATCACCGCGCCGCCTGGCGCGTATGCTCTCGTCGGCATGGCTGCGGTCTTTGCTGCTGGCGCGCACGCGCCGATCACGGCTGCGTTGATCCTGTTCGAATTGACAGGCGACTACCGCATCATCCTTCCGCTGATGTTGACCGTCGTGATCGCCACACTCCTGGCACAGCGTATGCTGGGGGGCGAGTCTATTTACACACTGAAGCTGAGCCGCAGGGGCGTTCGCCTGCAGCGTGGGCACGATATCGACGTGATGCAGAGCGTGTCGGTTGGCGAGGTGATGACGACCAACATCGAACCCGTCTCGGCGCAGATGACCCTGGTAGGTATCTCTGAACTCCTGAGTCAAACCCGCCACCATGGTTTCCCACTCGTCGATGATGCGGGCAGGCTGGTAGGTGTGGTCACCGTCACAGACGTCGATCAGGCCATCGCCCGGAACGTCTCTAGAAAGGCTAAAGCATCTGAAATCGGCACGCCGCACGATCAACTGGTCGTCGCTTATCCTGACGAAAGCATTGGCGAGGCGCTCCAGCGAATGGGGCGTCGCGGGCTCGGACGGCTTCCAGTTGTTTCCCGGGAAGATCCCGACGAGTTGCTTGGCATGGTCCGGCGCGAGGACATCGTCGATGCCTACAACGTCGGTCTCACCCGCCGTGCCGAACTGCAGCACCGTGTAAAACGCATGCATCTGCGCAACATCGATGGCACCGAGTTTATCGAGATCAGACTATCAGAAGGGGACCACGCGGTGGGCAAGTCGGTGCAGGAGTTGGCCGGGATGCTCCCGGAAGATTGCGTGCTTGTCTCGATCCGGCGGGATGGACGCATCTTGATCCCGCATGGCAGCACCCAGCTTCAAGTCGGTGACAGCATCACTGCGTTTGTGCATCAATCTGTTGCAGACTCCGTAAGGCGATGTTTAACCGTGGAATCTGAGCCGATGCCTTCGTAAGCGTGGTCGAATATAAAGAGGCGATCGCCATCTCTTCGCTTCCCAAATAGCCACTGTTGAGAGCCATTCGAATGCGCTCTCATGCTTATGGCTATCTCAATTCTCTCTCCGCAAAGGAAGATTTTAATATTCTCGCAAGCCTTCCTGGCTACATTTATTCCTGTGACGATGGTCCGGTCGAGGAACAAGAGCCTGATAGGGACAACTTCGACTTGGTCCTCACGGATCGCAGCGTCACAAAAGATCGCAAGTAGAAAGCCAAAGGAGGAGTACGAAGATGAAGAACAAAAAATTCATGAGGCTGCTGCTGTCGCTTTCCGTGGTACTCATCATAGCACTGGCTGGTTGTGCGCCGCAGATCGCCACACCGGAAGCAACCGAGCCGCCAGCACCTACCGAGGCGCCTGAACCGGAACCTTCGGTGACGGTCAGCGATCAGGCCATCGAAATGGACAGCGTCACGGTTGACGAAGTCGTTGCGGCGGAAAATGGATGGATCGTCATCCACGCCGAAGCAGACGGCGCGCCGGGGCCGGTCATCGGACACGCTGCGATTGAAGCAGGCTCCAATACGGGTGTTCAGGTCAGCATCGACCGCGAGGCGGTGACGCAGACTCTCTACGCCATGCTGCATGTCGACTCCGGTGGAGAGGGGGAATACGAATTTCCAGAGGGAGATCCGCCGGTCAGCGTTGAGGACCAGATTGTCGTCACGCCCTTTACAGTCGAGAACGCAGGCGAGGCGATGGAGCCGGTTCCATCTGTGACAGTCAGCGATCAGATGATCGAAATGGAGAGCGTCACGGTTGATGAGGTTGTAGCCACGCAAGATGGCTGGATCGTGATCCATGCCGAAGCGGATGGCGCGCCAGGACCTGTCATCGGTCATGCTGCGGTTGAAAGCGGTATGAACACAGATGTGCAGGTGAGCATCGATTCGCAAGCAGCGACGGAGACTCTTTACGCCATGCTGCACGTCGATACCGGTGCGGAGGGTGAGTATGAGTTCCCCGATGCAGACCCGCCGGTGATGATGGATGAACAGATCGTCGTGATGCCGTTCAGCGTTGAAGGCATGGCCACCGAGGCTGAATCAGCTGAGGTAGCCAGCGCAGCGGT
>CBFDDM010000192.1:0-2619 GCA_965603565.1 uncultured Anaerolineales bacterium | reverse complement strand
AGCCGAGCCGTTCGGCCGTCGAGCACGCCTTCGAGATCGCCGCCGGGGCCGGCAAGGTCATCTCGCTCGATCCCAACTACAGCCCACAGATTTGGCCGGACTATCGTGACGCGCGCGCCACGCTGGAGCGCATGCTGGCGTATGCGACAATTGCGAAGCCCTCGCGGGATGACGCAATGCGCATCTTTGGTCGTGACCGTTCGCCGGAGGAATACATCCGCCGCTTCCATAACATGGGTCCCGAGATTGTGATCTTCACGATGGGCTCCGATGGCATCATTATCTCAAAAGAAGGGGATATGGAGCATATCCCTTCGAGGAAGATTGATGTTATCGATGCTACCGGTGCAGGCGATGCATTCTGGGCTGGATTCATTGTAGCGATGCTGGACGGCAACCCACTCAAACGCAGTGTGCTCTTTGCGCGTGAGATCGTCGAGCGCAAGTTGAGCCAGGTCGGTCCGCTTCCAGACATCATCGACAGGGATGAAATCTACGCCCTGGTAGACGCGCTTTCAGAGGATGAACGAAGCGCGTAGCTGACGGATTTCAGGAGGACGCGAATACGTATGCAGGGCGATAAACTTGTCATCAAGGAACATCACACTGCCCGTGCAGAGGAACTGATCCCTGTCATTCAAGCGCGCTGGCACCCGAAATTTACGATCTCGATCGCCGGCGAGTCCGGCTGCGGTAAGTCCGAACTGGCATTTGAGCTCGCGAGACTGTTGCTGACAGATGCCAAACCTGCTGGCATCCTCCAGCAGGACGATTATTTTGT
Organism: uncultured Anaerolineales bacterium; assembly: GCA_965603565.1. Classification (GTDB taxonomy): domain Bacteria; phylum Chloroflexota; class Anaerolineae; order Anaerolineales; family E44-bin32; genus E44-bin32. Next base: position 1,838 of record CBFDDM010000192.1, on the reverse strand, counting down.
CTTCCCGCCCAAAACCAATCACGCCATGCGCGGGCTGAATCTGGAGCAGGTCGGACCCTACGAAGTCAAGCTCGATTTTCTGGATTCCAATCTGCGTTCATTCAAACGCGGCGAAGCGGAGATATATAAACCCCTGGTTTACTACGAGGAGGATCGCATCGATATCGAAGAGATGGAGGTAGGGGGCTTCGATGTGCTGATCGCCGAGGGGACTTACACATCACTTTTGAACTTCATCGACTTCAGGATTTTCATCGATCGGGATTACCGAAAGACGCTTGAAGCTCGTAGACTCCGTGGTCGTGATACGTTTGAACCCTTTATCGAGGATGTGCTGCGCCGGGAGCACGAAATTATCTCGCAGCACAAGGTTTTTGCAGATGTGGTCATCCCGGAGACGTACGATCGGATCATTGTCCATGCGGATGAGCGAACTTAGAGTGGGGATTTAACCTTAATTGGGCATTGGGGCAGAATGTATCGAGCCCCTATCGTTGGATTGTTGCAACCACGTATAATTACCTAAATTGGGCACGGCAGCGTCGTGCCCCTAACAGGAAGGCAGGAGGAGTCTCAATGAAAAACATACTGCGCCAGATACTGGTCGTGATCGCTGTGCTGGCAGTAATTGGCGTCAACATCGCGGCGAACACGCTGCCGCTCAACGGGTTGAACACGGGTGATATTTCCGATCGCTTCGATATCTTATTCGTCCCGGCAGGATATGTTTTCTCGATCTGGGGCTTGATCTATCTTGGCTTGCTGGGGTACGCGGTCTACCAGGCGTTGCCATCCCAGGCTGATAACCCCCGTCTGCAATCCATTGGCGGGCTGTTCATCTTGAGCTCGCTCGCGAACATCGTCTGGCTTTTCTTGTGGCATTACCTGCAGTTTTTATTGACCTGGATCGCGATGTTAGTCCTGTTGTTCTCGTTGATCGCTATTTACCTTCGTCTGAGACGCACATCTGAAACCGTCAGCGCAGCCGAGCGCTGGCTGGTGCGCGTGCCGTTCAGCATTTATCTGGGCTGGATCTCTGTGGCGACGATCGCCAACATCACACAAGTGCTTTATTACATTGAGTGGGGCGGCTGGGGCTTAAGCGATGTGGCATGGGCAATTGTGATGCTGGTCGTTGGCGTGGTGCTGGCGGGTATCATGGCGTTCAACGAGCGTGATCCGGCTTATGTGCTGGTGTTTGTGTGGGCATATGCAGGCATCGCAATCGCGCAAGCACAAGAGAACTATGTCGCCATGACCGCCTGGGGTGGCACGGCAATGCTGGCTTTGCTTGCGCTCCTGGCGTTCATATTGCGGCTTCGCAGGTCGACTAAGAAATCTGCCATACCTTGAACGCAAAGCCCGGGGTGCGTTTCTGAATTAGCGGCAAATTAACATCGGAAATTCGGAGCGGCGCAGCAGCGTTTCGACCGTACTGCCTACGACGACTTCAACGACTGGGCTGGCGCTGTAGCCACCGAGCAGCAGCCAACCGAGTGATTTCTGGCGAGCCATCGTTAGAATTGTCTCCGCGGCATCACCGCTATCGATGCGATAATCGGCTTTAATTTGATGCTCTTCCAGGTAGGCCCGAGCCTGATCCTGGACCTTTTTGGTTTCAACGCCCTCCTCCTCGATCGTAAGCACGCTGAGCGGGATTTCCCATTGGCAAGCGAGGTAGGCGGCAACGTAAAGCGCCTCCCGGGATTTCGGACTGCCGTCGAATGCCAGCAGTGCCGGTCCCAGATTGGTTGCCTGGTGCGGAACGGTGAGCACCGGTCGCGTGCAGCGGCGCAGCAGGGTTCGCAGCCCGGAACTTAATCGCGCGATCGGTTCAG
>CBFDDM010000191.1:0-2622 GCA_965603565.1 uncultured Anaerolineales bacterium | reverse complement strand
CGCTCGCCATACTCGACGCCTTCATCGTAGTTGAGACCCATGTAAAAATGCTGCAGCAGGAGATTCCAGAGTGTCTTTGCAGTTGCTTCCGGATTCTCAAGAGCCTCGGCGATCCGCAGCGCTCTCTCAGCAAGCGCCGGGCCGGTGTCACGATCACGCACATCCGTAGGTACGGAATAAATCGTAACCTGAGGCAGCAGACCTTCCAATTCTGTCTGTGGGTCGTCTTGCTCAATCCCTCGCTGCTCGATCTGCCGGTATAGAGATAGCGCCTGTTCCCAGTTACCCCTCATCTCGTGCACTCTCCCGAGTTTCAGCAGCAGCTGGATCCAGTCGTCTGAGCCGACCTCACTTTCAGGAAACATCTCCAGCACGCGTTGGTAATAATCAACTGCCTCGCCGGTGGCGTAGAGATTGGCAGCGTGATCTCCCGCCTTGCGGAAGAACTGCCGTGCCTTTTCCTGCTGTCCGGCTTGCTGGAAGTGATATCCGAGCCGGCCGGCGAACTCTTCTAGGCGATCCTCATAGAGTGATTCCAGCGTCTCACCGACCTTACGGTGGAAGCGTCGCCGCTGCCGCCTCAGCAAGGTGCTGTAAGCTGCATCGCGGGTGAGTTCGTGTGTGAAGGTGTATTCCGCCTCGGGCACTCGTCTGACCTCACGGATCAATTCATGCTTCTGGAGTATATTTAAATGTTCCTGAAGATGGCCGTTTAATTCCACGACGCTCTCAAGCACGGGATGATCAAACGAACGCCCGATGACGGCGGCATACTGCAGAGTGGTCCGCGCTTCCCCCGGCAAGCGATCGATGCGCGCAGTCAGCAGCGTATTCAGGTTATCCGGGATGATGACCTCGTCAGGCTCTTTGACCGCAACCCACTGGTCACGCTCTTCGTCGCGCTTAATGATTCCCTGTTCAATCAGCATGCGAATCACTTCTTCGACAAAGAATGGGTTGCCTTCAGCTTTGGATTTAACCAATTCTCGCAAGCTGTCAGGGAGGTTGGAGACACGCAAGAGAGCGTCGATGAGTTCTTCGCTCTGCGACCCGCTAAGCGGATCCAGGTTCATTTCTGTATAGCGATGAGGGTAATCCGTCTCGCCTCGTAGTTTGATCTGCCATCCGGGGGCGTTGCGATGCGGGCGGAGCGAACAAAGGTAGAGCACAGGGATCTCATCGGTCAAGCTGAAGAAATGGACGATCAATTCAACAGAGACAGGATCCGCCCAATGCAAATCATCGAGCACCATCACGATTGGGTGCTGTCCGGCAAACCAGCGCATGAGCTGGGTCATCATCTCGAATATTTCCCGCTTGCGTTGCTCTGCGTCTATCTCCGGATGATCGGCTTGAACCTGCAGTCCAAGGATCACCTTGAGGGCCTCTCCTACAGGATCCTGCAGATCCTGCGGCACCCGCGCAACAAACTCATCGACCTTTTGTGACGTCAAATCAAGTGGTGAAGATTCCTCCACACCGATGAACGTCCGCAACATGCGCCTGAATACACCGTAGGGGAGCGACATGTTGTATGAAACACCAGCAGCGAAGAGCCATTCGGTCCTGCCCTCTTCCCTTTCATGCGCCCAGCTTGAGACCTCCTCGATCAAGCGGCTTTTACCCAAACCTGCATCCCCCACCAGTGCTATGATGGCACCACGCCCGGCCTCCACTTCCTGGACGCCCTGCTTGAGTTTTTGCAGCTCCTCACCTCGACCTACCAGCGGCGCCGTCAGTCCTTCGATCCCGCGTGTGCGCCTTGGTCTTGAGCGGGCTTCGAGCACCCGAAAGGCGTGGACAGGTTCTTCCTTGCCCTTCAGATCTACCGGGCCAAGCGGCTCAACTTCAAAAAACGCTTTTACCCGCTGGTAAGTATCCTCGGCGATTTGTACACTGCCCGGCTGAGCCGTCTGCTCCATGCGTGCGGCGACATTGGCAGCATCCCCCATCGCGGTGTACTCCATCGCCAGGTCAGAGCCAATCTCGCCGACGACGACGGATCCGGTGTTTATGCCGACGCGCACATCGAAGTCTGCCCCAAATTCTTCCTTAATTTCATCCGCAAATGGTTGAATGCCAGACAAAATTTCGAGTCCCGCTCGCACCGCTCTCTCGGCGTCGTCTTCGTGTGCGATCGGTGCGCCGAAAAAAGCCAGTATGGCATCACCCATCAGTCGCGCCACGGTCCCCTCGTAGCGGTAGATTGGGGCGACCATGTAATCAAAGGCTTCATGCATAATCTCGGCCCAGATCTCCGCATCGAGGTTGCCCGCCATTTCGGTCGAGCCGCTCACGTCACAAAAAAGGATCGACACCACTCGCCGCTCGCCCTGCATGCTGCGTGCACTTCGGGCAGCGTGCATCTTCTCGGCGTAGATCTGCGGCATCCGCTGCGTTTCCTCGGCGGTCTCAGGGTTTAGGCCTAGCCTTTGTCTCTCTTCTGTCATATCGTTGCTGCTTCCCGCTGCTAACTGATCCGGATCGCGCATGTGAGCCCACTCAAAACTTGAATAGTCTACGAGCGTGTTTGTTCTTAAATTTTACTCGTATCGTATGGTCCAGCTTTGAGGATTGAACAAGAATAATGTTTACCGCTCAAAAATCAGGATGGAAATTATC
>CBFDDM010000190.1:0-2744 GCA_965603565.1 uncultured Anaerolineales bacterium | reverse complement strand
AGCCGGTAAAAGAATATCGCTATCTGCTGGTATTGCGCGGGGATGGACTTTCGGGCGAGATCGAGGATACCGACCCACAGGATGTGGGCGAGGCGCCACTGGACCCGCGCCCCAGGACCAGGGATGCAGAACAAACCGCAGAGTATGTCCGCCAATTTATTGAGCAAGCGAAAGCGATCCTGGCCGATAAGCAGCCAGCCAACATGGTGCTCACACGTGGGTTCTCGATGCTTCCTGACTGGCCCGATTTCGAAGAAGTCTACAAGGTGCGTGCCGCCGCTTTCGCGCAGTATCCGATGTATCGCGGTGTGGCTAAGCTGGTTGGCATGCAGGTGCTCGACGCCGGCAAGTCTTTAGAAGAAGAGATGCAGGCGGTGCGCGATCATTGGGACGACTTCGAGTTCTTCTTCGTGCATGTCAAACCAATCGATAGCGCCGGCGAGGACGGCGATTTTGAGAAGAAGAAAACGCTTATCGAGCAGGCGGATGAACTGCTCGCCGATCTCCTCGAATTGAATCCGGATGTGATCTTGATCACCGGGGATCACTCGACCCCCTCACAGATGAAATATCATGGCTGGCAGCCGGTGCCCGTGCTGCTATGGGGTAAATACTGCCGCAGCGATAACGTCCAGAGCTTTGGAGAGTCAGTCTGCAGGGCCGGCGGGTTGGGTCCTCGCATCCCCTCCAAAGAACTGATGCCGCTGGCGATGGCCAACGCCGGCCGGCTGGAGAAGTTCGGCGCATGACCTCGCCGCTCGGGGTATCCAGATGAGTGAAAAAGAGAAAAAGCCGATCGTCGTCGACGGCGCTAACGTCGCCTATGTCGAGACCAGCGATGATGATGAGCCGAAGGTTTCCAACATCATCGCTGTAAAAAAGTCACTCGAGGCTAAGGGTTATGACCCCATTATCATCATCGACGCCAGCCTGCGCCATGAAATCGACGACCCCCAGCAATTAGAAGCTCTCATCGATGACAAAACTATCCGCCAGGCACCCGCCGGAACGGACGCGGATTATTTCATCCTGGAAGTTGCTGAAGACGATGGCGCTAATGTCGTGTCAAACGATGATTTCAGCGAATTCAAGGACGACTATCCATGGATTAAAGAACGACGGGTGCCATTGATGATTATCAAAGGTGAGGTCGAGCTCTACCGGTTGGACCCCGAGTCAGAATAGACAGATGACCATGGTAGATATCAGGTTGATTCCAATGATTTTTTCAATTGTTCGACCGTGCGGGATCTCTCCTTCATCGCCATCCTGGCAATGAGGGGCTTCAGCAATCTAAAGAGACCGTAAAGTTCTGCTTCAGCGATGTGGCGCACCTTCGTGCCAGCATCGGTCGCCTCCAGGATGTAACCAGGGCGGGACTCCAGCACTTTCAGACCTAGCCAGTACAGCTGGTTTGTGAATGTGACCCGCGTTGGCCGTTCGAATTCTTCGACCACACCTTGAAATGTCCCGAAGTGGGTTTCATCGACAAACTCGGTGCCTGCTCCTACTGGACCTTTTGAGACCTTACGGCAGGATATGAATATGTTCGACTTCGGCAGCCATTCGGGGTAAGAATCGATGTCGATCAATCGCTCAAAGACATCTTCGATCGGCCGATTGATCGTGCTCTCTATCCCAAACTCGATCATGCCAGCCTCATACTCTTCAGGCGTGCGACGTTTCCCCAGCGGATTCTACCGAGGGTTCTGATCGCTCACGCGACTGCATGGTACTGGCGATGTGCTCGGCGTCGTCGCCAACTCCCACCTGGAGGCCCGATTTGATCGTGTGCAGCCAGTGGAGACCAAGAAAGTACAAACCCGGGATCTCGGTGACGCCGCGTTCTTGTTTTGGATACCCGAATTTGTCGTAGATCGGGAAATCAACCCACGAGAAATCGAAGTCGTATCCTGTAGCCCAGATGATGGTGCTGATACCTTCTTTCTCCAGGTCCAACTCGGACTGAATAGGAACATCGTAACCAGTTGAAAGTTCCGGCTTATCTTCTTCCGGCACGTCAAGGCCGGCTTTCTCGCTAAACTTGTCTACTCCCTGCATGAACTCTTCCGCGAACTTGTCAGCAAACTTCAAGTTTTCGTGAAGGTCATCTGCGAATTCGAGCCGTGTGTCGTTCCCATCCTCAAGATGGCCCAGCAAGTGGATGCCTTCTTCGGCGAAGCGGTGTAGATTGATCGTGTGACCGCCATCTTTGCCGGAGACGTGCGGGTTAGGCGCAAATCGCTGTGCGGGCGACTCGAGCTCATCGACAGTTTGGTCGATGATGCCCATCCTGCCCATCCAGTCCATCGAATCCACACCACGATATGTGCGTGGCAGACGGCGCACCGCGCTGGTTGATAGGTAGACCTCGCGGCCCGCTTGATTCAGCTCCTCCGCGATCTGGCATCCGGATTGAGCGCTGCCCACGACCAGAACCCCGCCTTCAGGGAGCTGCTTGGGGTTGCTGTACTCGCTCGAGTGAATTTGCATAATATCCCCTTTTAGGTCCTCACTGAATGTTGGGATACTAGGTTCCTGAAACGTACCCGCTGCAACAACAACATTACTCGCAATGTAATCATTTTCATCGGTGTGGACGATGAACCGGCCTTCTACTTCAGCGGGTTCAACACTCGTGACCCCGACGCCTTCCTTTACCGGTGGATCCACAAATTCTGCGTACGAATCGAGGTAATCGATCCATTCCGGAAGCTCCATGAAGCCCTCAGGGTCATCGCCCT
>CBFDDM010000189.1:0-2785 GCA_965603565.1 uncultured Anaerolineales bacterium | reverse complement strand
CAGGCTGAACCCTGCGGCTGCAGGGGCGGTCATTTCCCCGGCGGTCATTCACGAAGTGAAACCCCGAAGAAGAATATCGCCTGTCATTTTCATCGATTCTTTGCGGACGACAAACGAGATTCTTCGAGCAGCGAAAACCCACTGGTTCAGGATGACGAGTAAAGGTTTCAGGATCCAGAATTTGGCATCTGGATTCAATCTCCACACAGCATGAAAACATAAAAGCCCCGACGTGATTGTGCGTCGGGGCTTTCTGCTCATCGCATTTTGCAAGAATCTACGGCAGGTCCAATCCGATCCGGAGTCTCGCATTATCCAGCTCAGCGCTGATGATGCGTTCAATGGTCCTCAGGGCTGCCTGATTTCAAAGTAATCAAAGCGAGCGACGACATCCTCTTCGACCCCTTCTGTGTTCGAATTTGTGGCGCCCAACCCGACCGAGTTGAAATCGAAGAAGTGTCCAAAAGCTCCTACCCGCTGCCAATCGCCATCGGGCAGCGCGTAGAAACCGATTATGCTTTCACCGTTGTTCACAAGCTTCAATTTAACCTCTGTGGTGCTGGCTTCCCGTCGAATCTGGTAAAAATCTCTGAAGGGGTTGTTATCGATGTAGGTCTCCATAAAGAAACCGGGTCCGCCGACAGCGCAAATTCCGCAATAGCCGGTGTTGAGCGCGATGTAGTTGTCCTCGTCCTCGAAGATGTAGATCGCGGCCTGCTCAAAACTCTCGTTCGGGTCAGCCTGAATATGAGTGATGATTTCAAACTGGCCATCCGGAAGGTCGCGGGTCAGGAAGTTGATCATGCCCCGCTCATCTTCCATAAAGAGTGAGATGTCATCGCCGGCGATCTCAAGCCAGCCGTTCTCGACGAAGGACCAGCGCGAGGGATCCTCGTTGCGCCAGGTCCAGCCCGGCTGGAGTGAGCCGTTGAAATCATCACGGAAGACGACCCCCTCCGGGAGCGGTGTCGCCGTGGGTGGAAGCTCGGTGGGGACTTCCGTAGGTACCTCTGTAGGTACCTCTGTAGGTACCTTCGTCGGGGGAAGGTCAGTAGCAGTTGGCTGGAGCGCGGGCTCCTCTGTTGGGGCTGCGGTCGGTGCCGGGGCAGTGCCACAGGCAGTTGCCAAGGCCACGATCAGAAGCAGACAGGGTAGCATTTTTTGCATCGTTGATCTCTCCTTGAGTGTTTGATTTGTGCGTTGGACTTGCCAATTCGTGATGACAGATGCAAAGCACCTACCACCATAAGCGGACAAAGCCACCGTATCTCAGTGTAAAAAATTTGGTTTACTTAAGAGCACATCCTTCTCTCTGCTCTCAGGATCAAACAGGGGTCTGCTGGCATTCGAATGGATTTTCTACTTGGAGCCCAGGTGCCTGATCCCTTATCCCTAGTCCCTGATTCCTGATCCCAGATCCCTAATTTTTTTATCCTCCCGCAGCAATGACCCACGGGTCACCCTCTACCACAATGACTGCCTCCGCCTTGAACGTCTCCAGGTTGAAGCGCACGATCGCGTTTTTATTTGGGCTGGTGATCCAGATCGATCCGTCGAAGATCTCAATATCATTCGGCGGGTACGATGTCGTGAAGCTGCCCATCTCCATCGTCGCCAGATCGATATAGTTGATCGAGGTCGGGCCTGTGTACCAGAGCTTGCCCTGGTGGTATGTAATGGCGTGGATGACCGAGGGTATGGTGAAGGTGGTTGCGATCTGCTCAGTGGATGGATTGACCCCCACGATTTCGTTGCGGTCGTAGAGCACAACCCAGAGCATGCCATTTCCGTAGTCGAGATCCGTTGGCTGCCCCTCGAATTTCACGGTTGCGACGACATCGCGGCTTTCCGGGTCAATCTTTAATACCTGCTGATCCAGAGTCTGGCTCGACCAAATGGCGGTGTCCCCGACGACAATATCGTAGCAGCGGTTGTAAACCACATCCCGGAAGAACCCTTCTTCGAGATTCAGCTGTTTGATTCCGATTTCGCCTGAGATCCATAAGGTCCCTTCGTGCAGGTCAGCCCGCAGAACGTTCTTTTGGAGATTCTTCTGCTCCACTACGGAGAATGAATCTGGGTCGAAACGGCGGATAACCCCACCGATCTCGTTGATAACCCAGACCTGATCTCCCTCGATCGCGATGTCCCGAGTGAATCGAGCGGCATCGATCGTGGCGAGCACATCATCACTTTCCGGATCGATGACCAGCACCTGTCCGGAGTTGCCAGTTCCGACCCAGACCAGGCCTTCGTCCGCCGTTTCTTGTTTGGGGGTGGCTTCCGGGACTGTGGTCTCCTCACCGATCTGGATCTGGATGGAACTGTCCGCTCCGGGATCCAGCATGTAGAACGCTGGCGGCAGTTCTGCGAAGGCGCTCTCCGCGAGCGTTGCCAATTCATCCGTCTCGAGAAGGGGCAAAGAACCCACCTGGTTAATCGAGACATAGGTGTCTTCCTCAACGTACACGATGGTTGCCTGCTGGTAGGTTTCGCTCTCATAGGCGACGGCTAGCGATGCGGTGGCTCCCTCCGATTGAAAGTCGACATTGAGACCGGTTTGCTCAAGCAGGTTGCCCAGCAGCTCGATCAGCTCGATCAGGCTCAGCGAAGGCGCTTGTTTATTGACGGCTTCGAATTCTTCCTGGAGTGAGGCGTCACCGGCGAAACCGGCGAGCATGCCAAGGCTCAGGAGCGTGAGCGACTTGGCTTCCTCGCCCTGGGCAGCGCTGACGACGAACTGTGTCGTTTCGGTGGGCGAAGCGCCTTGATATAGGTAGGAGCA
>CBFDDM010000188.1:0-2792 GCA_965603565.1 uncultured Anaerolineales bacterium | reverse complement strand
AGTGATAGCATGAAAGCGTTCCTCCTTCTCTGCTAGACTGGGAATAACCACAAACTCAGTCTAAAAAAGGAGGAACGATATGTATTCATTTTACCTTGGAATCGATCTTCATCGGACAAAGACATACACAGTGTTGATCGACAAAGCAGGTGAAGTAATCGATGAGCGCCAAATTTCGAACAACGAAACAATCTCATACTTGGAAGCACATGTTCCCAAAGACACATTTGCAGTCCTCGAAGCCACTCGTAACTGGCCATTCATGTATGACCTGCTGGCAGAGCATGTCGTGCGTGTCGAATTAGCAAACCCCAAAGAGCTCAAGGCGATCTCCGCAGCCGCGGTTAAGACAGATCGCATCGACGCCAACGTGCTGGCGCAGATGGCACGTCTGAACTATCTGCCAACTGCCTATGCGGCACCCAAGGAGATCAGAGACCTGCGGCTGTACGTGCGGCACAGGGAATTTCTAATACGACAGCGTACCCAATGCAAGAATCGCATCCACGCTGTGCTGGTTAGGTACAATCTCATATCTCCAACCGCAGACCTGTTCGGCGTCGCTGGGCGAGAGTGGTTGGCTCAGTTGATAGACGGAGAGCGGCTGCGCCCTGCAGCCACGCGAGTGATCACTGAGCACCTGGCACTGATCGATCAGATTGATGAGCACATTGAAGCCATAGAGCAGAGCCTGGAACTCGCGCCGGGGCAAAAGGCTGCGGTTAGACTGCTCACCAGCATTCCAGGGGTGGGTAAAACCATTGCTATAACGATCGTCGCCGAGATCGGTGGAGTTGAGCGGTTTCACTCCCCCAAGGCGTTGTGTAACTGGGCCGGGCTGACGCCCCGAGTTCGTAATAGTGGCACCGTTATGCGTCATGGGCGTATCTCTAAAGAAGGATCAACTTTCCTGCGTGGCGCCATGACGCGGGCAGCCATGGTGGCCAGTAGATCCAGTAAACGCTGGTATTTGGTGAACGAGGATCTATCGAAGCGCTGTGGAAAGAAGGGGGCTAAAGTCGCTGTGGCCAGACGTCTGCTTACCGTGGTCTATCATATGCTGACCAGGAATGAGCCTTACCAGGAGAACTACGGGCAAAAACTAACTACTCACCGGGGAGCCTGAAGAGTTGCATGGTTCTTTGAAGCCGAACAAGTGATGAGGACCCCGGTCTCGACCGCAGATTATCATGGTGACTGGATTTGCCTAGAGTAAATCCCTCCCTGTCGATGACATGGTGTTGAGCACGGTTAGATGCATTGGATCGAGTATCTTTTCTCGAATCCGATAAAGGCGTCGAGATAATCATTCACAGTTTCTTTTGATCTCAGCAGGGCTTGAATATCGAAGCCTTGTTATGGATGGTGTTGTCTCCCGTCTGGCAGATAGGAGAATCCTTTGACAAACGCTTTCTTAGATGCAACTCTGAATATTCCAGGATCTAAAATCTTCCTGTGGAGAAGCCATTTTTCTCCTGGCTCTCGCTGGTTTGAGCGGGCCAGGTGATTGTGACAATCGCGGCGCGGTTGATCCGCGCTCCTCGACTTGGATGAAGGGTTTACTGAAGCGGCAGGCGGATCGTGAAGCGGGTTCCTCCCGACGCTCTGTTCTCTGCTTCAATGGTGCCTTGGTGGGAGTGCACGATATCTCTCGCGATGCTCAAGCCGAGGCCCATGCCCTTGGGAAAACGTGTACCCTGTTCCCCACGGTAGAAGGGCGTGAAGATGCTGCGGAGCTCATCTTCAGAAAGTCCGGGTCCGGTATCCTCGATCTGGATGACCAGGATCTGGGCTTCAAAAAGGGCTTTGATGACAATTTGTCCGCCTTTGGGGGTGAATTTGATGGCGTTGTTGATCAGGTTTCCGACTGCCTGACTCATGCGCTGTGGATCGATGCTGCCGGGCGGGAGATTCTCCATTTGAATATCGATCTGAAGCGCTTTTTCGGTCGCATGGGCCTTCCAGGGCGCGATTGAACTTCGCAGCCACGGTCCCAGTTCCACATTCTCACGCTTCAACTCAAAACGCCCCATGCTTTCATCGTAGAGGTGGGTCAGGTCAGCGACCAGCCGCTCAAGATCCCGCGATTGCGTGTCCATTCCGGAGAGAAGATCGCCCCTTAGTTCGGTGTCTTCCACCGCTCCCTGTTTCAGTGCGTGGATCGCGGCGCGCATCGCACCTAACGGGCGCCCGAGCTCATGCACCAGGTTGGCGAGCAGTTTCTTGCGGGTGGTTTCAAGGTCCTGGATGCGGTTTATGAGGTGATTGAACGCCGATGAGAGCGTTGTAATTTCCGGCGGTCCTTTCAACTCTATCGGTTGGGGATCCTCCTCCTGCGCCATGCTCAGCAAGGAAGTGGTCATCTCCCGCAGTGGGCTTTCCATACTCACCGCCAGGCCGAGGCCGATCAGCGTACCGACTACCAGTCCCATGACCATGATGGCGATCATCAGACCGCGCACCCGCATGACCTCTTGCGCCAAGGTCTCGAGCGGTTGGGTGACACGCAGCACACCCAACAAACTTCCTGACTCATCGGCCACTGGCCTCCAGAGATCGATCACATCGCTTTGCATGCTGCTGCTGTAGACGGTCCTGCTGAGTGGATCTGAACCAATCGAAGCGTCGAATTCAGGGATATCGATGATCGTGCCCGCTCGGGGGAAATCGAGTTCACGGTTCGAGGCGATCAATGTTCCCCCGGGGTCAAGGATCATCAGCCGCCAATTAGCCCCGGCAGAGTATCTGGTCGCAAACTGGCTTGCGTCCCGCTCTGATTTGAACGCCTCAGG
>CBFDDM010000187.1:0-2798 GCA_965603565.1 uncultured Anaerolineales bacterium | reverse complement strand
GCAGGTTCAGATAGCACGCGCTGCAAGGTGCCACCAGCTTTTCGAGTCCGTCTTTTTTGGCTGGGAGCGCCAGGTTGCGACCGACAAGTGCGTAGCCTGCGGTGGCGTTGATGGCGAAGTATTCCATCGATCCACAGCAGTTCCAGTCATCAACCTCAACGAGTTCAAGGCCGAACGGCTCGCTAATCGCTCGCGTGGAAAGGTCGTAGGGGCGGGCGGTGCTGCCCAGCGAGCAGCCAGGATAGTATCCAAATTTCATAGTGCCGCCTCCAGTTCTTTCGCTTTATTCAGGATCGCTCGCAGTTGATCGATGTTCTCGATTCGCTCTGGTGTGATGGCCAGGCGGTCCTTAGAAAGCATGTTGAGAGCGAAGGACCCCAGATTTACTTTTCTTAAAGGTTGGTGGGTGAGGTGGTAGCGCGTGGCCAATCCGACCTCAAAACTGCGCCCGTAAGTTTCTACAAACCCGATAAAGCTCTCCGACCAATCCGGGGCGGCGCTGCTGTCATACAGCTTCTCTTTGATGGCCATCCGTTTCAGTGTGTACATGAGGTCTGTGATGGGGATTTCCTTGGGGCAGCGTACCGTGCAGAAATAGCACGAGACACAGAACCAGGGTGTATTGCTCCTTAAGACCTCGTCCCTCATTCCGGCTTCGATCATCGCGAAGATCGCCCGTGGTGTGTGATCCATGTCGGGTCCTGATGGGCAGGAGCCGCCACAAGTCCCACATTGAAGGCACGTCTTGAGTGCTTCACCACCGGGAGTCGCCGCCATGACCTCGTGGAGGAAGGAACCATTGGAGCTGGGTTCGATCATACGACACCTCGCTGTCTGGCTAACAGCCGTATTGTGACCCGACCGATTTCACTTTGAAATCGATTCAGGTCTCTGCGTTTACGACGGGCGTATTCAGTTGATTGCCTGCTAGTCTTAGTATGTGAAAAACATCACAAAAAACGTAGTGACAGAAAGAATACCAGCATGAGATGAATGTCAACTAAAGAAAAAATGCGAACCTTGGCAAGGGGTGAAAATATGTACTCTGTCCCATTTAGTGTGGGATATTCGACCCAATCGCTTGTTTTCAGCCTCGCCAGTATCGGCCTGCTGTATGACTCGCTCCAGCATTTGCTATTGTGTGATGGAGCGGGCAAAACTTGGTAGAGCGGCGTGTTTGCGCTCATCGATCTCGAAACGCGTGCAAGTAGCTTTCCTGTCTCCTTTGCAGAAGCTGTGGCGGGAGGGAGCAGTGGAAAGGTTATGGTTGACCCCGGCATTTGTGAAAAATGTCTCTTGCTCTCAACGCAGATTCGGTGCACACTAAGAAAGTTGGACACATTTAGGCCGATCTTTCGGCATAGACTCATCATCAAATAACAGGAGGATGATCGTATGGTGCTCAAACCAAAACGTCCGGTTCCTTCGGATATCGAGATCGCACAGGAGGCAGACCTTCGACCAATCCGTGAAATTGCTGAAAAGATCGGTCTCACCGAAGACGACATGGATCTGTATGGCAAATATAAAGCCAAGGTCCATCTCGATGTTCTTAAGAAGCTCGAAGACCGACCACAGGGTAAATACATTGACGTGACCGCCATCACGCCTACGCCGCTCGGCGAAGGCAAATCCACAACAATGGTGGGTCTAACTCAGGGGATGGGTACCCGTTTAGGCAAAAATGTGATGTGCTGCATCCGTCAGCCCAGCATGGGACCGACCTTCAACTTGAAGGGTGGCGCTGCCGGCGGCGGTTACAGCCAGGTGATCCCGATGGAGGATTTCAACCTGCATCTGACGGGCGATATCCACGCCATCACCGTCTCACACAACCTGGTTTCGGCGGCGATTGACACTCGTCTTTACCACGAATCACGCCAATCCGATGAAGCCCTTGAGCGCCGGGGTGTGAAAAGAATAGACATCGATCCCGAGACGATCACATGGAATCGGGTGGTTGACGTCACGGATCGCTCACTGCGTGAAATCATGGTCGGGTTGAATGATGCCGACTTGAGCGAGAACTTCCCCCGCAAGACCGGCTTCGATATCACGGTGGCCAGCGAGATTATGGCCATCCTCGCGCTCACGACAAGCCTGAAAGATATGCGCGAGCGGTTTGGTAAGGTTGTAATCGGCCTGGATAAGCAGGGTAACCCGGTTTCACTCGAGGATCTCGGTGTGGCAGGTGCCGTGACCGTGCTTATGAAAGATGCCATTATGCCGACGCTGATGCAGACACTCGAAGGTCAGCCAGCACTCGTGCACGCCGGCCCGTTTGCGAACATCGCTCACGGCAACTCATCCATCGTCGCTGACCAGATCGCGCTCAAGCTCGCCGATTATGTCATCACGGAGAGCGGCTTTGGCGCGGACATCGGCATGGAGAAATTCTTCGACATCAAATGCCGTTACTCTGGCCTGATCCCCAACGCGGTCGTGCTCGTGGCTACGGTACGTGCGCTCAAGATGCATGGCGGCGGCCCCACAGTAAAACCGGGATCACCGCTGGCGAAGGAATATACAGAGGAAAACCTCGAGCTGCTCGAGAAGGGTCTTGGCAACCTCGGTGCGCATATCAAAAACGCCAAGAAATTTGGGATCCCTGTCGTCGTTGCGGTCAATGGCTTCAAGGAGGACACAGAAGCAGAATGGGATCTGATCCGGAAATACTCGATTGAACAGGGCGCTGAGGATTCTGTGGTTACGACCCATTGGGCAGACGGTGGCGCTGGAGCGGAAAAACTCGGTGAAGCGGTTGTCGCCGCATGCGAGAAACCGAGTAACTTCGAATT
>CBFDDM010000186.1:0-2822 GCA_965603565.1 uncultured Anaerolineales bacterium | reverse complement strand
GTCGATGAAATCTAAGGTCGCGTTCAGCTGCTCAATTTGCTGTCGGGCGACACCCGAGTCCGGGGGATCGTAGACCTGGCTCACGCCTGAGGCGGCGGCTTCGTGGGCGCGCTCCGTCAAGACGCTGCTTACGTATGAGTGTGCGTATGGCGCCAGAATATCCTGTGGTGCAACATCATTGACTTGTAAACCGAAAGCCTGAGCGCTCCCTCCAATAGGTACGGAGATCGCCAAGACCACGCCTCCGATCGCCAGGATTAAAATGAACCAGAGCCGCAGGGAAAGCCAGATGCTGCGCAGTCGTTCTATCGTTGTAGGTGGGGCGTCAGGCGCTTCTTGCATCAGTCCTCAGGAGCCAGCGAGTTTCTTCTGGACGAGCGAGCTAACCGTTTTGCCATCCGCCCGGCCTTTGATCTTCGGCATGATCGCTTTCATCACATTGCCCATGTCCTGAGGCCCTTCCGCGCCGGTTTCGCTGATCGTTTCGGATACAAGCTCTTCCAGTTCTTCTTTAGAGAGCGGCTCCGGAAGATAGGCTTCCAGAACCTCGATCTCCGCCTGGGTAGATGAAACCAGGCTGTCCCTGCCAGCTTCTTGCGCCTCGTCTATCGTTTCCTGACGTGACTTGACCTCTTTTTGAATGATGGCAAGCAGATCGCCGCCTTCAAGCGACTCTTGCTTTTCCACCTCGGCCAGCTTGATGTTGGAGAGCACCATGCGGAGGGTGCGTTTCTTAACATCATCGCCGCTTCGCATGGCGTCTTTCAGATCATTTTCAATCTTGTCTTTTGTAAGCATGCTGTCATTATACCTTCAGGCTAATGTGTGGAGGCAGGTCATTTTCGAGTAAAACTTCGCATAGCCACACAAGGGTATGCGTGGTTATTGCGGAATGTCAGTACTACTTGCTCGACCATACAGAAATGTTAAACGAAACCCGTCGATGGTGATCAATCCACTCCAATCTATTCTATGCAACAAGAATGCCAGGCGTAGACCAAAGGGGACTTCATTCTGTGTGCCTCGCTCTGACTGTGTTTCCATCAGAGTTAAGCTCGCTCAAGATGACATGTGTGATTTCGTTGGATAGGTTGCGCTGACCAGTGTAGTGAACGCGGATATAGTTATCTGTCCACCCTCGAATTTCTAAACCATCAGGCCCACTTTCAGAAACTGCTTCCCATAACACAGGCTGTCTCGAACCAAGATGATCCCGGTAATAACGGTGTCGGCTCTCGCTGATTACTTTCCGGAGCGCAGAACTGCGCTCTGTGCGGATTCTATTTGGGACCTTCTTCGGGAATCTCGCTGCTGGCGTTCCTTTTCTTTCAGAATAAGTGAAGATATGGCCACCGGCTAGATGGAGCGAGCGTATAAACTCGAGAGTTTGTAGGAAGTCGTCTGGAGTTTCACCCGGGAATCCGGCGATTATATCAGTGGTGATCGCCACGCCTGGAATGCTGCTGCGGGCTGAACTTACAAGCTCAGCGAAGTCCTGTGTTGTCGTTCGACGCCCCATTCGACGGAGTATGGCGTCCGAGCCCGATTGAAGTGGGAGGTGCAGATGCCGGCATAAGCGGGGGTCTTGCCAGAGTGAAAAAAAGCCCTCATCAAGATCCCAGGGTTCGAGCGAGGATAGACGCAGGCGTTGGATATCCGTATCGCTCAGGATCGAAAATATCAGGTCCTCCAGCGACATCATGGGATCCATATCCTGGCCCCAGGACCCTAGATGGACGCCAGTAAGCACTACTTCTTTCGCTCCGCCACGTTGTGCATAGTGGATGTCATCGATAATTTGTGCGATCGGCAGACTTCGACCGGCGCCGCGTGCGATCGTCGTGACGCAGAAGGTACAGCTGAGATCGCAGCCATCCTGGACTTTAATGAAGGCACGTGTACGGCTTCGTAGCCCGGGTAGAGGCTCCCGCGCCAGCATGCCGCCCACCAATTCAATCTGATCGGCGGTCAAAATGGACTGGATCAGACCAGGCTTCGCAGCATTTGGAACGACGTGCAGTACGTTGGGGAGCGCCAGTGCGGATTCCACGTCAAGCGTTGACCAACAGCCGGTGAGGACCACCCCTTCGCGGGTTCGTTTCCCCAGTTGGCGAGCCCTCGTGCGAGAATCTGAAGATGCTTTTGCGGTGACTGCACATGTGTTTACAATGGCAAGATCGGCTTCTTCAGGGCGGGCTGTAAGCTGATGCCCGTTTCTGCGAATCTCTCGGCCAAATTTCTCGATCTCACTCTGATTCAGGCGACAGCCGATGCTGTCAAGATAAAATTTCATCACTAGTTCCGGTTGATATTTTTCAAGGTTGGAGCATTGAGAAATTATCGAAGCGGATCTCTACACCGGGTTCCATATACGTGCCGGCAAGCATGCCTACATCGCCCGTTGCGACTGTCTCAACTTGTGCCCGAGCAGCTTGCTCGCCGTTTATAGTTAACGTCAGCTGCTCGCCTATGCACCGCGCTTCGATCAGATTGATGTTGTCGCCTGGACGGACACCCTCGAATGGGAGCAGCGATTCATCCGATAGCAATATGCGGTTACCGTCCAGGTATTGACCAATTCCCACGAAACCATCACTCGAAAGGACGAAGAAAATAAAGTTGTCCGCGCCCTCGTATCGGCAAATCAATCCAAAGATATTGTCCTCCGGACCGGCAGAGCGCCAGGTTTGAACGCGAAGGATCACGTTCGCAAAGGCCAGGTCCGGCAACGACCAAACCATCGTGTCTGTCGTGTTGACCTTAATGCGGTAGCTGCCCTGGTCATAGTTCGCTTCATAGACCGAGTCGCGGTAGCGATCCCA
>CBFDDM010000185.1:0-2864 GCA_965603565.1 uncultured Anaerolineales bacterium | reverse complement strand
TGGCATTCATGTGGCAGAGCTTGCTGGATTCCCACGCCCGGTGATCAACAGGGCGCAGGAGATCCTGGCCCAATGCGAGATGGAGACGGACGGGTATGAAGGTGCGCTCTCCGGATCAGCACAGCAGCTGAGGCTTTTCCCGGATCGAAGCCCACTTCTCGAGGAACTAAAGGAACTTGACCTGGATGGCCTCTCCCCGCTCGATGCCCTGAACCGGCTCTATGAATGGAAACAGCGCTTCAACCCCTCCGAAAGTGAAGGCAATGTTGAGGAGCAGGACGAATAAGCCTGCTAGCAGCGCTCCTCGACGTAATCCGGGTACTCGAGGGTGACAGCCTCTGCATCATCCCCCACTTCCAGAGCCTCAAGAATCTCAGAAATAAGCTCAGCTTTACGTTCGGCATCCTTACGGGACCAGGTCCGGCTTTTTATCTCAAGGAAGTAGCCATCGATGTCCGGTTCATGGATATCGTCGATATTGATGAAGAATTCAAAGCCTTCATAACGGACGAGCCACCTCAAGCGATCCTTCTGAATCGTGGTCTCTGAACACGGCTTGAAATACTCTCGATAAAAGCGCGGTGTGTGACGCGCTGGAGCGATGAAGCGAGAGCGAGAAAGCAGCACCGAATTAGGGTACTCCCTTTCGGCTGCAGGCCCGGTGAGGGTCAGGCGAGCACGCACGTTGTACACCTCCCCCTTTCCGTCCACAAATTCATCTTCTCGGTAGCGCAGCCGCATTTCTTCCGGTTCAGGGAAGGAGAAATAGGTGTCGTACTCCAAATAGTGGGCAGTGCGGATCACTTCGAAGATTCCCTCTTCAATCTTCACCTTCACCCTGGAAGGATCGACTAACCTGACCTTGATCTGCACCTCGTAACTCTGTTCCTGCTCCGCACCACCGATGGCGATCAATTTAGAGAGCACCGACCCTTCGCGCTCGAGCAGGAAGGCATCGATCTTCCGGGCATACTCTTCAGCCTGCTCAAAAAGGATTTGCTCCTCAAGCGTAAGCAGACGCCTGTCACGCATCAACCACTGACCGTTGACCATCACATCGCTGACATCCGTAGCTTTCGTTGCGTAGATGATGCGGGAGTAAATCGCATCCGGATCGTGATCGAAATGGGGAAGGTTATGGGTTGTATGCAGGTCGATGGCGATCAGATCAGCCCGCTTTCCGACCTCCAATGAGCCAGCAAGATGATCGATGTGCAGCGCTCTGGCGCCCATGATAGTGGCCATCTCAAATGTTCTTCGGGCTGGAAGTGCGGTTGGATCATTGGTGACAGCCTTAGCGATAAACGAAGCCAGACGCATTTCCTCGAACATATCAAGATCGTTATTTGAAGCCGGGCCATCCGTTCCGATGCCGATATTTAAACCTATATCGAGCATATCGACGACAGGCGCAAAGCCTGAGGCGAGCTTGAGATTGCTGGAAGGATTATGAGCAACGCCTGCATCAGCGTGTTCAAGCGTGTGCATTTCGCCTTCGTCGATATGTACACAGTGGGCGGCAATGACCTTGGCGTCGAGCACCCCCAGCTTCTTCACCCAGGGAACGACGGGCATGTCTTTTTCTTCCCGCCACTGCTCAACCTCGCCTTCAGTCTCGGAGATGTGGATGTGCAGAGGGATGTCGTGCTCGACGGCCAGTTCCGCGCATGCCCTCAAGATCTCTTGTGTTGTCGTGTATGCGGCGTGCGGCGCAACGGAAGGGATGATCAGGTCGTGCCCCTTCCATTTCTTGATGAAATTTCTTGCCGCTGCAAGGGAGTCTTCGTAAGAATCGGCATCTGGAGCCGGGAACTTCAAGACGGTCTGACCACACACGCCACGAAGTCCGGCGATGGCCGTGGCTTCTGCGACCGTATCTTCGAAATAGTACATGTCAGCGAAGCTGGTGATCCCGCTGCGGATCATCTCGGCGCAAGAAATCATCGTGCCCAGGCGGCAGAACTCTGGAGAAACAAACTCGCGCTCAACCGGCATCATGTAGCCCAGCAGCCAGACGTCCAGGCGCATATCATCGGCCAGTCCACGCAGAAGACTCATGGGGACATGTGTATGAGCGTTCACCAGACCGGGGACGATTGCCATCTCTCCGAAATCGATGACCTGGTCGGCTTCGAACGAATCGAGAATCTTCTCTTTCTCGTCGACGGCGACGATACTGTCCCCTTTTATTGCTAGCGCAGCATCGCGCAGGACGCGGAAATCAGCATCCATGGTGACGATGTGCTTGGAGAGGAGAATTTGATCGACTTTGGTCATCGGCACCTCTTATTAGCTAAAGTGGGCGAATTATAGCAGGCAATCATAAGTTACACAGCGCGCTCATTACGGCGTTATAATTTTCTCGGGAGGGACCTATGCGCGCTGTAGATATCATTACCAAGAAAAGAGATGGGGGATCGCTTTCAAAAGAAGAGATCCACTTTTTCATCGAAGGATTTACGTACGACGACATTCCCGACTACCAGGTCGCCGCGTGGGCGATGGCTGTGTTGCTGAATGGGATGGAGGCGCGTGAGACCTCTGATCTCACGCTTGCGCTCGCCCAATCGGGTGATCAGCTGGATCTGTCCGACGTTGTGGATATTGCTCTGGATAAACATTCAACCGGAGGCGTCGGTGATAAGACCACGCTGGTAGTGGGCCCGATCGTATCTGCGTGTGGTGTGCCTGTGGGTAAGATGTCAGGGCGCGGCCTGGGATTCACTGGAGGGACGCTCGATAAGATGGAGTCAATTCCGGGTTATGACGTTAACCTAACCACCGAAGCCTTCAAGAAACAATTGAATGAGATTGGGATTGTTTTATCAGGCCAGACTGCAGATCTTGCCCCGGCCGATGGCAAG
>CBFDDM010000184.1:0-2882 GCA_965603565.1 uncultured Anaerolineales bacterium | reverse complement strand
GGCCGCGAACTGGAAGTACCTTCTCAAACGAGACTCCTGGTTGTCCGAACCGACCCCGTGACCGTGGAAAATGGCGTGATCTCCTGAAGGAACCCGATCCCCCTGTTTCTCGGCGGTGTGCATCGTAAGGCGCCGCTCCGGATCATCATACTGCAGCGCTTCCTGCATGCTGGTTGGTGTAGGCCCGAGATCAACAGGCTCACAGCCCTCAGGGTTGCACTCAAGCAGCCTCAAGCGGTTCTGGCTGAGGGTAAGTATGTAAAACTGGCCGTCCCGGGCGAGCCAGGGCAGCGTGGGCTTGATATGAAAGCGTTCGCCAATCACAACCTGGGGTTCCACGCTGAAGGGCAAACGGAAGGTAAATTGCTTATCCGTTGATGAAAAAATCGAAAGGCCCTCTCGCATTTCTTCCCATTTACTTTCATCCTGGAGCATGGTCTCGGCTGGCTCAAGCAATTTCTTGATATCCTCTTCGGGCAGCTCCATCTCTTTTAACGTCTTCTTCGCTTCCTGGACCAGGTTTTTGAGCTGAATGCGGTCACCGCGCCACTCTCCGCCGACTTCGTGGGTGGGGATGAAAAAGGATGCGCAGACAGGTCCGTCAACCTCAATAATCTCATTCAATGCCTGAGCAAACTCTGGTTTAGTAATGGCCATCAATTGGTACCTCCATCGCTAGAAAGTATGTCAAGAGAAACACGAGCGAAATTTGACGCGCAGGTCAAAGTAGTATCATGCCATGTTGATGATCTCAGGCATCCATCAAGGACTCCTTGCCCCCTCATCAATTTTCTTGCTGTTTTCTATCCTTGGAAGGGCGCAGAGGGGGGCAGGCGATGATGTGGCTCAGATCGGGATGAATAAAGTGATGGTCAGGTTTATGATCCCATCCGGGTCTGTTATAGTTGTGCTAGGTAAAGACAATCGAAGTTTATGGTTACAAGTAGTAAGGAGTTATGAACTATGCCATTGCGAGAGAAGGACCGCAACAGAGCGCGTCGTCAGCGGCGAAAAAAGAAGCTTTCCAAATTTAAGACGATGTATGAAGAGGCGAAGACCCTGAAAGAGAAGCAGGAGATCGAGAAAAAGATTCGCAAGTACCAACCTGAGTGGGAGCCGGCCGAATCCTAAAATTTTCACTTAGACGCAGATCATCCATGCCGGCAGTTTCGAGGCCTTGAAGGGACGAGATCAATGGATGGAAATAATACGGTTCCCGAGCGGTTAATTGTCGTCTCCAATCGTTTGCCTGTCACCGTAAGTCGCAGCAACGGCGGGTTTGAATACACGCCTAGCGTGGGTGGTTTGGCGACCACATTGAATGCCCTCCGTGACGACATGGAGATGATCTGGATCGGGACGCCGGGGATCAATGTCGATTCGAAGCAAGATTTCAAGCAAATCGAATCTGATCTCCAGGATAAGTTTGACAGCGTCCCGTTGAGCCTATCGGCCAAACAGTTCGATGAGTATTACCTTGGTTTCAGCAATGGTTGTATCTGGCCATTGTTCCATTATTTTCCACAATTCGCACACTACGAACACGAAGAGTGGGATAGCTATCGGCAGGTAAATGAGCACTTCTGCGAGAAAGTGCTCGAACATGCCGGGCCCGATGATACGATCTGGGTGCACGACTATCACCTCATGCTGCTGCCGGCGATGATCCGTAAGGAACTGCCGGATGCGATCATAGGTTACTTCTTGCATATACCCTTTCCCTCGTATGAGATTTTCCGCACGCTTCCATGGCGTGATGAGATCTTGCGTGGTCTGTTGGGGTCCGATCTTATTGGCTTCCACAGTTATGGATACGCCCGTCACTTCCTGAGCAGTTTGCTGCGCATCCTCGGTATGGACGCGGATTTTGGCCGCGTGAACCTCGGGGATCGAACGGCCAGAGTCGACACATTTCCGCTGGGTGTCGATGTCGAGCGCTTTTCGGGAGCGCAGGAGATTCCGGAAGTGCAGGACGAACTTGAGAATCTACGCACGCAGATCGAAGGAAAGAAAGTCATCTTATCGGTCGATCGGCTTGACTTTACTAAAGGGATCATCGAGCGCATGCTCGCGTTTGAACAGTTTTTGAGCAATCACCATGAGTGGTTGGGGAAGGTCTCGCTGATCACGCTGCTGGTGCCATCCAGAACCCAGGTCCCCGAATACCAGCAACTGAAAAAGCAAGTCGATGAAACGATCGGGCGTATCAACGGTGAATTCGGACTGCCAGGCTGGACGCCGATCACCTATCTCTACCGTTTCCTTCCGTTTGAGAGACTGGCACCGTTATATCTGCTGGCGGATGTGGCCCTGGTGACCCCGCTCAGGGATGGGATGAACCTGGTCGCGAAAGAGTATGTCGCCGCGCGTACCGATGACACCGGCGTGCTCATTTTGAGCGAGACGGCTGGAGCGGCGGCGGAGATGGGTGAGGCGATTATCGTCAACCCGCATGATGAGGAGATGATCGTCGAGGCGATCGAGCAAGCTTTGACCATGCCGGTGGAGGAGCAAGTCCAGCGCAATAAGGTCATGCGAGCTCGCTTGAAGCGCTATGACACCCATCGGTGGGCGGCTGATTTCATCACGCAGATGGAATCGCTGCGTGATATCCGACGATCTAATATGCCTCGGCGGTTGCGCGGTGACCTGCGCAAATCACTGCTTGAGGCTTATCAAGAAGCCGATAGCCGTCTGCTCCTGTTGGACTACGATGGAACATTGGTTTCATTTGCACCAACCCCGGAAGCTGCCAAGCCGGATGACGAACTGCTCTCGATATTGAAAGGTTTGAAGCAAGAAGAGCGGAACAAAGTCGTCGTGATTTCCGGACGCGATGCGGAGACGCTTGAGGGTTGGCTGGGCTCGGCGGGCATCGATCT
>CBFDDM010000183.1:0-3015 GCA_965603565.1 uncultured Anaerolineales bacterium | reverse complement strand
CGGCCAGCGCCTTTCGACGCGGTTTATCAGTCGATCATCCAGCTCGCGATCTTTCAACAGGATATAAAAAAGACTGACCTGCCGGGGTTTTCCCAGCAGTATTTGCGCCTCTTCGAGTGCGAGCACGCTTCCGCTGTCCTCCAGCGGATCACCAGTCTGGTAAATTCCGACCACCTTGTAGAGGCTGTCACCGAGCCGCAGCGAGTCCCCTGTTTCTTTGTTCTGGCTCTCAGCCGCGGCGGAGCCAATCCAGATCGCCCGCCCACTTCGCTCCGGATTTCTCGTGCTGAACTCGCTTCCTTCGACAATTTGGAACCGGTCCAGCAAGAAGCTGTCCAGCGGATACCCGAAAACGAAGAAGAAGGGGGATCCTTCCGCCTGAACGAAACCTTCAAGCATTCCGCTCACCGCCTCGACCTCTGAGAGGGCGGCGAGATCATCGCCGATCTCCTCATCGATTGCGCTCAGGCTGATATCCAGCGCTTCCGGCTGGCTGACGACAAGATCGGCCTTGCTGCCGGATAGCATCGAGCTGTATCCAGCTTCAAAGCCGTTTGCCAGCGCGCCGAGACCAATAATGGCGGCAACGCCTACGCTGATGCCCAGGATGGTTAGAAAGGTGCGACCCTTGCGGCGTAAGATATTCTTCCAGATCATGTTCTCAGAATACTAACCGTTTCTATATGTACTCTCCAGAGGATCTTCGTCATAGGGTCATTATGACTCCTACTGCTGTCGTCTGACACGACGCTGGACTGACGTTCCTCTGACCTCTCTGTGACGTATCCGGAATAGGTGGAGAACGCCCTATCAAATTAGGAACAACTAATTATAAAATAATATAATCCTAATTACCAGGATTTTGTGACCTCGGAGATGGATCTTTCTGGTTCAATTGGTGGCTCTGAGGAAGAGCCGGAACCATTGCTCGGCTTCACGCATGCTGCTCTCGAGCGAGTCGAAGGTAGACTGTCCACTTGATGGCAGTGGAATAGTTCCAAATGTGAACGCATCGCCGCCGGCTTCAATGGAAACATATGAGATTTGGCGCGAGATCGGAAACGAAACGCGTTCGAAGAAAGAAGCGGTTTGTGTGGGATCGTCTGAAAAGACCAGGAAACGATCCTGGATGCCGGGATCGCGCAATCGGATCGGTTGATAACCCCGGCGCTCTACGAGTGACTGGATCGCTTTGTTCGCCCACTCTGCCAGAATACCAGCCTGTTGTATTTTCGTCATCATCGTGAAGCGCGGCAAGGTCAGATCTGACGAGACCACCAGCATCGCATCTCCCTGAAGAGTGCTGCTCTCATCACCGCCGACGTCAACAAGATCGAAGAGGAACAGCGAATGATCCCCCCTTTCCAGGGTCGCCAGGTTGCGAAGCTCTAATTTCTGTTTGGCACGATGGGTGTGCAGCCAATCGACACGCCTCTGGATGGAGGAGGGGACCTCGGCCAGCGGGAGGAAGCCGAGCTGTTCGGCACGTGCGATCCTTTTAGCACGCCTCTTTCGTTCGCCCCGGATCATCAACAGGACGATCAATGCGAACATGCCAAGCACGATTAGCACCAGCGTTAATTTGATGGCGGACATCTTTGCTCCTTTAGTGGTCGACGGTCCTGCGCTCAGGCCTCCGTATCGATCCCCCGTTTGCGGTCCATCAATTCAAGTTTCGATTTTGCAATGACATCGATGTCAAGGCCGAGCAGATCTAGCGCGATGCAGCCCATCATGATCGCATCGAAGACCTCCGTGCCAATCTCCTCGGGCGTGGGCATTGCTTTCTTCGTGTTGCGTGTATAACGAGCAGAGGTTCTTAGGCGTTTGTCGATCGCCTCGGCCACCTCCGTCGCCATGAAATCGAGGCAGTCGGTAAGATCGGGATCCTGCCATTGGTCGATTTCTGCCCAGCGCTTTCGGTGTTCACGTATGCGTTGCTGAATGTTCATACCTCTCCTTTTTATGGGACCAGTCGAGAAAGAAGTATTGTTGGTTAACTTACAGCGATGTGATCAAGGCGCCGAGGCCAAAGAGTGTGATCATCCCACCCGAGAGCCATTGTATCCAATATTTGAAACGCTCACTGAATCGTTCTCTGAATGCCCCAATCGATAGGCTCAGGAACATCCACCAGGCGCTTGAACCGATAAATACCCCGGCAACCATCTGCATCGATTTTAGCGTCGTGAGCCTGGTGTCGGAAGGGATGATTGAAGTGAAGATGGCGACAAAGGCCAGCAGCGTGAGTGGGTTCGTGAGGGTGAGGATGAATGTCGTGCCGTAACTTCCGAGCAGTTCGAGGCTGCGCTCCTGAGTGGGCTCCGGCTCGGGTTTTGACAACAGCGTGCGCAAACCGAGATAGATCAAGAAGAGCCCCCCAAACCCGCGCAGACAGGACTGTCCGCTGATCATAACGTCGGATACGGTCTTTAAGCCAAATGCAGCGATGCTGCCGTAGAGCATGTCCGCCGTAGCTGCCCCGAGTCCGGAGATGAATCCGGACAACCAACCATTCTTGACTGATCGGCGAATGCAGAGCGCACCGATTGGACCGACCGGTGCTGCGATGGAGATGCCCATGACGAAGCCGCGCAAGAAAAGCATGCGGGTGATTATCAGTGGAATTCATCTGGAAGTCTACCGCAGAAAACAAGCCGTCCAGCTTGCTGCTGCATTGGATAGATTTCCTAGCATACTTGCGCTAACCTAATGAGATCGAACCTGCTGTACCTATGAGAAAGGGATCCTCATTGAGTGGGGTCCTTCTCGAGCATGAGGTTTTCCAGCGAAACGCGTCTTACCTGGTCAGAAGAAGGATCAAATAAGGGTGTGCATTCAGGGAGTTCGTTCACACCCGCGGTTAGTTTAAGCGCGAAACTGTAGCAAGTCAGTTCTCCACACACTTTACAGTTTGTCTGCGGGAGCAGCGCAAAGATCTCGAGCGGCTGCCGGAAGGATCGCGGCGTGTGGCGGGGTTGGGTATTCTCCCGCCGGGCCCATATTGCATTTATT
>CBFDDM010000182.1:0-3017 GCA_965603565.1 uncultured Anaerolineales bacterium | reverse complement strand
TTCAGCCTGCGCAGTAAATAGTCAAAAGAGTCCATGACCCATTGGATTGTCCGGGCTGACGATTAGATCCAGCACGAGCTGAAGCCCGTGGCTACATTTTGTGAGGGACCTCTTTCGCGACGGAGCGATGACATGCATGAAAGAAATTATCGCGATATGACGCCGTTAATCGATCTCGGCCGATATCCCGATCGGCGCTGCTTTCAACGCCTCCCGTTCCGCGCGCCAATCCGGCAGGAAGCGGTCCATGTACGCATAAAATCGCTGGTTGTGCCGGCGCTCGAGCAGGTGCACCATCTCATGCACGATGATGTACTCGAGCCTCTCGAGCGGGTGCTTGGCCAGCTCGAGGTTCACCCAGATACGGCACGCTTTCGTGTTGCAGCTGCCCCAGCGGGTCTTCATGCGCTTCACGCCCCACTCCGCAACCTTGACACCCATGACCGGTTCCCAAAGGTTAATGAGCGGCGGGATGCGCGCCTTGAGCTCAGCCCGATACCACTCGTTCAGGACGCTCTCGCGTTTGCTTCGATCGCTGCCTGTCCGCACCCAACATTCGATCCTGCCGTTTGCCCCTAATTCGACTTTCGGGGCGGCGTTGTGTTCATACACTTCCAACCGATAGGCGTCACCGAACACAGGGATCTTTTCACCGGAGACATACTGCAGCGGCTTTGTCCGCACGCGATCCACGATCCGGGCGCGGTGCTTCTTGATCCAGGGCAGCCTGGCGCGGATGATCTGTTCGAGTTTCTCTTTGGGCATCCGGCGCGGCGCGGATACACGCACGCGTCCGTCGGGTGGATAGATCGTGAAGTTAACGTTCTTCACGCGCTTGCGTTCCAGGTCAATCTCAATTCCATCGAGAGTGATGGGGTGTTTGGTCATAGAATTAATCAGGGATTTGGGATTTGGGATCAGGCACCCGTCCATCCGGATGAAACGATTTCCCGCAACCCATCCAGGATGCGCACCATCGCCAGCGTGTCCAGCTTGCAGTACTCCCAGAGCGCTTCTCGAAGCAGATCGACTTTTTGCGGATCGTCCTCAGCAGCGAGGCTGACAAAAACCGCCATGGCCTGATCGCCGTTGGATACATGCATATCATCGTAAGAGAGTTCGGGCGCAAAGACCGGCAGCACCTTCTTGAGCGAGTTCGAACCGCCCATCTGCGGGTGCCAGTAAGAGCGCCGCTGGAACGGTACAAGCAGATCGACCAAACGCCCGATGCGCTGCTCGATCCGGTCCTTGTATTCAGGGAATGACTCCGCTAGCGAGGCCAGTACGCTGCGTTCGAAGGGTAAATAGAAAACAATGATCGAGCCCTCACCTTGCGTGTCCTCAAGCAACCGCTCGACGAACTCCCGTCGCGGATCGCTTCCCGCCTCCGCCAGATGGCCGTGATGCCACGGCGGTCTACCCGGTTCACTTTCGATGTGCAGCGAATACTGAAAGGGCACTTTCTCATAGGGCGAAAGGTCATCGAACGGCGGAACCGGCGTTGCGAAAGTCTCGAAATCCAGATAGTAAAGCGGATAGTAGAGATCCGACAGGAATTCGTCGATTTGATCCGGTTTGACGACCGGCTCACCGGCTTTGTGCGCCTCGACGTGGAAGACCGAGCGTTTATCGAGTGGATGCCCTTCAGGGATATCCTCGATACGCTCGATACCGTGCGCGTAAAGTTCGTGGGCTTTCCTGCCGATATAGTAGACATCGAACACCGAGGGGTCGGGCACGTCCTTCCAGCAGTAGCCGATGAAGTCGCAGTCGACGGGATCGTTGCAGTGGGCTCCGATGGGCACATCCGGCACAAGCCCGGAGGCGAGCGTCTCCTTGCAGATGTTGATGACGCGCTCGACCTCCCCCTGCATACTATCAACTTCACTTAACAGCGGCTCTTCTGAAAAAAGCATCTGATGGTCGAGGTCGCCCATCCGAACATACTCTTTGTTCAGGTGCAGAAGCACTGCATCGGCGATCCGCAGTCCCGCTTTACGCAGCACATAAATCTGCACGGCCACATCCCAGCGATGTTCAGGTTTGGCCTCGGTCGTCGATTTAACCTCGATCAAGCGCCAGCCCGCGAGCGTGCGTTCGAGGATGTCGGCGACGATGCGCACACCTTGCGCCTCGAAGGCTGCCTCGTAGATCACCGGGGCCCCAGCCTGGATCAGTTCACTCGTTCGCTCAAGCGAGACCGCGTACGAATCGGGCACTCTGCCGACCGAGCCGCCCGGGTAGCGCAGGCGTGCCTGCATGCCGACCTCGATGCCCTGCTGCATGCGGAACTGAGCCGCGGGCTCGATCGTATCGCGCAGATCAGGTAGAAATGCGTTTAGCGCCAGCGACTTCCGACACTGCACGCCGCGCAGGAAGGTGGATTTAGAGAGGATGGGTCCGTCGGTCAAGGATGCCTCGATTCGATTCGCTCGTGCCAAGGATAGTATAAGTTTGGGATTAGGGATAAGGGGAGTTGGTGGTTGGGGATTGGGGATTACGAATCAGTGATCAGGGATCAAGCACCCGGGCACCGGGTCACCTATGGATCCGTCAAAAGGAGTAGGGGCACGACATGTCGTGCCCGCTCTGATTACACTAAGTTTATCATCCACTCGTAGGCTCAGATTTCCGTGGAGTCCATCAGCAAGCTGACGGCAATGGCGGAGCCATCGAACAAGGTGCCCTAATGAATGCCCCTGATCCCGGATCCTCTCCCCAACCCTGGGGAGAGGAAGGCCTTTGGCC
Source organism: uncultured Anaerolineales bacterium (assembly GCA_965603565.1). GTDB lineage: Bacteria > Chloroflexota > Anaerolineae > Anaerolineales > E44-bin32 > E44-bin32. The sequence continues at coordinate 269 of CBFDDM010000182.1, read as the reverse complement.
AGGAAGCGCCCCTGCAAAGAGAGCCGAACGGGGGATTCCTCAGCCTGCGGCTTCGGACATTCGGTGTGGAAAGGCTCATTCCAAGACATTGCAGGGATTGCAGGATGATTATTCTTGCTGCCCCACCCTCCATAGGCTGCATGGACCAGGATTCTTCCCACTGCGCCTTCCGCCAATAACTCCAAAGGCGAGCACAGCTGGTGCAATGATGTATCATAGTAAGTAGCAACACACTCCCATGCGAGTACTCTGAACCCCATAATCACTAC
>CBFDDM010000181.1:0-3124 GCA_965603565.1 uncultured Anaerolineales bacterium | reverse complement strand
TGGCCACGTCCATCACGCCTTTTTCAAAGATGCTATGCTCGGTCGGTTTTACGCTGTTTGCAACTGCTGCTGCTGCTGTTGCGGTGCGATGCAATCCGTGCGTAATGGAACACCGATGCTGACATCTTCAGGTTATCTGTCTGTACTGAACAGCGAAAAGTGTGCAGGTTGTGGTCTTTGTGAAGAGATGTGTCCATTTGAGGCGATCCAGTTTCAAGCCGAACTGCCCGTAATTGTCTTCGAGAAATGCATGGGTTGTGGAGTGTGTGTACGGCACTGTCCAGAAGGTGCACTGGCGCTCGAAGCTGAGCCATCCAAAGGCATCCCGCTGGAGATGGATGCGCTTTTGGGGGCGGCGGGATTATTTTCCTCTGTTGAATAGTTGATCCTCCTGTTCGAGATTCGCTCTCCTTTGTCCGGTGCTAATCGGGACTATAATAGCCTGGTGCGAAAAAATTAAAATGCGTCAACGCAAGTCGCTGGTAAGATCGAAGGAGTAGTCTATGCCGGTCAGTCAGCTTGCCAGGACAATTAAAGAATCTCCCACTCTTCGTCTTAACGAGAAGGCACGTCTGCTTCGGGATAAAGGCGAGCCGGTCATCCATCTGGGAATCGGCGAACCGAAAAACAAGGCGCCGATCAACGCTTTGCTGTCGTCAGCTGCAAAGCTAAATGCAGGCGAGGTCAAATATACTCCGACGGATGGGACTCCCTCGCTGAAGAAGGCGATCATCCGTTATACCGAGGAACACTACAACAAACTCGTCGCTCCGGAAAATATTATCGTCTCGACCGGCGCCAAGCAATCGATCTACAACATTCTTTTTTCGATCGTTGACCCGCAGGATGAGGTCATCATGCTGGCGCCTTACTGGGTAAGCTATCCAGAGATGATCAAGATGGTCTACGGCATCCCCGTGGCGGTTGTGCCTGAAGATGGGACTTTTCATCCCAGGATGGAGGACATCGAGGAAGCGGTAAGCTCTTATACAAAGGCGATCATCGTCAACAGCCCCAATAACCCTTCAGGCATCGTCTACTCGGAGGATTTCATTGCGGAAATCGTCGATTTTTGCGAGAGCCGGGGCATTTACCTGATCCTTGACGATATTTACCACAAGCTGGTCTTCGACGGAAAACGCGCTGCGCCTGCATATCAATTCACCGACAAAGACCTGGAGCGCAGCCGCTTGATCGTAGTGAACGGTGTATCGAAGCTGTATGGCATGACGGGCTTCAGGATTGGGTGGGTCATCGCGCCTCGCCAGCTCGTCGAGGTGATGACGAATGTGCAGGCTCAGATGACGTCGAACCCTTCCGTCATCTCGCAGGCAGCCGCGGAGGGCGCGCTTACCGGCGTCCAATCAGTCGTTGAAAGCCTGCGGATGACAATACAGAATAATCGTGACGTGCTCATGCAGGAGATGCAGGGTTTTAATGGGGTGAATGTGACGAAACCCGAAGGTACATTCTACTGCCTGCCGGATTTCAAAGCCTACAAAATGCCCTCTGAAGAACTGGCTGCTTTCCTGCTCGAGAAAGCGTTGGTTGTTACCGTGCCAGGATCGGCATTCGGGTTCGAAGGTCACCTTCGGCTGAGCTTTGCCGGCAGCGTCAAAGATCTCACTGAGGGTGTGGAGCGTTTACGCTGGGCACTCGATCCTGAATCACCGAATGAGATTTATATCGGCGACCGCAAATTGATCAGGGATTGGTTATGACGAACAACCTTCTGGATATTCGCACGCCCGCTCAGGCGGAAGCCCGGGCACTGAAGAGCGACTTTGGCCTCTCCAATCATGGATTGACCAATCTAAACACCGTTTACTGGAATCTCCCGGCGGAGTCGCTCTATGAGGAGATCGTCTTTCGAAAAGAGGGACGCATCACTGACCGCGGCCCGATTTCCGTGGTTTCAGGGAAACACACCGCGCGCGCCGCAAACGACAAATATGTTGTCCGGGAGCCGTCTACGGAAGAGCATGTATGGTGGGGCGAGTACAACCGACCATTCAACCCTGAGAACTTTGCCCAGCTTTACACTCGCTTGCAGGGTTATCTTCAGGGACGCGATCTCTTTGTGCAAGACTGTTACGCTGGGGCAGATCCCGAATATCGCATGCCCGTTCGCATCATCGCGGAATATGCCTGGCACAGCCTGTTCGCGCGCAATATGTTCATCCTGCCGAAGACATACGAGGAGTATCGGCAGCATACGCCCGATTTTACGGTCGTCTGCGTTCCAAGCTTCAAAGCATTTGAGCCGGTTGACACGACCCGGTCGAATACTTTCATTATCTTGAATTTCGATGAGCGTCTATGCATCATCGGCGATACGGCCTATGGCGGCGAGATCAAGAAATCGATCTTCACGGTTTTGAATTACCTGCTGCCGCTCGAAGGTGTCATGACCATGCATTGTTCCGCGAACATGGGGCCCGATGGTGATGTCGCCCTTTTCTTCGGGCTGTCGGGGACGGGCAAGACGACCCTTTCAACCGATCCCGGCCGCAGCTTGATTGGCGATGATGAGCATGGCTGGAGCGACGCGGGCGTGTTCAATTTCGAGGGTGGTTCTTACGCCAAGGTCATCCAGCTTTCACCTGCGGATGAACCTCAAATCTATGCTGCCGTGCATCGCTTCGGATCGATCCTTGAGAACGTCATTTACGATCCGGTGACGCGCAATCTCGACCTTGACGATGATGAGATTACTGAGAACACACGCGCCTCATACCCGCTCGAATATATTGAGAATGTGGTCCCTGAGAAAATGGGTGGTCATCCGCGCAATATCATTCTGTTGACATGCGATGCCTCCGGCGTCCTTCCGCCGATCGCCAGGTTGACCCCCAATCAAGCGCTCTATCAATTCATCTCAGGTTATACGGCGAAAGTCGGTGGGACCGAGGTCGGCCTGGGTGAAGAACCCGAGATCACCTTCAGCACTTGTTTTGGGGCGCCGTTCATGGTTCATCATCCGTCAGACTACGCTGAACTACTGCGCAAAAAGATTGAGCGGCACGACGTGAACACCTGGCTCTTGAACACCGGCTGGGTAGGAGGACCATACGGGGTAGGCAAACGCATCAGCATCTCTTACACGCGCGCGCTGTTAAACGCA
>CBFDDM010000180.1:0-3261 GCA_965603565.1 uncultured Anaerolineales bacterium | reverse complement strand
GTTCACTACACGACGGGCTGTCAGGCGGTTGATCTTGAAGTGGATACACGCACCGGTAAGGTAAAAATCCACCGCATCGCAAGCGCATACGACGTCGGAAAAGCGATCAACCCCGAGCAGGTCGAGGCGCAGATGGAAGGCGGCGTTGTCCAGGGAGCCAGCACGGCACTTTTTGAGCAGCTTATCCGCGATCAGGGTGTGCCTCAAAACCCGAGCTTTACGGACTACCGTATCGCAACCTCTGTCGACATACCAGACGAGATCATTTCGATCATCGTCGAGGTTCCGCAGGATGACGGCCCCTGGGGCGCGCGCGGCGTCGGGGAACATCCCATGATCCCGACCGCACCGGCGATTGCCAATGCGGTGTCGGCGGCGACGGGCGTGCGCGTCTTTGATCTGCCGATCAGCGCTGAAAAGATCTACCTGAAGATGCAGGAGGAAAAAGAAAGCTGAAAGCAAACATCCGTGCGAGCTCCATGTCGATGAGCATCCCTGCGGGGCTTAAGCCTGCCGATGAACTCAGCGTACTGCACGCTACCGATAAGGTCATCAACTTGATGACCAAGGATGGGATGCTCATCTCGCTCGTTACGCAGCCCCTAGGTAATGGACCTCATAACATCGTGCTGCCGTTGAAGAGATTTGAACGCGTGCCTTCGTTTGGCGAAAAAGCATTATTGGACAACAATAAGGTGAAGCTCGAGAGCCTCGACGTAGAACTCGAGAATGCAGCTCTGTGGTCTCCCATCCCGGAGTGGCCGAAGGTTCGAAAACACGGAGAACGAATTAAAAAGGCCGTACCCGACATCGTGGCAGCTCTGCATTCGGACACACCCGATCAAGGAGTACTGCTTCTTCTGGAGAAGGATCAGAAAAAACCGGATGTGCTTTCGGGACATTTCGCTCAAGCGATGTTGGAACCTGCTGAAATTCTAATAGCCGGGCTGAAAGGGATGGACTTCGAAAATACCGCGGTTGGCGTGCAACGTTTAGCCGGGCTTGGAACCGGACTCACTCCCGCCGGCGATGACTTCTTATCGGGCGCCATGCTCGCGTGTTGGTCCGGATTTTGTGATCAGGAAATGCTAGTGCGACTTCCCGGGTTGGCCAGTCAAGCGGCTCAGCGGACGACGCGCTTATCAACAGCATACCTGCAATCTGCCGCAGAGGGAGAATTCGGCGCAGTCTGGCACGCGCTGCTCGAGGCGATCGCTGGTGAAGATAATGAAGAATTCCGGCATGTGCTCAACTTGATCCTGGGCATAGGCCATAATTCGGGCGCTTACACGTTAGCCGGTTTTGTGAAGCTCGTGGATGCCTATGCGGGAAACATGCAGAGATGATCCCTTGGTGGAAGTATTCTCAGAATTGTCAAATTGACTGGAGTTTTGAATTTCTCTACAATTTAAGCCAGAGTGAAGAAGTTCGGGGAGGTGAAAAAGCCGAGAACTGCACATCATGCACCGTCGTAGCAACCCCAAAGCCAAAGGTACGTCGAATTATGGAGGAGCAGACAAATGCAGCGTCAAAACTCAATTAGCAGATTGTTTCTGATCACGGCGCTTCTGGTCGCACTGAGCATGCTTGTCTCAATGTGCGCACCGGCAGCAAGTCCTGAAGCACCGGAAGAACCCGCCGGGGAGATGGAAGAGCCAGAGGAACCAGAAGAACCTGAAGAAGGTGCAATGGACGAGACTGTCACGCTGGCCATCGAACACTTCAGCGTGATCGAGGGCACGACCTGGTCGGGAGCACATGACCGTGCCGGCGAACGCCTCGAAGCGGCATATGAGAACGTCGAGTATGTGTTCCGCGAAGAGGTTGGACCCGATCTTGCGGTTCCCTACGCCGAAGAGATGATCTCGGATGGCGCCGATATCGTCATCGGCAACGCCGAGTTCATGGGCCTTCCGCTCCAGGACATCGCGGATCAATATCCCGATGTTTACTTCGGGGCGATTGTCGCCAGCGACCTGACCACCAAAGACAATTTCATCCGCCTGTTCCCTCGGCAGTATCAGGCACTTTACCTTGAGGGACTCGTCGCCGCAGCGCTGACCGAGACGGGCAATATCGGCATCGTGTCCGCGTTCCCCTCAGTGCAGGTGATCCGCAGGCAGAATGGCTTCATTCTGGGCGTCCAGGATGGCGCTGAGATGCTCGGTAAAGAGATCGACATCTACGTCAAATACGTGGGTGACTGGTATCTCCCAACCGAAGAACGCGACATCGCCGAAACACTGATTACCCAGTACGATGTCGACGTGCTCACCCAGCAGACCGACTCCGGCTCACCGCTGGACGTCGCCACGGAACAGGGCATCTGGTTTGTCGGTAAAGACATGGATATCGTCGGCTTCTACGGCTGGTCCGATACCGACACGGTGGCAATATCATTCGACACCCGCTGGGAAGTACTCTATGACCAGATGATCAAGGATTATATGTCCGGTGGTGATGCCCAGACGATTGTTTACCTGGGGATGGAATCGTCGATGACACTCGCGGATGGCACCGAGGTCTACACGGTCGACATCATGAACGACAATGAGGTCGGTGTAGGCGCTATAAGCCCTGCTGCTTTGCCAATGGTCCCTCAAGAGATCGTAGACATGGTCGAGCAGCGCCGCGATCAGATGATCGCCGGGGAGTGGGATCCGTTCACAGCTCATGAATTCGTCAGCAATGGAACCGGCCTGGCACTTGAAGGTCTGCCGATCCCGGATGCCGGCACTGTCGTCAAAGAGGCTGATGTTGAACCAACGGTGGAATTCCTTCTTTCGGAATTCGCTTTCGACCTGGAGGGTGTAACGGTTCTGGAGTAGAGCATGAGCTCTAGCGAAAAAACTCCAGGTACAAAACCTTAAGTCGAAATAGAGAGCATGGGGCTCCCGATAATAAGGAAGTCGTTAGAGGGAGCCCCCATGCCCTCTCTAAATTCACAATGCTGTCGAAATAAAATTTAGCTCTGGAGTGATGAGATCCTGCCGGGATCCCAATTCCTATATGTAAAGGTAGAAAACACATGCAGCCTGAGCAAAACGCGGATGAACGCGGGAAGGTGAACCAGGTTCGAAAAGGCATGCTCACCAACATGAACCGCGGTGAGACCTTGCTCGAAGCACGCGGCATCACCAAGCATTTCCCCGGAGTGACTGCCAACGATTCGATTGACTTCTCGATCCGGGCTGGAGAGATCCACGCTGTGCTCGGGGAGAACGGCGCCGGTAAGACGACGCTGATGAAGATCCTCTTCGG
>CBFDDM010000179.1:0-3274 GCA_965603565.1 uncultured Anaerolineales bacterium | reverse complement strand
CCAGCGACGGGCGAGCGACCGTCGCTGGACTTGATGTCGCGCGGGAGACCGAGCCCGATGTCGTCATCATGGATATCAACATGCCTGATATGGACGGCATCGAGGCTACTGAAGCCATGCTGCGTGATGTTCCATTTGCGCAGATCGTGATGCTGTCGGTAAATAACGTTTCGGATTACGTGCGACGAGCGATGCGCGCCGGGGCACGCGACTTCCTCGCGAAACCACCCTCCGGAGACGAGTTGATCTCGACGATTCGCAGCCTTTCCATTCTCGCTCATGAGCAGAAAAATAAGGTTTCTTCGCCTCTGCCTCAGGTCGCAGTTCAGGGTTCTTCCCGTGGTGGCCAAACTGGTCAACTGCGGCCACAGGGCAAGATCATTGCGGTTTACAGCCCTAAAGGAGGGGTTGGCTGCACTATGCTTGCCACGAATCTAGCCGTAGGGCTCGATACAGAAGACACACCGGCGGTGTTGGTCGACGGATCATTGCAGTTCGGTGATGTCGCCGTTGCGTTGAACCTGCAGGTGAAGAACAGCTTCAGTGATCTGGCGATGAGATCGGAAGAGTTGGATCCTGAGTATGCTGAAGGGGTTCTCCTTCGACATGATAGCGGCTTAAGGGTCCTGGCTGCTCCACCGAGACCAGAGATGGCGGATGAAGTTAGTGCCAACCAGGTACGCAAAGTACTGCAGTTCTTCAGGCAGCATTTTGCCTACGTTGTCGTGGATACAAGTTCGACGATAGATGACATCACGTTGGCTGTTTTGGACGTGGCTGATAATCTGGTCACCATCGCTAATCCAGAAATTCCATCCATAAAAGATACACGACTGTTGTTCGACTTACTGGGCGTTCTTGAGTTCCCGAAAGAGCGAATCTTCTTCGTCCTTAACCGGACCGATCGTAAATCCGGGATAACCGCGGAGGCTGTTTCAGAAAACCTCAAGATAGCAGTTGACGGCGAAATCCCTCTTGATGAAAGAGCGGTTACTGCTTCGATTAACCGCGGCGCTCCGCTGCTGATAAACGACCGTTCCAACCCGGTAGCCAAGGCAATCCTCAACCTTCTTGGCGCGTTGAAGGAACGGCTTGTCTCGGAAGCTGAGGCTGGTGAAGTGGAAGAAGAGACAGAACGATCGCGATTATTTAGTAGGTAGTGAGGGCCGTGCCGGTAGAGCTAAGTATGCTCTATCAAGGAGAGTGAACCGTGTCGTTACTAAAAAGGATTGAACAGGGGCAATCAGATGAGGGAAACAAGGCTCCTGTACCCAGCTCAAATGACGTGCCTGCGCAAAGCGGGAGTACATCACGTCTGAGCAACATCTCCGCCAAGCGGGTCGCACCGCCAGGATCCTCGCAGCGCGATACATATTATGATCTAAAGACACGCGTGCAGAATAAGCTGCTCGCTGAGCTCGATCCATCGATGGACATCAGCCAGACTGCTGAGGTCCGGCAGACGATTGAAGAGCTCTACGAGAACATTCTCGCCGAAGAGAAGATCGTACTGTCCAGGCCGGAGAGGCGCCGACTGTTCGAGCAAATTGTGGCGGAGATCCTGGGCTTGGGCCCTCTCGAACCGCTGCTCGCGGATGACTCCATCACAGAAATAATGGTCAACGGCGCCAAGCAGATCTACATCGAGCGATCCGGTAAGCTGCACCGGGAGCCGGCGACATTCGAGAGCGATGATCATCTCATGCGTATTATCGACCGCATCGTGGCACCGCTCGGCAGGCGCATTGATGAATCGAGCCCGTATGTAGATGCACGTCTGACGGACGGCTCACGTGTTAACGCCATCATCCCGCCAATCTCATTGGTCGGGCCAACGCTGACCATCCGAAAGTTCTCCGCCGATCCCATCACAGTCGATCAGTTGATCGATTGGGGCACGATCACACCGGAAGCGGTAGAATTCCTGAAAGCCTGCGTTGTGTCGGCGATCAACATGGTCATCTCAGGTGGTACTGGTTCAGGTAAAACCACGATGCTGAACGTCATGTCGCAGTACATCCCGGGTGATGAACGTATTGTCACGATCGAGAACGCTGCGGAGCTCCAGCTTCGCCAGGAACATGTCGTGACCTTGGAGTCTCGCCCGCCGAACATCGAGGGTCGCGGCGAGGTCACGATCCAGAACCTGGTGGTCAACTCCCTGCGTATGCGCCCTGACCGCATCATTGTTGGTGAGATCCGTGCTGAAGAGGCTCTGGACATGCTCCAGGCGATGAACACCGGTCATGAAGGATCGATGACAACAGCCCACTCCAACAGCCCGCGTGACACGCTTTCACGTATTGAAACGATGACATTGATGGCTGGCATGGACCTACCTGTGCGTGCCATCCGTGAGCAGATTTCATCGGCCCTAGAAGTCGTTGTCCACCTCGAACGTTTGCGTGATGGCACCCGTAAAGTCACCAACATTTCTGAGATCCAGGGTATGGAGGGTGACGTGATCACGATGACGGATATCTTTGTTTTCGAGCAGACCGGTTTCGAAGATGGCAAAGTCATTGGTCGCTTACGACCTACAGGTCTGCGACCGCGCTTCATCGACAAGGTCGAGGCCAGCGGAATCAACCTGCCCGCCTCCATCTTCGGAGTTGGCGAGAGAGTGCGGTACTAAACTATGGATCCACAGACGATATTGCTCATTTTTGGTGGTTTAGGGGGCTTGCTACTTGTCGCAGGGTTGGGCATGACATTGATCGGCGAGCGAAGCGTCGTTGAGGAACGCCTGGGGCGGTACTCGGAAAGCGGTGTTGTCACTACAACCGGCAAGGCTGATGCGGATAGCCAGCGCTCTTCGTTTCTGACCGATTTTCTCAGCAACCTCGGCGAAGGTACAGATACCTTTGATAACATTTCTAAAAACCTCGCCCGTGCCGATCTCAAGTTCCGTCCAGCCGAGTTCATCGCACTGATCGTCATCTCCAGCATTGTTGTGGGGCTAATCGGCTTCATCATCAGCCGATACTCGGTCTTCTTCGCGATCATCTCGATGGCGGTTGGCGCTTACCTTCCCCAGGTTTATGTGAAAATGGCGCAGGGTAGACGTCTTAAACGCTTCGACAATCAACTGGGCGACATGTTGAACCTGATGGTCAACGGTCTGCGCGCTGGCTTCTCAACGCTGCAGGCGATGGAAGCAGTCAGCCGTGAGCTACCGTCGCCAATTTCTGATGAATTCCGCCGCGTCGTACAGGAGATGCAGCTCGGTTTGCCGATGGAAGAGGCATTGAACCACCTCCTTCGGCGTATCAAC
>CBFDDM010000178.1:0-3422 GCA_965603565.1 uncultured Anaerolineales bacterium | reverse complement strand
GACTTCCGCATCGAGGTCGATGGCGTGCTCAAGTCCTGGGCGGTACCGAAGGGGCCTTCTACAGATCCCTCCGAGAAGAGATTGGCGCTACCCACGGAGGACCATCCGCTAGCCTACGCCAATTTCGAAGGTGTCATCCCCGAAGTCGAATACGGCGGCGGTACTGTGATGGTCTGGGACAGGGGGAGCTATCGCAACTTAAAAGAGGATGACGACGGTGAGGATGCGATGTCCGTGGCCGAGCAGCTGGAGGACGGCCATGCGACGATCTGGCTTGAGGGAGAGAAGCTGTCCGGCGGGTACGCGCTGATCCGCACCGGAGGCGGTGACGATGAACGCTGGCTGCTGATCAAGATGGACGACGACGAAGCTGATGCCCGGCGCAACCCAACCTCGACCGAGCCCGATTCGGCCAAATCAAGGCGTTCGCTGGATGAGATCCGTGAGCAGGAAGGTGATGAGGCTCAGGATGGGTAGCTTGATCGACCAACTCTCCGAAAATGTCAAAGAGCATGCACGAAAGAAATCCATGCCGGATTGGATGGATCCTATGCTCGCCAAGCTGACCCACGATTACTTCACCGATAAGGATTGGTACTTTGAGCGTAAGTTAGACGGTGAACGCGTGATCGCCTATGTCCAACCGGATGGCGGTGTGCACCTGATGTCGCGCAACCAGAAGCATCTCAATGATCATTATCCCGAATTAGAAGATGCCTTGGACGATCGAGCACCGAGCGGCTGCATCCTGGATGGCGAGGTCGTCGCCATGAACGAGAAGGGGGTGAGCGACTTCGAAGCGCTGCAGCCACGCATGCAGGTCTCGAGCAGGGAAGAAGCGCAGCGGAGCAGCGTGAAGGTCTATTACTATCTTTTTGATTGTCTTTATGCGGATGGCCACGATATCACACCCTGCGCCTTGCACGAACGCAAGAGGGTTCTCAAAGCGGCGATCGATTATGAGGATCTTCTCAGGCTCATTCAGTATCGTGTCGCCGATGATCTCGATTACTACCGCGAGGCCTGTGAGAAAGGCTGGGAAGGTCTCATCGCGAAGGACGCGAATGCGCGCTACATGCACAGCCGGTCGAGCAACTGGCTCAAATTCAAGTGTGTCGCCCAGCAGGAGTTCGTCATCGGCGGCTATACGCAGCCGCATGGTGAGCGGATCGGTTTCGGCGCCATTCTGATCGGTTTCTACCGCAATGATGATCTGGTGTACGCCGGAAAAGTAGGCACAGGTTTCGACGACGACACCCTTAAGGATCTACGCGCGCGATTCGACCGGATTGAAAGGAAGACATCGCCGTTTGATCACGGGGATCCAGCGGAGAAAGAGGTCCATTTCGTGACGCCGGAGATGGTCTGTGAGGTGGCCTTTAATGAGTGGACGGATGATGACAAGCTGCGCCATCCCCGTTACAAAGGTCTGCGCCGCGACAAGGATGTGCAGGATGTCCACAAAGAGGTCGAGAGTCAAGCGGCGGAACTGTAGTTGAGCCCCCGGAGGAGTGTGCAGAGATGAAGGTCGGTAAGCATGAGATCGAGGTATCCAATCGTGAGAAGGTATTCTTCCTGGAGAGCGGCATAACCAAAGGGGACCTCATCGATTACTATCACGAGATCGCCGACGTGACGATTCCCCATATGGAGCGTTATCCTGTCAGCTTGCAGCGTTTTCCGGATGGGCTTGAAGGAGAGGGCTTCTACAATAAGGATGCACCGGATTATTTCCCCGATTGGATCGAGAGAGTGCATTTCCCCAAGCGCGAAGGCGGCTCGTTCGACGCCCCGATCGTCAACAGCACAGCGGCGTTGGTATACCTCGCCGACCAGGCGGCAATCGAGTTCCATCGCTACCTGGCTCGAAAAGATGACCTTGAGAAACCAGACAAGATGGTTTATGACCTCGATCCGCCGGAAGGCACGGAAGATTACGGCGCGGTGCGGCAGGCCGCGCTGGATTTGCGCGATGTGCTCGAGGAAATCGATCTAACCAGTTTCGTCCAGACGACAGGCTCACAGGGCTATCATGTCGTCGTGCCGCTGAAGCGGGAGCAGGACTTCGACGCCGTCCGTGAATTCGCGACAGATGTGGCTAAAGTGCTCGTGCAGCGGAATCAAGAGAACTACACCCTCGAACAGCGTAAGGCCAAACGCAAGGGGCGCATCTTCCTCGACATGCTGCGCAATGCGTACGGTGCGACCTCGGTGGCACCGTATTCCGTTCGCGCCCTGCCCGGCGCGCCGGTCGCCACGCCCATCACGTGGGAGGAACTGCAGGATGGCGCTGAACCGCGTGACTGGACGCTCGAGAGCATCCCCAGGCGGCTGGGTCAGAAAGATGATCCATGGTCCGGCCTCATGCGGCATGCGCAGTCGGTTGAGGATCGTTATCAAGAAATCCGGCGATTGTCAGGTTAGCTAAATCTCTAGATGTTGAGGATTCCGAGCTCGTGAATTGAGAAAATGGGTCATGTAGGCTGTGGCAACGGCTTGTCGATTTATGTGAAATTCGAGGTAAGATAGATCGATTTTTCTCAACCCTGTTCAGGTAATAACGTATAGAAGGTCAGAGAGGATTGCACCTGCTTGTTAACTGAAGGTAATTGTATGAACATCGTTAAACTATCAGAAGACGCCTTGAAACTCACTGACTGTCCATTTTGCGTCTCTCCTGACCAGAATCGAATTCGCATCGGCGATCTACCTCCATAAATCCTCCATAAGTTCGTAACAATTCATATAAGGTAGAACTTTATAGGAGGGTCCCATTGTGGAGGATCGTGAAATAACGCATTCTACAGGGCTGACACGCAGCCCCATCGTCCGTAAGATTTCAAATTGGCTGGTTGATAAAATAGGTCGCTTCCAGGTTTCTGAGGAAGTGGTTCTGATCACGACTGCGCTTATCGTCGGTTTGGGAACTGGCCTAGGGGCGGTCGGCTTCCGCTATTTGATCCGGGGCGTCGAATGGGTCGGCTATGATTGGTTTCCCCGGGTTTTCGCATTTCTGGGAACAGGCTATGTCGTCATCATCCCCGCCGTCGGCGGATTATTCGTTGGCCTGTTGATCTTTAACTTCGCGCGTGAGGCGAAAGGCCACGGCGTCCCGGAGGTGATGGAGGCTGTGGCGCTGCGCGGTGGTCGCATCCGCCCGATCGTGGCGCTCGTGAAGGCGCTCGCCTCATCGATCAGCATCGGCAGCGGCGGCTCGGTCGGGCGCGAGGGGCCGATCGCCCAGATCGGTTCAGCTCTAGGATCTACGGTTGGGCAAATCTTCAAACTATCTGACGAGCGCATCCGCAACCTGGTCGCCTGCGGCGCGGCGGCCGGCATCGCCGCCACATTTAACGCGCCGATCGCCGGCGTCATCTTCTCGTTGGAAGTGATCCTGGGTGAGTTCAGCGTGCGCTATTTCA
>CBFDDM010000177.1:0-3534 GCA_965603565.1 uncultured Anaerolineales bacterium | reverse complement strand
CCCAGCCGATATAGCGCTGCTCGGTCTCCACCCACTCGCGCTCGCGATGTAGTAAATAGAACTGGGTTCCATGGTAATTTTTATTGAGCGTTTCGATACCATCTAGAGCAGCTTGCAGCAGTTCTTCGTCCATGCTCGCGCTGGGCGTCAGGCTATCGACGTAATCGGAGAACAACCCAAAAGCCATGTTTGATTCGCGATTGGCAAGGTAGCGGATCTCAAGTTTTTCAATCTCTTCCCGAATTGATTCCAGGTCCGTCAACAAGGTCGGGATAATGACCAGTGTGCGGTAAGCGTCCGGTATGCCACTTTCCTCGAAATCCATTTTCGGAAGACGACTGGCCGGGAGCAGTCGCGTCAGCAAGTAGTTGGCGAGCTCGATAGCGACCTGGATGGCCGGTCCCACCAGGAATAACAGCACCACCATTAGCTGCCATTCCGGGACACCACTTCCGAAAGCCAATACTGCCGGTGCCATCAACGCCAGCGTCCACAAAGAAACCAATGACAGATAGACCGAAGCGTGGTGACGCTTGATCCATCGCCGCAAACGCACGGAAGGTTTTTCACGAGAACGCAGCGTTCGGGCAAACTCTTCACGACGATCAGCGACAAGATAAGTGCCAACGTGTCTTAGACGGACATCTTCACTGCGACGGTCTCCGAGTGCTTCGGCCATCTGGATGCATTCGCGCGCGACATACACTTCTTCCATCCCTGCACCGCGTGCCAGTTGTTCAACCGCCTCACGATAATAGTTGCGAGTGTCGAAATCCATGTGAGGGTAAACGCCGGCAGGGTCACGACGGAGGGTGCGTTCGACCTGACTGATGGCCTCGAAGAGTTCGCGCCAATCGAGCAGCGACAATGTGCGTAAGCTCGTGATCGCGTTCCCGATAGAAAGTTGATCCGCCGCCTGGCGTGATTGTTCGCGGATGCTCTGCTCAGCAAGCGGTCGCTGGACCGTGCGTTCGAGCCAATTCTGAACTAATGCGAGCAGCGAGTCTTCATCGTAGAGATGTCCGGTGAGTTGAACCCCAAAATAGTATGAGGGCGAAGAGATTTCCCGGGCCATCTCCGTGATGATAGCGAAGAGTTGGTCCGGCTCTCTCCGGGAAGTAGAGAGCAGCCTGTACGCCCAATAGCTCGCTTGCTCCCTCTCGCGCATCTCGACCCAAGCCTGCCGGGCGAGATCACCGATCCGTTCCAGGAGTGCGATGCGAAAGAAAAGCGGCATCGCCCAGAGTTCACCGATCGAAAGTACCTGGTTTTCCTGGTAACCCTGGATAAAGTTTGTGATGTTTTCCTGATCCAGACGGGCATCCGTAAGCTGAACCAGATTATGGGCCAGGCTGTAAATGCGCGGCAAATCACGATCTGGCGCCGAAGCGAGCGCGGGAAGCTCAATGAAATAATGTGGGGGCAGGTTATCGAGCACATCGCGGACATGTCCTTCGATCAGGTATTCGTTGTCCAGGATCCACTCTGCTGTCGGTCCCAGGCTTTGCTCCAATCGCAGCGCATCGTTTAGGTCGGAGCAAATCGCGTGAACATTCTCCCTGATGCGACCCACACGCTTGAGCAGGTGGGTATCGCCACCACCTGAAAAATCAACCCGATGCCTGCTGGCCAACCGACCGGCACTCAGCTTCAACTGCGTGGTCGGCAGTGCGGTGTATTCCCGGCGATCACCCTGGATCTCAAAATCTCGTTCAGGATGCAGGATAAAGATCGATGGTTCAGATTCACCTATCTTTCGGAGTGTATTGAATACCGGCTGCATCCTGGCGAGGTCACCGATGACAAGAACGAGATTCTCATCGTCGAGCATGTTCTCCTGGTAGGTCTCGATCAACTCGCCCGGAATAGGCTTGAACCAAACCCGACCGAACGAATACCCAGCGATGAACCCGATCATCGCACTCAGCAGAAGAACGATAAACCACGGAAGGAGATCGGCAGGTAGCTCCAGCCCCTGGTCGATTTGAAGCGCAGTAATCCCAACAGCGGCGGCAAAAATGACCGCAGCCAGAACCGCCCAGGCAAACCACATGCGCCGGTAGAGCACGTGAATAGCAACTTCTTCATCGGCACGTTTCACCAGCACCGCAGAGCGTCTGAAACCGTGCGACCATAATTGCACTAAAAGGGTGCGCGCCTGATCGAAATCCTCAAAGAAACTGAGAAGCAAACCGTCTTTGCTCAATCCAATTCACCTGCGCTAAAAAGAGGTCCTGATGAACCGTACTGTTCCAAAACCAGACCTATGATAGCATCCTTTATACCAGTGGTTTATACAATTTGATGTTTGATGGATGAAGGAAATCTTGGACCCGGAGGAGGTCGTGCGCTGTGAACTGCGGTCGGCGGCGGGGCTCGACTGCGCACGACTTCAATTCCCTTTTGGAAGACTAATCAATCAAGGCGATAAAAGGAAAATGATGAGGGCTACTTTTACCTGTGTATCAAACGCTGAGGAATGATCACTGAAGCGTCGAAAGCCAATCTGTAATTTTAACCACGGAAGCAGAGTTCAAGAAGCTTGCTTTCAGAGAGTCGCTTTCGATCTGTTCCTGGATCTCCTTGATGATCGCCTCGGCTTTAGGCGCAAATTCTTGAACCTCCTTCTCGCCCCACGTCTCCGAAAGGTGCTCAACGCAAGCCGCGATTGCTTGCAGCTCGCCTCGCTTGCTTCCGATCTTCCGGCTTTCTTCTTCTGCCTGCAGCAAGTAGCTGCAGCCCTCTTCAGCATTTCCGGTTGCGTACATCGTGCGCGCTTTGAGTATGTAGAGGTCGGACAAGCACCACATACCACCACTGCGCTCAACAAATTCCTCCAGATTCTTCACGATCGCCAATGCCTGATCGATTTCCCCTTTGCGAAGAACGATATTCCCCGCAATTACCCAGATTAGTGCGGTGGCAAACAAATCGGGGACTGCAATCTCCAGCTGCTCCCTCCAATCCTGGACAATCTGATAAGCAGTCTCAACCTTCCCGCGCATGAGATATATATTTGCCTTGAGCACTTCAGCTCGGGCGATAAATGCTGGAAAATCATCCATTAACCCAATTGAGTGATCCAACTGCTCCAACGCGAGGCTTGTCTCGCCCAACCAGCTATACGTCCAGCCAAGATAGATCGGGGGGAAAATCGAAGCTGCATAGAAATTGCCATGCGAGCCGATGCGCATGCACTCTTCAATCATCGCGATGCCATCGGAGATTTCGCCACACTCCACCATCGTGCCAGCGAGAACCATCATGCTGTAGGCTTGCCCCCAGAGGTTATCGATCCGCCGGCTGATCTCGAGCGCTTCTGCGGCCAGTTCTTTAGATTCATCGAACTCGCCCCGCCCGAAGAGCAGATCTGCCGCAGTCGTCAGATTATCGGCTAACATGTGCAAATTGCCTTCTTCGCGCCAGATTGATTCCGCCTCCTTTTGGACGGCGTAGGCCTGATCAAATTTGAAGCTACTCGAGTATGCGCGCCCCAGGTCATTCAAGATGAATGGGAGCAAATCATCTAATTCA
>CBFDDM010000176.1:0-3544 GCA_965603565.1 uncultured Anaerolineales bacterium | reverse complement strand
TCGTCGATGTAGTAGGGGATATCTTCACTGTTGTTGAGTATGATTCGCCGTTGCCCAAGTCCGTTCTTTATGGACCACCCCAGAAAGTCAGCACCGTGCGGGAGGGCAGCAACGTCATCGTGACCTGGTCAGAAGTCTGGATGACGGATGATGATGACCGTGGTTATATGATCGAGGCCTGGGTTTGCCAGAATGGGTTTCTCCTGCCGGTGGCGGCAAGCACGATGGGTCTGCAGTTGACCCTCTATGATGAACCTGGCTGTGGACGCCCTTCGAGCGGCTTTCTTTACACGGTAGAGAAGCATGGTTACACTGACCCGGTCAAGATCCCCTGGCCTCAGGCGGATTAAACTAGAATCTCGCCCCCAAATTTCGTATAGCCCCGTTTATAATCTCATCTTCGTGTTGAACTACGAGCTCCCGTCAGAGGGCGTCACGGTTTGCTGGGGGGAGAAATCACTCGTCAGAATCAAAGTTTCTGGGTATAAATCATGCAGTTCTAACCGGGAGACGGTCAATCTCTTCGGCTGATTGTCAAATCCGGGTGTATTCTACTAATGTTGATAACCTCTCCATAAGAGAGGTTGATTGTTTTTCAGCTTCTGCTGATTGCTTGAGGGTACAGGAGAGTATATGACTGAGACCGTCAGAAATGCGAAGAGCCAACCATCCGAAGTCACGCTGAGCCGCGATCTAGGGCTCTTCACGGTAACCATGATCGGCGTTGGTGGCATGATTGGCGCGGGTATTTTCGTCCTTACCGGGATCGCGGCAGGTGTGGCAGGACCAGCGCTTATCCTGGTATTTTTTCTGAATGGCCTGGTGACCTCGCTTACGGCGATGTCCTATGCCGAGTTGGGCTCTGCCTATCCTGGCGCGGGCGGTGGCTATTCGTGGATTAAAGAAGCGCTCGGCGGGACACTGGGCTTCCTCTCAGGTTGGATGAGCTGGTTTGCGCAGGCGGTTGCGGGCTCGCTATACGGCCTGGCTTTCGGTCGTTTCGTCGCCGAAGTCTTCGAGCGCGCCGGCCTCTCGTTTTTCGGTTTGACACTTGAGCAAACCGCGATGGTTTTCATGTCGCTGGTCATCCTCACGTTCACGTTCATCAATTATCGCGGCTCCTCAGAGACGGCAGCCGTTGGCAACACATTGACGGTCATGAAAATCTTAATTCTGGGGTTGCTCGTACTGTTTGGCTCCATAGCCATGGCGCGCACAGAGATGTGGCACAGTCGCTTCACGGTCGGGTTCATGCCGAACGGGATCATGGGCGTTATTGTGGCGATGGGTTTTACATTCATTGCTTTTGAGGGTTACGAGATCATCGCTCAATCCGGTGAGGAAGTTATCGATCCTATCCGCAACATCCCACGCGCCATTTTCATCTCCATCGGCATCGCCGTATTTATCTACATTCTCGTGGGTGCCGTGGCCATCGGTGCAACAGTACCGCCGGAGGGTTTGAGGGCTTACGAGTATCTCGGGCAGGAGGGCGAGATCGCGATCATTGAGGTCGCCCAGCAGGTGTTCCCGGGCGGATTTGGTGGTTGGATCTTGCTGGTGAGCGGTCTTGCCTCGACGACCTCTGCGTTGAACGCCACCACCTATGCATCATCACGGGTTTCATTCGCGATGGGGCGCGATCGCAACTTGCCCAAGTTCTTTGCTTCGATCCACCCAGTGCGGCACACGCCCTCGATGGCGGTGCTGGCTACGGGCGCGTTGATGCTATTAATGGCATGGACATTGCCGATCTCGGATATTGCTTCGTCAGCCAGCATCATGTTCCTGCTTCTTTTCCTGCTCGTCAACGTCGCGGTACTTTATCTGCGCCGGCAGCAACCAGAGATGGAGCGGGGGTTCAAAGTTCCCTGGTTTCCCGGACTGCCACTCTTAGCAATCGCATCCAATCTCTTTCTGGCGGCTAGCGTTTTCAACTTCAGCGCTATTGCATGGTACTTCACCTTTGGATGGATCGTTGTCGGTCTCCTGACCTATTCCCTTTACTTCAGAAGCAAGGAGGCGATGGAGAAGCCCAAGGAAATACTTCTTGAGGAAGTGCTCGTGAGCAGGGACTACTCCGTGCTTGTACCGGTTGAAGACCATGAACAGGCACGCATCTTGGGGAAGGTCGCATCAGTCCTGGCTTGTGAACAGGAGGGAGAGGTACTAGCCCTGCACGTGGTTCAGGTGCCTCAGCAATTAAGCCTCCCAGAGGGGCGGCTGTTCCTGAAGGATGGCCGGGATTATCTGGATGAGGTCATTGTGCAGGCCAAGTCGTGCAATGTGCCCGTGCACACCATCATCCGTCTGGGACGAAATGTGCCTAGCGCGATTCGCCAGACTGCGATTGAGAATGCATCCGATCTTATCGTTCTGGGATGGCCGGGCTATACCGCCTCGCCAGGACGACTGTTTGGATCCGTTGCAGACCCCATTGTCGATAACCCGCCGAGCGATGTCGTCGTCGTCCGCTATCGGGAGTGGCGCCCCTTGAGGCGTGTGCTTGTGCCTGTCTCAGGTGGTCTAAACAGTCGCCGGGCCGTCCGGCTGGCGGTCAACATGGCCAGAGCAGAAAGCCCTGAGCTGGCGGCTTTAACGATCCTGCACGTCCTTCCGGTTGGACACAGTGAAGCAGATCAAGTTCGAGGGCTGCACGCGGTCAGGGAGAGCATGGATGGCATTGCCGGGATCGAAGATCTCAACCTCGAAACCCGAATCGTTGAAGGAGATGATGCTGCCAGCAGAATTCTTGAGGAGAGTGTGGATTATGATTTGATTGTGATTGGCGCCTCCGAGGAACCATTATTCCGCAATTTCCTTGTGGGTACTGGCCCAGAGCGTGTGGCGCGCGGGGCCGAGATGACGGTCATGATGGTCAAGCGCCGCAGTTCACCGATACACTCGCTCATGCGTAAGACGATCCTGGAGCCGACGAAGCCAAAACCGCTCGACTAGCATCTTTCCGGAACATGTTAGAAAGACTGCAATTGAAAAGCCTGCAGCCAACTGCTGCAGGCTTTTTTATTTCTCGCAGAGAACTATTTATGGAGAAGATCGTGGATCGTTTTCGAAATTAATTCTGAGGATAGCGGCTTCTGAAGCCATGAGACACGTTCACGATCGAGAAGTTCCCGTGTATGCGCTCCCAGCGGATAACCGGTTATCAGTACCATTTTCAATGTTGGATACGAAGCCGCAACGTGATCGTACAGTTCGCGCCCGCCCATGTTGGGCATAACCAGATCGCTGATCACAAGATCGAGACTGCCATTTTCGCGCTGAATGATATCAAGCGCCTCGCTTCCATCGCAGGCGTTGCTAACTTTATATCCCAGCGACTCGAGAATCTCGCACAGTGCCATGCGGGTAGCCTCATCATCTTCGACGACAAGGATGTGTTCGCCCGAGCCCAGATCTGCGAAGGTCTTTATGTTAATTGGGGTCGCTTTGGGAGCCAGCTGCACCGAGGGAACATAGATATCGAATGCG
Organism: uncultured Anaerolineales bacterium; assembly: GCA_965603565.1. GTDB lineage: Bacteria > Chloroflexota > Anaerolineae > Anaerolineales > E44-bin32 > E44-bin32. The sequence goes on along the minus strand of CBFDDM010000176.1, from coordinate 52 downwards.
GTACCTTTCCCGATTTCGCTGGAAACATCGATATTGCCCCCGTGCTGCTTGA
>CBFDDM010000175.1:0-3686 GCA_965603565.1 uncultured Anaerolineales bacterium | reverse complement strand
AAAGGCCCAGTTCGGCGGCCAGCGGTTCGGTGAGATGGAGGTGTGGGCGCTGGAAGCTTACGGCGCGGCGCACACGTTGCAGGAGATGCTCACGGTCAAATCGGACGACGTTCAGGGTCGCGTCAAGACCTACGAGGCGATCGTGAAGGGTGAATCGGTCGAAGAGCCGGGTATTCCGGCATCTTTCCGTGTGCTTGTGAAGGAGCTTCAGAGCCTGGGACTGTCCGTGGAGGCGATTTCCGACGACGGCGATACGATCCGTTTCGGGAAAGAAGAGCAGCGCGCGCGTCCGCCTCGGCTCGGTCTGGGCTTATTGGATATGAACCCGAAACTGTAGGCAACGAGGGGCGTGATTTTCGGCTTCTGGAGCGAATAACTTCTTGACGCTCCTTGAGCCGCATGGTACAATCACGCTCCACTGACCGGAGTGCCGGCCAGGCTAGCTTGCTGTGCCTGCCGGAATTGAATATAGATAGATCAGGCGAGGCCATCGTGCACGTCCGATGGCCTCAATTACTGGCAAGAGGCGTGGGCGAGGAAGCCCACATGGACCTGGAGGCAAATTGTGCCAACGATCAATCAATTAGTCCGCAAAGGACGCAAGGCGAAAAAGCCGAAGAGTAAAGCGCCCGCGCTGCAGTACATCTTTAACTCGATGAAGCAGCGGCGCGTTCAACTTCCAAAGGGCGCGCCACAGAAGCGTGGTGTATGCACGCAGGTTCGTACACAAACGCCGAAGAAACCGAACTCCGCGCTTCGTAAAGTCGCGCGTGTTCGCCTCACTAACGGTATCGAGGTGACGGCATATATCCCGGGTGAGGGTCACTCACTCCAGGAGCACTCTGTGGTTCTTGTCCGTGGAGGTCGTGTGAAGGATCTCCCGGGTGTGCGTTACCATATTGTCCGTGGCACATTGGACAGCACCGGCGTCGATGATCGTAAGCAAGGACGATCGAAGTACGGTGCAAAAACCCCCAGGTAGGACGAATAAGCATCGGTCGCCAGAAGCCTGGCGACCGATAGCATGAATAGGGCAGCGGAGCGATAGATATGCGAAGGACAAAACCAGAAAAGCGAAAGTTGGAACCGGATGTTCGCTACGACAGCAGATTGGTCACCGGGTTCATCAACCGCTTGATGAAACAAGGTAAGAAGAGCACAGCTACATCGATTCTGTATGACGCTTTCGATGCGATCGAAGAGCGCATGAATCGTCCGGGGCTGGAGGTTTTCGAAGAAGCGGTTGAAAACACTTCCCCGACCCTCGAGGTCAAGCCCCGCCGAGTCGGCGGCGCTACCTACCAGGTGCCGGTTGAGGTTCAGCCCGGTCGCCGTATTGCGCTATCGATGCGCTGGTTGCTTGCGGCTGCACGTTCACGACCCGGTAAGACGATGTCCGATAAATTGGCCGGTGAGTTGATGGACGCCGCCAACAACACCGGATCGGCCGTTAAGAAGAAAGAAGACACCCATCGAATGGCGGAAGCCAACCGCGCTTTCGCGCATTACCGCTGGTAATTCGTTAGAGACTATTGAGAGTTAGGTAAATCATAGAAATGGCACGTGAGGTACCACTAGAACGTTATCGCAATATCGGGATCATCGCCCACATCGACGCCGGAAAGACGACGACGACGGAACGAGTCTTGTTCTATACCGGCAAGACCCACAGGCTGGGCAACGTCGACGAAGGCACGACGGTCACCGATTGGATGGAGCAGGAGCGCGAACGTGGAATCACGATCGTCTCTGCTGCTGTTACGGCGTTCTGGAAAGACCACCAGATCAACATCATCGACACACCCGGTCATATCGACTTCACCGCCGAGGTGCAGCGGTCGCTGCGTGTGCTCGACGGCGGTGTCGTAATATTCGACGCGGTTCAGGGTGTAGAACCGCAATCCGAGACAGTCTGGCGTCAGGCAGATCTCTATCGCGTGCCGCGCATTTGCTTTGTCAACAAGATGGATCGTGTCGGCGCTTCCTACGAACGCACGATCCAGATGATCCGGGATCGCCTGGCGGCGAATCCGATCGCCATTCAGATGCCAATCGGTCGCGAGGCCGATTTTTCCGGTCTGGTCGATCTGATCAGCACAGAGATGATCGTGTGGTCAGATGAAACCGGCTCGACACCCGAACGGATTCCTGTCCCGGACGACTTGAAGGAAGAAGTTGAAACACGCCGTTTGAAGATGATCGAGCAGATTGCCGAGACCGACGAAAGCTTGACGGACAAGTTCCTCGAGGGTGAAGAAATCAGTAAAGACGAGCTGGTTCAGGCTTTGCGCCGTGCGGTCATCGCTGGTGAAGCCGCCCCGGTGCTTTGTGGGTCTTCCTTGAAGAACAAAGGCGTTCAAACATTGTTGGATGCGGTTGTCGCTTATCTTCCTTCGCCGATGGAGGTCCCGGATGTTACCGGGCTCAAGCCTGACAGCGAAGAGGAAGTCACACGACCGCCCGATCCCGAAGCGCCGTTGAGCGCATTGGTGTTCAAGATTGTCACCGATCCTTATGTTGGTCGACTGGCTTATTTTCGGGTTTACTCTGGTAAGGTTAAGAAAGGTTCGACGGTCTACAACTCGACCGGTGAGACGCGGGAGCGCATCGGCCGATTGCTGCGTATGTACGCAGACCGCCGAGAAGACATTGAAGAGGTTCTGGCAGGCGACATCGGCGCGGTGCTTGGTATGAAAGAAACATTCACAGGGGACACCCTCTGCGACGCGGCGAATCCGATCGTGCTCGAACAGATCTCTTTCCCGGATCCGGTCATTTTTGTGGCAATTGAGCCCAAGACGATGGCCGACCAGGACCGTCTATCGGAGGCGCTCAAGAAGCTCTCCGAGGAGGATCCCACGTTCCGTGTGGGCGTGGACGAGAACACCGGCCAGACATTGATATGGGGCATGGGTGAACTTCACCTGGAAGTGTTGATGGACCGCATGCTGCGCGAATTCAACGTGCAGGCGAAGGTTGGCCGGCCACGTGTGGCGTTCCGCGAATCGATCCGCAAGGTTGTCCCGGAAATCGATTACCGCCACGTGAAGCAGACCGGCGGCCGCGGCCAGTTCGCCCACATCGTGATCAAGGTCGAACCCACCGAACCGGGTGAAGGAATCGTCTTCGAGAACGAGATCAGGGGCGGCGCCATCCCGCGTGAGTTTATCCCTGCGGTAGAACAAGGAGTGCGTGAGTCCGCGGAAGCGGGGATTCTGGCGGGCTACCCGGTCATCGATGTGAAGGTATCGCTGCTCGATGGATCCTCGCATGAGGTCGACTCATCGGACATGGCTTTCAAAGTCGCCGGATCGATGGCTTTCAAAGAGGCGCTGCAGCGCGGCGCACCGGTTCTACTTGAACCGATCATGAAAGCCGAAATCGTCACGCCGGAGGATTACCTCGGCGAAGTGACCGGCGATCTGGCGGCCCGCCGCGCGGCGATTGAGGCGGTTGAAATCCGACCGGGTGGAGTGCAGGCGATTGACGCCATGGTGCCGTTGGCCGAGATGTTTGGCTACGCAACGGAACTGCGTTCGATGACTCAGGGCCGGGGCGCATTCACGATGGAATTTGATCATTACGAGCAGGTTGAGGCACGCGTATCCGAAAAACTGCTGGTGGGTGTCTGAACCCACGTTCACAATAATATTGCACTTATGAACGAAGGAGTGGGAAGAAGAGAT
>CBFDDM010000174.1:0-3746 GCA_965603565.1 uncultured Anaerolineales bacterium | reverse complement strand
GATGTCCTGTCGTAACTCGCCGATGATGCGTGCCATGCTTGCCGTTGTGATCGTCTCCACTTCGGTCAAATAAGGCAGGCTGCTTTCATTCGAGATCATGATGGCATCCACACCGCCAGCCTGCAGGGCTTCCAAATCCCCGCGCGCTTGGTCGATCACTTTCTCCAGGCCACCGTGCGGATCAAAATCAGGATCACCGGGCAAAGCGCCTAGATGCAGCATGGCGATGATCGGCTTGACCGTTCCAAAGAGTTTCTGTAACCAGCTCATGCTCCCCTCCTCGTCAGTTGAAAATGCCTCATGGTTTTTCCATCGCTCAACCTGTCCTTAATCCTCTATCGACCGGAGCCGCGCGAGCAGCGCTTCGCTGACAGGCATATGCCGCATGATTTCGACACATGCGGTCGCAGGGATAACCCCTCGCTCTGTAACCACCGACCGAATTAATCGAGCGGGGGTGCGGTCAAAGAGATGACCCGCGATCTGAATTTCACTTTCGCCCGACAGGTCCGGGAAGTCTTCCCGACTTATTTGGTCAAATTTTGCCTGGAAGCCATGCATCGAGCTCACGTCGAATTTCATCGTGTCGGCCAGGATATAAAAAGGAACGCCGAATTCACGAGCGGCCAAAGCAGCAAGGTGCGTCCCCGTCTTACACACCGCGCTTCCGTCCATCATGATCGCTTCCGCTCCACCTATCATCAGGCCGGCATCCCGCATCAGATCCGGTATGCATGCGTCGATGCTCACCTCGACGGTCACACCCAGTGCAGCCAGCCGCTCGGCGGTCAGAAGACCATCATTGTTTGGCCGGGATTCGGTGACATGGACCCGAAAGTGTTTTCCGCTTTCCCAAACGTGACTCAAAGTCGTCATGACGGTCTCGCTTAGTGTAAAGGTAAAGATAGTCGATCCTTCACCGATGAGTTGAATGGCTATCTCGGCGATCTCTGCTCGCGCTTCATCGGACCAAACCTGGTACCCATTCGCCAGATCCGACACAGCAGATTTCAACTCGATGAGACTTCCCCCTTCAGTACGGACATGACTAACGATGGCGAGAAAACTATGCAATACGTTGATAGGTGGCGCGTAGGCGAGCATCTGCGATAAAAGCTTGTCCAGCGCGAGGTCGAGCTCTGCCTGCATCTCACTCCAGCAACTTGCCGGACTCTCAACGACTAACAAGTGAAGCGCGTGCATGAGTTCCCGGCCGCTGTGAGCAGAATGGATCTCCTTGCGCCGAAATTTATCGATCAATGCCTCAAATGCTGGATGAGACTTCATTGCAGAAAAATATTCCTGGGTAACGACTGTGCTTGTGCAGCGATGAATCCAAGCTGACATCCGCAACACTAATGAGGAAAGGATCGTGTCGATCCTCACCATGTGATTGTTTATGTTGCTATCATACAATATTTTTGTTCGTTTCAACAAATAACCCTGCAGCGTTCCACCCCGGGACATTTCGACAAATTGGAATCTCGGAGAGAGACGGACCTGAGGATAGAGGATGGGACCGATATTGGCGATCTGAAAAGCATAAGTATTTTGACATTCGAACGTTCCTGCTGTACGATTCAACCATCGTCAAAACATTCTACGTTTAGGACAACGATAGGGAACAATCGTGGCGAAACAAGGTGATTTCATCCTATCGCTCGATCTTGGAACCACTGCGATAAAGGTCGGACTATTCTCCGCTTCAGGCGATCTGGTAAGCCTTGCACTCAGAGAACAGCAATTAGCATTTCCCACCTCAGACCGGGTCGAACAATCCTTGAAGACAACTTGGGATCTCGTATGCGACGCCGCGCATGAAGTGCTCGCCGATGCGGATCCAGCCGATGTCCTTGCAGTCGTCTTGACCAACCAGCGTGGCTCGGTCGTACCAATCGATGAAAATGGCAAGCCACTCTCTAACCTGATCGTATGGATGGACAGCCGAGGGCTTAAACAGGTCGATCGCCTGCATGAATTAATCGGTGCCGAGGAGTACTACAACACCAGCGGACATCCGATCGTTCCCATCACCGGAGTATCCAAGGTGCTTTGGCTTCAAAATGAGGCGCCCGAACTCTGGGAGCAGACCCGTTCGGTCGGCCCGCCACAAACGTTATTTCTGCGCTGGTTGGGCTGTGACGAATCAATCGTCGATGTCTCCTCAGGAAGCTATCTCTTTCCCAATGATATCCGCAAGAGGACCTGGAGCGAAGAGATCGCACGCAAGCTAGCCTTCCCACTGCAAAAACTTCCTCGTCTTGTTGAGGCCGCCGAAATTGTCGGCGAACTTAGCCAGCATGCTGCAGAAGAAATGGGGTTGCCAACGGGCATTCCAATCGTTGCAGGCGGAGGAGATGGACAATGTGCAGCAGCTGGCACTGGCATCGTCGCGCCCGGCAACGTGATGGTCAACCTCGGGACGGCGACCGGCGTACAGGTCTATCTTTCCGAGCCGAGCTTCGACCCAGGTCAAACGCTCAACTGCGCCGCGCACGTGGTCACCGGCGCCTGGGAGATGGAGGGACACACGCAGGCTTCTGGCGTCATCTTCCGCTGGTTCCGTGATGAGTTCGGTGCTGTCGAGCGCCTTATGGACCTGCAATCCTTCCATGATGCCTACGACCTGCTCGTCGATCAAGCCAGTCAGGCACCGGCGGGTGCGGAAGGTCTCATCTTTCTGCCCACCTTCAACGGTAGCACTGCACCGATCGTCGACCCTTTCGCGCGCGGCGCGTTCATCGGGCTCAAGCTTTCCCACCAGCGCAGCCACGTCATCCGTTCTGTCCTGGAGGGCATCTCTCTGGAGATCCGCTGGATGCTGGATGCCATCGCCGAGACAAACGTGCCGGTCGAAGAAGTGCGCATGGCCGGGGGAGGAACGAAGAATGCAATCTGGAACCAGATCCACGCCGACATCTTTAACCGCCCCATCCGCACCATACAAAACCCGGACGCCGCGCTCGTAGGCGGCGCGATGTGCGCTGCAGTAGCGTTGGAGCTATACCCGAATTTTCAAACCGCAGCGGAAGCGTTCGTCGAGTTGGGACCCCTCGTCGAGCCCATCACTACGAACGCAGAGATCTACGAAGATACGTACGCGCGTTTCGTGCGACTATTCAAGCTGCTTAGTGCAGAAAAAGCATTCATCGCCTAGAGAACGTAAAAGTCCAACTGTTGGGAATCTCTTAGTGAAATGGAGCAGAAACAATGGGTGAAAAGCAAGAAAAGCACAAGGTAACCATTCGCAATGCAATTCAGGCTTTCAACAATCAGGATCTTGATGCCTACTGGAGCTACCATACGGAGGACACCACCTCCCACGAGGTCTACTTCCCCAAACCACTTACCAAGGAAGAGATGAGCGAGTTCGTGCCCAAGCTGTGGGCGGCCTACCCGGATTGGAATATCGCCATCCAGTCGATGACGGCCGAGGGCGATATGGTCGCGGTTGAAAACATCATGACGGCCACCTTCGAGAACGATTTCGAGGATCAAAAAGCCACAGGCAGATCATTCGAGCTGCGCGAAGGCGTTTTCTTCGAGATGAAAGACGGCTTGATCCACCACGTGCGTGTATACCTGGATCAAAAAACCCAGGAGGAACAGCTCGGCACCGCTTAATGATACAGGGCTGCGCCTCCTCTGAGGCGCAGCTCTGTCTGAGTTTATTTTTCTTTCATTAAGCTGGCTGCAATTGCCGCCCAATCAACCTTCATTCGGATGCCGCATATCGTCCCAAATCC
>CBFDDM010000173.1:0-3846 GCA_965603565.1 uncultured Anaerolineales bacterium | reverse complement strand
TTGAATACCGTGTTCTTTAGCGAGGTCCATGGCGGCATTTGCGGCGTGGGTTGCAGTTGCGATGGAAGTCCCACATGCGACGAGGATGCGTTTTTTGGCCATTTATTCCTCCTGGTAGTCTGGAAGTCTCTGATTGAAGATATCGGCAACATCGTCAGCCGAATCGGCGGTGACGATCTGACGGAGCACATCCACATCCTGGAAGATCGCCACTAAATCCTGCAGCAATGATACCAAAAAGTCGGCTTGCTTCACAGCAAGAACACAAATGATGTTGACGTGCACGACGCCATCTGGATTGCCCATCTCGCCAAAGGATACTGCCTCAGGCAGCACCCCAACGGCGATGGCAGTCCTGCGCACATGTTCGGGATCAGCGTGTGGGATAGCCACCTGTATTTCTGGGGTTGGCAGACCGGTGGCGAAGACCTTCTCCCTCTCGATCACAGCATCTACAAAGGTCTCTTCCACGAATCCGCCCTGCAGCAGCAGCTGTCCAAGCTGCTCGATCGCTTCGGTGTAGTTGCTAGCGGTCATCCCGGTGATGATCAGTGATGTATCGGTCCAGGTCATTCGCCTCTTCCGAGTTTTTTGAGTTGGGTTAGCGGGTCATCTTCGGGAGCATCTTCCCTGGGCTCGGCACCCTTCATCTTGATTTCTTCAAGCCAGAGATATTCGCCGAGCCATTCAGGCGAAAAATCGATGCGTCTTTGAACCACCCCTGGTGTCGCTGGCAATGGCCACAATTCCCATCGATGGGGGACAAAAAACGCACTTGTCCTAACCATCTTGTCCCATTTTGGCTTCAGGTATTCATAGAATTGGCTGATGGTGATGTCGGGATTATCCTCGAGCAAACGCTTTGCCTCTTCGAGAGAGAGTGTGTTCGTCCGTTCCTTTATGCGACTCAATTGCCAGCTCCCTGCCAGGAAGAGCACCATCCAGAGGGTCAATAGCCCACCCACAACTTCGGGATTTTCGAGTGCCCAACCGATAACAGCCCGTCCCCACGAGCCGATCATTGCGAAAAAGATTGGTGCGAAAATTCCTTGATCCATGTATCACCTTATAGATTATGTCGCCCACGACAATTCTAATCGAGAGAACCCTGTCTGCCAATGCGCGCTCCCCATGCAAAGCAGCCGTGATCCTTTGTTTCGATCGATGCGGTCACGAGCCGAACCAGAAATGAGGGGCGGGTTCCCGCCCCTCATTTCGTAGACAAGTGTAGATTGTCGGACGTTCGCTAACCCATCACACCTGCACTGGGCGAAACCTCCGCCTCGGCGGGTGCGCCGGCGATGACGTCCCAGCTTGCCTTGTTGCGCTTGTACATCAGCACGGCGACGACGGTCACAGCAAGGATAACAGCCGCTGCGATCCAGCCGAACGCGACGCTTACGGTCGCCGGCCAGAGCAGCAGGAAGGTCCAGATCCCCCAGCCATCACCAACAGCCGAGATCTGTGCTGCGCCTTCGGGGATGACAAACCCTGCTTGCGGGGCGGCACCAGTGATGTAAGGGGCCATCCAGGTGCCCATATACAACCCGAAGATCGAGAAAATGGTGCCGATGATGATCATGCGTCCTACGTTGCCGCGAGTGAGCGGTGCCATCATGGCGAACAGGAACGGGAAGATCGCCAGGTCTGCGAAAGGCAGGAAGCGGTTCCCGGGAAGGACGATCGCCAGGACGATCACGATCGGGATCAGCACCAGAGAGGCCGACAACGACGCCGGGTGGCCGATCAAGATCGCCGAGTCGAGACCGATGTGGAATTCCTGTCCGGCGAAGCGCTTGGACATGAACTCGCGGGCAGCCTCGGAAATCGGGATCAAGCCTTCCATCAGGATGGCGACCATACGGGGTAGCAGTACCATAACTGCGGCCAGTTCGACACCCACGGCGAGGATCTTAATGATCGCGGCGCGCAAGGTCATCTCGCCCGGCAGAAGGAACCCGATGATGCCAAGCACGACACCGATGACCAAACCGAGGACGACCGGTTCGCCAAACACGCCAAAACGGCGCTGGATGGCATCCATGTCCGCATCCCAGTCACGCAGGCCAGGGATTCTGTCGATGACCCAGTTGCCTGCAATCGTGGGGATGACCATCGAGGTCGAGAACCCGTGTGGGATCGAGATGCCAGGCAAATTGAAGAAGGTCTGAACTGCCTTGGCGGTCCAGTCGGCCATAAAGAGCATCAACGCCGCGAAGACACCTGCAGCGAACAGACCGAGCAGCAGGTTGCCGGTGGCGACGACGATCATGGAACCAGCGAAAGCGAAGTGCCAGAAGTTCCAGACGTCGACGTTCAAGGTCTTGGTCAAGCCAAGAACCAGGAACAGGACGTTGACGCCCAACGCAACGGGGATGATAAAGCTGCCGACACGCGTCCCGTAGGCGATCGCAGCCGCAGAGGGCCAGCCTACGTCGATTACGGTCAGATCAGCTCCGGTATAGCTAACGATCGCCTGCGCCGTTTCGCTCAGCGTGCCCCACATCAACCCGATAACGAGGTTGATGCCGATGAAGGCAACACCGATCGTGACGGAGGCGCGAAAAGCACGCCCGGGTTTCGCACCGAGGATCAATGCCAGGATGAAAATGATGATCGGCAGACCCACCGATACGCCCAGGTCACTGAATAGTTGACCAAAAGCGGTAAAAAAGGCTTCCATAATGCTTTGCTCTCCTCAAGTGAAATTGAGTTCGATGATATTCTTCTACGTCACTAACTGTCGAGCCAATTGTGTTGTGTGAGCGGCGACCACCTCCCTCCAGAATGGACAATGCCCATAATTTGTGGTGATCCGTCCCCCATCTGCTTTATATAACCCCCAGACGCACCAATAGACGCGCCCGATTCTGACGAGCGTGGATATATGTGAACGCACCACAGAGGCTGGTTGTGGTACTCTGGTAAGGTCAGTCTAGAGAAAGCCTTACTACTTATCAATCCAGTGTCATGGTTGTTCAGCTGCATGAGAAAAAATCGAATGTTGTGGCTTGATTTTTATACGATGTTTCTTTCGAGTGGGAAGGAGATGGTCAACCAATGACGAATTGGACCTCACGCAGGCGGGTCGAGGCTGCAATCGCTCATCAGGAGCCCGACCGGATCCCGATGGACATGACCATCACACAAAAACCTTACGAAAGGCTGCGTGAGGCGTTAGGAATGCCGCCAGAAGAGGATCTTAGAGCAAGCTCGTTCACCGAAGTCCGTCCCCATCCGCAGGTGCTCAACGCGCTGGGCATCGACCTGACTTTTATCAAGCTGCACAAACCCGCCTATTGGCAGCCAGGTGAGCCAACCGCGCAGGGGATACGCTTCGACGAGTGGGGGGTGGGCCGGCAGCGTGTGCAGATCGATGAAGGCGTGTATTTGAACGAGGTCGCCATCTCGCCGCTCCAAAGTGCCTCGGTAAAGGATCTGGCCGGCTATCGATGGCCTGATCCACTCGATCCGGGGCGCACGCAGGGATTGGAAGAGGAAGCTCGCCGTATTTATGAGGATACCGACCTGGCAATCATGGGGCGCTTCGGCGGCACGATTCTCGAACAGGCTGCCTATCTGCGTGGCTGGGAGCAGTGGTTGATGGACCTGCTCATCAACCCGGAATTCGCCCGGGAATTGATGGACATCATCATCGACATCCAGATCGCCCTCGATCGGGCCGGGATCGCTGCGGCGGGCAGGTATCTTTCGATCTTCAAGCTTAGCGGCGAGGATTTTGGCATGCAGGATCGACCGCTTTTCTCGATGCAGGTGTGGAATGATCTGGTGCTGCCGGCAATGCAGCGCCGCTGGAGCGCGGCGCGCGCCGCGCTGGATGAATTT
>CBFDDM010000172.1:0-3975 GCA_965603565.1 uncultured Anaerolineales bacterium | reverse complement strand
CCATTTACCGGTTCTGCCGACGCCGGTCTGCACCTCGTCGACGATGAGCAAAATTCCGTACTTGTCACATAGGCGACGCAGCGCGGGGAAGAAGCCCGCTGGAGGCACGACATAACCGCCTTCACCCTGAACAGGTTCAACCAGAATACCGGCGCAATCTTCCGGGGGTACCGCCTTGGATAGGACAGTCTCCTCAATATAGCGGACGACAACTTCACCGTAATCCTCGTTCTCTCCATGCGCAAAGACCGGTCGGTACGGGTCTGGAAAGGGCACGTGGGTCACGCCGCTCATCAGCGGGGTGAAGCGATTGCGGTAGAGTGCTTTGCTGGCGGTAAAGGATAGTGATCCCATTGTGCGGCCGTGGAAGCCACCATAGAAACCGATGAAGTGCTGGCGGTTCGTATGGTAGCGGGCCAATTTGATGGCTGCTTCGACAGCCTCTGTACCCGAGTTACCCAGGAAGATTTTTGCAGGTTCGTCGAATGGGGCGGTAGCGGCAAGACGCTCTGAGAATTCAATCCAGACGGGGTGATAGAAATCTGACGAAATGTGCAGGAATTTATCCGCCTGTTCTTTGATCGCCTCGACGACCTTCGGGTGGCTGTGACCGGTGGAAGCGACGGCGATGCCGGCGGCGAAATCCACGAAGCGGTTGCCATCTACATCCCAGACCTCAGATCCTTTTCCGTGGTCCATCATGAATGGAAAGGCGCGCGGGTAGGATTGGGAAACGATCGCCTTGTCGCGCTTCAGGTACTCCTTAGCCTTTTCGCCGGGCACATCCATGGGCTTCATTGAATTATTCCTCCGAATTAATTCGTATAGTCATAAAAGGGCAAGTGGTTTACGTGTTGGATGGGCTTTTTTGTGAGATTCAAACGCTGCAAGTGAGAGTCTAATCCACGCCGATCTTAGCCCGGTCGAGTGCCAACAACGCATTATATCATCCAAAATTTTGACAAAGGCGTGTTCCGTTGTATAAATGGGTACAAGATATTTCATCTTCGTCGCTGACCGATCGGAAAAGGAGTGAGAAGAATGGATGAGCATCCATGGTTTCAGCACTATGACGATGGTGTCCCACGAAGTATCGATTACCCCGATGAGCCCTTACACTTCTTCCTAGAAAAAGCAGCCGAAGAATTTCCAGACCGACCGGTATCTATCTTCAAAGGTGCGAAAATTACGTACGCTGAGATGAATGCACTCTGTGATCGGTTGGCTGCTGCGCTCGCCGATTTGGGTGTCAGGAAGGGCACACCCGTGGCGATATTCATGCCGAACTCACCGCAGTTCGTGATGGCGTTCTACGCCGTGCTGAAGATCGGCGGGATTGTTGTAGCAACCAATCCGCTCTACACGGGCAGAGAAATCGAGCACCAGATGAACGATGCAGGTGTCGAGTACATGCTCGTGATGAGCAATTTCTACGACACGGTCAAGTCTGTACAGTCCAAGACCAGGCTTAAGAAACTGATCGTAACGAACATCAAAGAATACTTGCCTGGAATGCTGCGCTTCTTGTTCACACTTCTCAAAGAGAAGAAAGAAGGGCATCGCGTCGAAGAGTTTGGTGAGGGCGATTACTGGATGCAGGATCTGCTCTCAAAGTACGAGCCTTCGCAGCGTCCTGAAGTTGAAGTCACACCGGAGGATCCTGCCATCTACCAGTACAGCGGTGGGACGACAGGTCTCTCCAAGGCCGCGATTGCAACCCATCGCAATCTCGTCGCTAACTCGCTTCAGATCAGCAATTTCATGCCCGATATCGTGCGCGGCGAAGAAATCGTTTTGATGGCGATCCCCATGTTCCACGTGTATGGGCTTGTGGCGGGGATGAGCCTGGGCATCTCTTCGGCTGCCAGCCTGGTGATGGTGCCGAACCCGCGCGATATGGAGGACGTGCTAACCTCGATTGAAAAATATCGGCCGACGATCTATCCGGGTGTACCTACGATGTACAACGCCATCAACAATCATCCGAAGGTTATCGCTGGCGAGGTCGATGTCAGCTCCATCCGTGGCTGCATCTCTGGCTCGGCTCCCTTGATGCGCGAGACGAAAGTCACCTTTGAGGAGCTCACCGGGGGCAAGCTTGTCGAAGGCTACGGTCTCTCCGAAGCGCCAACGGCGACACACTGCAATCCGTTGTATGGCTTGAACAAGGAGGGCTCGATCGGGGTTCCCTTACCGGATGTCGACGCCCGTATCGTCTCACTCGATGATGGTGTCACAGTACTTGGAACGGGTGAGATTGGAGAACTTGTAGTCAAGGGGCCGCAGGTCATGAAGGGCTATCTGAATATGCCCACGGAGACCGCCAACGCGCTTCGTGATGGCTGGCTTTACACCGGGGATATCGCCCGCACGGATGAAGATGGCTACTTCTTCATCGTCGATCGCAAGAAAGAGTTAATTAAACCCAGCGGTTACCAGGTGTGGCCGCGCGAGGTTGAAGAGGCGATCGCAGAAAATCCGAAGGTCCTCGAGGTCGGTGTCGCCGGTATCCCGGACGCCTACCGGGGCGAAACCGTCAAAGCCTGGGTTGTGCTCAAGGAAGGCGAGTCAGCGACGGCTGAAGAAATCAAAGAATGGTGCAAGGATCTCATCGCACCCTTTAAGGTCCCAACCCACGTTGAATTCCGAGACGAGCTTCCCAAGACAACGGTGGGCAAAGTCCTGCGCCGCGAGTTGGTCCGGCAGGATCAGGAGGCGGCAGCGGAGTAAGGCATCCCTGGTCGCAATGAAAAAACGCCCGGCTTGCCGGGCGTTTTTGTTTGCGTTGATGGATTCTAAGATGCGACCGGCACGGGGGTGCCGCCGTTTTTGTCGGGTACGGGCTCGCCAAAGATCTTCAGGAACTGGTCGCGATCCAGCGTTTCCTCTTCGATAAGCCTCGCCGCAATCTGATCCAGCTGTGAGCGATACTCGTTCAGGATCTCTTTTGCACGCTTGTAAGCTTCCCGGACAAGTATTTGCACTTCGGTGTCGATCTTCTCGGCGACGTTCTCAGAGTAGTCTCGCTGTTCAGAAATTTCGCGTCCGAGGAAGACGAGTTCTTCTTTCTGGCCGTAGACCATCGGTCCGAGCTCATCGCTCATGCCCAGACGGGTTACCATCGATCTGGCCGTCTTTGTGACGCGTTCCAGATCGTTGGAAGCACCGGAGGTGATGTCATTGAAGACAAGCTCTTCCGCCGCTCTACCACCGAGCAGGAAGGCCAGATCGCCAAGCATCTTATTGCGGGAGATCAGCGTGCGATCCTCCTCCGGGAGCGCGAGCGTGTAGCCTCCCATCATGCCGCGCGAGATGATTGAAACCTTGTGTACGGGATCGGTCTCCGGGATGACATGACCTACGACGGCGTGACCCGCTTCGTGGTATGCGACGATGCGCTTTTCGTCCTCGCTAATGATGCGGCTCTTGCGTTCCGGACCCGCAATCACGCGCTCGATCGACTCCTCGAATTCATCCTGGCCGATCGTGCGTTTATCCCTGCGGGCGGCCAATATCGCGGCTTCGTTCACCAGATTCTCCAGGTCTGCGCCGACAAAGCCAGGTGTTGCTTTCGCGATGATCGAAAGGTCGACTTCAGAATCAAGCGGTTTGCCCTTGGAGTGAACTTTAAGTATCGCCTCGCGACCGCGCATATCCGGTCGGTCGAGCACGACGCGCCGATCGAAGCGACCGGGGCGCAGCAGCGCCGGATCGAGAATGTCAGGCCTATTGGTGGCGGCCATAATGATCACGTTTGTATCCGTGTCGAAGCCATCCATCTCAACAAGCATCTGATTTAGTGTTTGCTCGCGCTCGTCATGGCTGCCGCCGAGTCCGGCACCGCGCTGGCGCCCGACGGCGTCGATTTCGTCGACGAAGACAATGCAGGGGGAGTGACGCTTGGCCTGCTCGAAGAGATCGCGCACGCGGCTTGCGCCCACGCCGACGAACATCTCGACGAACTCCGAACCGGAG
>CBFDDM010000171.1:0-3978 GCA_965603565.1 uncultured Anaerolineales bacterium | reverse complement strand
GTCGATTTGAGGATCCCCAGCCCTCCCCAGGGGTCTGCATCGCTGTCGGGATCGGTCTCGCCGACCGCACCGCGATCGAAGATGCCGGTCGAAACGTAGAGGATCTGAGGGTTCTCGGGGTGGATCCACATGTAGCGCGCCAGGCTGGAAGGGATCGGTCCGTGCCAGATGCGCGTCCAGGAATCGCCGCCGTTGGTGGTCTTGTAGACGACGCCGCCCACGCCGAGCCCCCAGACGTTGTTGCCCGGTCTCTGGAGCTCGCCCATGGCATAGACGATATCTGAGCTGCGCGGGTCGACGGTGAACCCGCGGAAGCTGAGCAGGACCTGATGTTCATGGATCACGCCCCGGTCTTTGGACATCCAGGTCGCGCCGCCGTCGGTCGATTTGTAGATGCGGCCGTTCATGTCGGTGCCGGCCCAGAGGATGCGCGGGTCGTGCGGGTCGACGGTCAGGCTGAAGATCGGGATCGAATCGCCCGCCGCGCCGCCGGCTGTGTCAATGCCGGTGTTGCTCTGGTGCCAGGTGAGACCGTCGTCGGTGCTGATATGCACCCCGGCGTTGGCGTCAGTCACATACCAGGTGTCAGGATCATCGAAGTTGTAGCGGATATCGTAGCCAAGGCCGCCGGGCGGCCCCCCTAGGCGGATCCAGGCCAATTCAGAGAGCGGGAGCGCGGCATCTTCCCCGGGCTCGTCAGGGGGGCTGGCCTGCTCCTCGGCTGGAGCTCCGGCGTTTGGCGGCCCTGCCTCTGGAAAGAGTTCGATGAAGTCGATCTCGAGCTCGGCCTCACCGATGCTTTCAATCAGGAATCCGCTTGGTGAGGGCGCTCGTTCGAGTGGTCTTGAGAGGACCAATTCGTCCTCGAGCCAGACCTGCTGTTGGCTCTCGTTCAGTACGAGGGTCATGTGAAACCAACCGTCGACAGACGAAGGCAAAAAGCCAGGCTCGCCTAGGGCAGTCAACTGTTCGCCGCGCTCACGCTGCAGCTGGAAGCGCGCGCCGTTGAAGATCAGGATCGACGTGCCGTCTTCGCTCATGTTGTACATCAGCGCCAGCTCGCCTGGTCCGCTGATGCGGGCGCGCATCACGCACCGAAAGGTGGTCCAGGATCCATCTCTTCGTGCGAGCCCACCCGGACCAATCTTCAACGTGCCCTCCCCGACGGAAACATCCGGCGAGAGCTGCCATCCGGGTAGATCGGGGCTGTCGAAATGCTCCTCGAAAGGACCGTCCTGGCCCGCGGCGGAGAAATGGGATGAAAGAAGGATCAGCACGAACAAGAACAGACTGAGGAAGGACTTCAAGGCGTGTTTCATGTGGGTCTCCATGTGACGAGCCAGGCGTGTATGAAATGTAAAAAACATCGATTGTGCAGATTGTGGGAAGCATCGCTGTGCTCATGTAGGGTGTGCCCCAAGCGAACTGACTCGCAGGGAGAATGGTCTATAGTATGGCAAAAACGGTGCCCAGCGCAAACTGCCCCGATCGTACCTGGAGCGCCTCTTTATACTGATTTCAGGTACCTGATTTCTAATCCCTACCCAACGCCCTCAAATGTCGGCGTGTCAACACTCTCCAATATCGCCGGCACGTTGCTGCTGAGAGTCACTCCCTCAAATTCGAGCGGCGCACTGCGTTCTTCCGGAGAAAGTTTCAAGTAAGCTGCCCGGAGCTGCTTGAGTGGGGCAGTGAAGATCGCGTTGGCGCGGCCGGGACCACCATTTTTCCAATCCTCCATCGCCTTCTCGCGTAGGGCTTCTGTTGATAGCCCTGCATTCAGCATCTGGCGGCACATGTCGCCATCCGTGATTCGTACTTCATCGACCCAATACACACGCGCCGTCGGATAGCCCGGCGCCCGCACGTTGGCAGTGGGGTGAGGAACCTTCTCGATCACCAGGCCTACACTCTCGAGGGTGTAATCGTCCGACATGAGCTGTATTCCCAGCGTGTCCTCAAATTCCTCCACCAGCTCGCGCACCGGATCATGATCGAGGGCTGCCTGCTCACCAAGCGCCGCCTCGTGCCGGCAGATCTCCAGCAGTGCGGGCCATTTTGAAGGTTGAATAAAGATGCGCAAATCTTTCTCAGCTAGCGAACGCTCACTGTCGTAGCTGAATTCAGTTATGCTATTAAGCAGTATCTGCGGTTTCACAATCCGGACAGCCCCGCCGAAGGGCTGAGCCATTAAGGTTACGACCGGTTTGTCCTCGAAATGATGCAGCGTGGCTTTGTGCTCGAGTGCGAGTGTCAGTGAGTTGTCATTAGGGTGGGGAAAGACAATCCGGGAGAGGGTTGCAGCGCTGACCCGCAGGCTCAGCTGAGGCGATGGGCCGACTGCACTTTCCATCATGATTACCACCCACTTAATGCAAATTCGATCGCTTCGTTCATCGCTACCTCCTGGCCCAGTCCCCAGAGCAAATCATATTGATCTTTCAATTCGGTGCGCAAGCGTTCTTTGGCACGATCGAGCTCGACTCGATCGGCCGGCCACCAGGCGCCGTTAAGATCCTCCAATCGAGCTTCAGCGGCGCTTAATAAGTGCAGCGACCAGCGGTGCTTACCGAGCTCCGCCGCCAGACAAGCCAGCCCGGCCAGGCTTTCAGCCATCCCACGATTGTTGCCCAGCTTGCGGAATTCATCGAGGCTTTGCATGAAAAGATTCCGCGCTTCCTCAAACTCGCCTTTATGCTGCGCGATGTAGCCAAGAACGGTTAGCAATCGGGCTTGATCGCCCTTTGAATCGGCTTGTTGGTAAAGTGCCTCTGTCCTTCGATAGTACGCTTCCGCTTGCTCGTAGTCGCCCTGCACCCTGGCCACCTCGCCGTAGTTGTTAAGCCCGAATGCCATCGTCCAGATGTCCCCGGTGGCGTTTAACAATGGTTTGGCTGTGTCGAGCCACTGCAGCGCTTGCTCGATATGCCCCAATCCCAGGGAGACGTTGGCGAGGTGGACCAGCGCGGTTCCCTTCAACCAGCGTTGATCCTGATCGTCGTAAAGTTCTACCGAATCCACCAGGTGTGAATAGGCTTCCCGATCTCTACCCATGTTCACGAGCGTGGTCCCGTAAGTCATCTTGGTCATGGAGATAACGAAATCATTGCCGATGCGCTGCCCCATTTCCATCGCCTCTTTGGTGCGCCTGGCAGCAAGCGGCAGATCGCCGGACCACAGTGCGAGCGATCCCCGGCCGGCAAGCACGCTCGCACGTATGAAGGAATCCCCCATCGCTTCCGTCGCTTGTATCGCCCGTTCGGTCCACTCACTTCCTTCCTGCAGATAACCGTGGCGGTACCAGAACCAGGACAACTGGGTTAGCATGACAATGACTGGCAGCTGGACATCCTCAAGATGCTCAAGCGCCCACCCCATTAATTGACGGTAATTATCGTGTTCTTGCTCGTAGATCCGCAGCCATAGTGCAGAGTCAGGGCCGTAGATGCCACTCTCCATACCGCCGCCACCCAGTTGTGTGAAGTATTCACAGTGTATTTTCTGAAGGTCTTCAAGCATGCCCGTTTCGGCAGCCTTCTCCAGGGCGAACTCCCGGATCGTCTGGAGCATGTCAAATCGGGGTTGTTCGGTCACCGACTCGACCTGGCGAATAAGGCTGTTGTTCATCAATATCTCGATGCCCATGAAGACGTCAAGATCTTTCATGTCACTGCAAATTGTTTCGACGGCTTCGAGTGTAAAACCACCGGAGAAAACGCCAAGCCTGGCAAACAGGCTCTGCGCATCGGATGCCAACAATTGGTAGCTCCAATCGATTGTCCCGCGCAGCGTCTGCTGCCGGTCAGGGAGGTCCTTTGTCCGGCTGACCAGGAACTCCAAAGATTGTTCAAGGCGTCCCAGAAGTGCTTCGGGTGTGAGCAATTTGATCCGGGCAGCTGCGATTTCGATCGCTAATGGCAGGCCATCCAGACGACGGCAGATTTCGGCAATCGCATCCTGGTTCGACGGGGTAGCTTC
>CBFDDM010000170.1:0-4089 GCA_965603565.1 uncultured Anaerolineales bacterium | reverse complement strand
TTCGATCTCTACCCGAGCACCGAGGGGGTTCTGATGCACTGCCACGGTGGTTCGGGCCGGCTTGTGATCGCCGAAAATCTTCTCGTAGGTTCGGTTCATCCCCTGAAAATCGTCCATTGTCAGCAGGAACACAGAGGTTTTGACGACATCCTTTAATGAAAGGCCGGCCTCTTCCAGCACGGAGGCAAGGTTCTTGAGCGCCTGTTCAGTCTGGTCCTCGATGCCCCCTCGGACAAGTGTCATCGTATCCGGATCGAGCGGTGTTTGACCGGAACAAAAGAGTAAATTTCCTGTTCGAAGAGCCTGGCTGTATGGGCCGATCGCGGCTGGTGCTGCCGCAGCGTGGTATGTCTGCACGTGATTACCTTTCTGGAGTAATTTCCCTCCGACTCTGGCGCTCCAATAAATCGTGTGATTTCAGTAGATCTAATGTTGATGGACCCACGTCCTCAATCAAACAGCCCCATCTTCCCTTGAGACAACCGGCACTGCAGGAGAAGCAGAATCCCGATCAGGAGAACCGGGATTGTCAAGATCAGATGGGCAGGTGAGATAAATGGTTGGCCAAACAGCAGAAGTGACGCCGCACCGAGCAGCAGAAACAGGAGCCCCCCGATCCCGGGTTTGCGCCATGCGACCAAGAGTGCCACCCCGATGAAGATTTGCGGAAGGAGATGCATGAACAGCGCAACGAGCGTGTCCATGAAAGCGTAACCCACACCAAACACGTCAAGAGCGAACAAACTGGTAAAACCGATTACCAGGATGGCCAACAATCTCGGAAGCCAGATTAATATCTTCATGCTATTCATCACAGACCCTCACACATACTTTTCCTATGCAAGCGATCCAGGACCTGAGTCATTCGGCCGTGGGGAGCCGCAGGTGTCACCCGTGAAAATTTCCCAAAGCGGAATCCCGGATGCATAACAGCTATCCCGGAAATGCGGGTTTCAGCACGTACGTGCTCATCAGCCCTCTGCTTACCAAGGGCAAACACGGTCCTGAAGGTTGGATCCTTCCCATGCACATCACACAGAACTCCAAATGCTTCATGGATGGCCACAATTCACTTCGAACTGTTGAACTCGATCATCGCAGGCATGCAAGACCCTCTCACCCGGGCTTTCTGGCGACGAAGATAAGCTCTCCCGGGTAGATGGCGCCGTAGGGTTTCCGATCGAAGTCACTGTATACACTCTCGACCTCAAACCCACAGCGCGCCAGCAGATGCTCGAGTTCGAAGCGGAACAAATGCCGCATCTTAAAGGAGTGAATCAGCCGCTTGCTGCGGCCATCGGGATATTTAACGCGGTAGATCAATTCCACGGAAGAGATTTGGTCGATGGGATCGCGCTCGATAATGCGGTGAGTACGCACGACCCGACGGCCATCCTCTAACTCAAACTCAGGCTCCTCGCCGAACTCCTCACCGGTGCTATCCGAGGTCAGCGCATGCAAGGACGGGTTGAAGACATCCATGACCAGATGACCGCCCGGCTGGATCTGACCATATGCGTTCTCAAGCGCCCTCACCTGCGCATCGACCGTCAATAGGTGCTGAAAAGCCCTGAAGGGAATCGTTATCAGGCGAAATTGCTTGTCCAGTTCAACCGTCGTCATGTCCCCCTGAATCAGTCTGACCCGTGCTTGAATGGCCTCTGGCTCGTTCTCCAGACGACGCCGGCAGACCGCAAGCATATGCGCAGAAAGATCGACCCCAACGATTTGAGTCCCGGACCGGGCAATCGGGAGCAGCACGCGCCCTGTCCCACAACCGAGTTCAAGGACAGGACCACCTGAGCGTTCAGCTTCCTCGCGATAGAAATCAATATCGGCGCGATCCCGATAGGGGACCACGTGATCGTAAAATTCGGCAACAAACTCGTAGTCAGAATAGCTTAAATCCAAGTAAGCACCACCAGCATACAATTTCCTGCCTGTTAAGCCTTCGGCAGCAGCAGGTAAACGCCGAACGCAGTTACGACGATGCCGACAACGCGCTGGAGAGAGACAGGGATCGGCTCGACACCACCGAGTCCTAAACTATCGATAAGAAACGAAAATGCCAGCTGTCCAAGAATGATCATCGCAAGCCCCGCAGCAATTCCGGCACGCTGCAGCGAGAATGATATTCCTGTGATGATGAAGATGCCCAGCGCTCCTGATAGGGTGAGTACGGCGATGATCGTCCAGGGTACCCGCCACACTTGAGGACCCTCTCGAAGAAGAAAAGCCAGAACGAGCAGGCCAGCTACAATCCCACCCAGGAAATTGGACAGCAATCCAGTCCGAACCTCACCGACGATACCCCCGGCGCGGCTGCTTATCGTCGCTTGTGTCCCAATCGCCAGTCCAGTCAGCAAAGCCACCAGCGCTCCTGAGATGATGGTTGTCTTCAATTGGTCTCTCCTATTTGATTCGCGAGGATTGCAGCTTTCACCAGATGCCCGGGATGAGCCGGCTGGAGATTTCCTGTTCGTAATCTCGATAACCCTGTAGCCCTTCATGAAGCAGTTGGTCTTCTAAATAAGTCCTGATCACGAGCGCAAAGATGTAAATTGCACCGGGAAGGTATGACCACAGCGCTGAGAGCAGGAGCGGAAAGCCTACTGCTGCCAGCAGCGACCCCACATATGCTGGGTGGCGCACAAAGCGGTATGGTCCCCTCGAGATAACCTCATGCCCGCGATCTTCCTGAATTCGCGCCACCGAGGAAAAATATGGATTCTCAATCATCGCCCAAACTGCGAGCCCGAATCCAATCACGACCAGGAGCCCACCTAAGCTGCGGAAGATAATCGAGATGCTGGGTGACCATCCGAAACGATAGTCGAGGCCAGCGATCAACGCCATTAAGACTGGCCCCACAAGACCGACAATAATGACCAGAACCCGATCCCAACCTGGCACGTCATCCGCGGACGTGAATCTCGCACGCTCACGAAGCGCTTCCGGATTTTGCTTAAAGACAATCGATCTGCTTACCACTGAGGAAAAGATCAGAAGCGTGACATAGCCCCATGCAGCCGGCCATGCCAAGGTGCCAGCCGACCAGAACAAGGTCAATGGGACGAGTAACAAAAACAGCAATAATCCTATCAACGCTTTGATCATCTGAACGGGATCAAGCTGCATCACGGAATCATCTACCCAAGGAGAACAAACACTCGATATCGAAATGTTCTTAACGGAAGAACCTTGGAAACAGGAACGGTGTTTTTCCTTTGTATTCAAGGTAGGATTGGCCGAAACGCACCTCGAGCTCCTTCTCCTCGATTCGTTTTATGTACGTGAGAAGCAGAACGAAAAGGACGAGTGTGATCATGATAGCACCGGGTGAGGTAATGGCGATACCCAGGCCGAGGTACAACAGAATCGTGCCAAACGACATCGGGTTGCGAGACATCTTGAATGGTCCGCTTACAAGCAGTTCTTGCGTTGCCATCATGGGCAGCGGTGTGCCACGTGCATGAAGCAGCTGGTCGCCGATGGACCACAAAGCAAAGAAGCCTCCAGCCAAGATCAATGCTGAACCGATGAGTACAGGCCAAAGGCCAAGGTCTGGCAGTACAAGCAAAATTGAGCGATCCAGCATAGGACCCAGGCTGACGAGCATGAGCGGCAGCAGAATGACAAAAAAGAGCCCCGCAGCGAGCGTCCCGATCAGACGGGACCTGAGTGGGTATTCTTTTTTAGCCCACTTCTTAAATTGGTCCATTTCATCCCTCGTGCTTACGGCCGCATATCCATCTGAGTGAAACCTGATAAATCGATTATAGATTTGAATATTCTTCGAAGCGAGAAGATGCAATGGATGGCTTTCAACCTGGCGGGCTTTCGCGGACGCAGCGAAAGCCGATGAAGTTTGCCCTGCTGACAGGGAGGCTGGCGCTGCGTTGAGCCGTCCGCAACCAATACACGCTGTAATTCCAACCCCCGCCACGGATGACTTTAAAACGACCGTCATCGGGGCCGGATGGATTCGATCCCGGCGACGCCTGGTAATAGTCTTTGTCATACCAATCCGCGACCCATTCCCAGGCATTTCCGGCCATATCGTATAAACCAAAACCATTTGGCGTGAAG
>CBFDDM010000169.1:0-4322 GCA_965603565.1 uncultured Anaerolineales bacterium | reverse complement strand
TATAGGGGATCTTCTGCAGCTGAGCATCACGAATCTTGGCGTTCATGCGATCACCGCTCGCATCGACTTGCGCGCGGATCCCGGCCTCGCTCAATTGCCTGACGACCTCCTCTGCATAGGGGATGTGACGATCGGCAATTGGGATCAGACGCGCTTGAACCGGAGCCAGCCACAGCGGGAATGCGCCGGCGTAGTGCTCGATCAAAACGCCCATGAAGCGCTCCATCGAACCGAGCAGGGCGCGGTGGATCATGTAGGGCCGGTGTTCCTGTCCGTCCTCGCCGATGTAAGCCATATCGAAGCGTTCCGGCAGCACGAAGTCGAACTGGATCGTGCTCAGCTGCCACTCCCTGCCAAGCGCGTCCTTGATTTTGATGTCGATTTTAGGCCCGTAAAAGACCGCTTCGCCTTCGTCAATCTCGTAGGGGACATCAGCACGTTCCAGCGCGCTGCGCAGCGCTTCCGTCGGCGCCACCCAGTCCTCGGACGATCCAGCGGCTTTATCAGGATTGCGCGTCGAGAGATATGCCTGGAAATCCTCAAACCCGAATGCGCGCAGGATGTCCAGGCTGAAATCCAGCACACGGTCGATCTCTTCGGGCATCTGATCCGAACGGCAGAACAGGTGTGCATCGTCCTGCGTGAAGCCGCGCACGCGCAACAGCCCATGCAGCACGCCGCTGCGTTCGTAGCGGTAAACCGTGCCCCACTCGGCATAGCGCAGCGGCAGGTCGCGGTAGGAGCGCATCTGGCTCTTATAGATCTGGATGTGGAACGGGCAGTTCATCGGCTTCAGGTAGTATTGCTGGCCATCGATATCCAGCGGCGCGTACATGCCCTCCTGGTACCAGTCGAGATGACCACTCGTCTCCCATAGCTGCGCTTTGCCGATATGCGGCGAGTAAACGAACTCGTAACCGCCGCGTTCATGCTCGGCACGGCAGTAATCTTCGGCGATCTTGCGCACCATGCCGCCCTTTGGACTCCAAAGGATCAATCCCGGGCCGACCTCTTCATTGACCGTGAAGAGATCCAGGTCACGGCCCAATCGGCGGTGATCGCGTTTCTGTGCCTCTTCCAATTTCCAGAGGTACTCTTCAAGCTCATTCGCCGATTCCCACGCCGTGCCGTAGATGCGCTGCAGCATCGGATTGTTCTCGTCCCCGCGCCAGTATGCACCGGCGATGTTCAACAGTTTGACCCCGTCAGGGTTGAGTTCAGCCGTACTTTCGACGTGCGGTCCGCGACAGAGGTCGACGAATTCGTCCTGCCGGTAGATCGAGATCTCCGGCTTTTCCTTGATGGGTTCGCCATATTCATCGAGCTCGCCCTCTTCAAGACCATCGATCAGTTCCTGTTTATAGGGTTGATCGGCAAAGAGTTCCCTGGCTTCCTCTGCCGACAACGCCTTACGCTTGAACTCGTGATCCCCGGCGATGATCTCGCGCATGCGCGCTTCAATTTTTTCTAAATCCTCCGGAGTCAACGCTCTCGGAAGGTCAAAATCATAGTAAAAGCCATCCTCAATGGGAGGTCCGATGGCGATCTTGGCCTCTCCGGGAAACATCTCCATCACCGCCTGTGCCATCACATGCGCTGCCGAGTGCCGTACCCGGTAGAGCTGTGACTCCTCATAACGTTCCTTCTGTGATCCTGCCATTTCAAGCCTCCTAAGATTCCACGCAATAAAAAACTCCCACCCTCTGGGGCGGGAGTTTCATCACGCGGTTCCACCCAGATTAGCCACAGCGGCCATCTCTGACAGCCTGTAACGGGGCTGAATCGGTCGCCATACTTGCCGTTAAAGGTTTTCCGGTCTCCGCTCGCGGGCGGTTTTCACCGTTGGTTCCCAATGGGGATTCTCAGTCGACGATCCCCAATCCCTGTCGGGTGTGCCTTCCGGCTACTCGTCCCGGTCAACGCGTTTTCATCTTCAGTTGAGTGGGCGGTATTGGACTCGAACCAACGACCTTTGCGATGTCAACGCAACGCTCTAACCAACTGAGCTAACCGCCCATGTGCATTGGATTATACAAAGCCCAGATGGTTTTTTCAATGGTCGCTGGAAAGTTGAATTTTCAAGAATCAGCCGGCGTAGGACCAGCCCAGGTCCGTCAACGTGAGCGTATCAGCAACTTCGCCTTCTTTGAAGACCTGCGCACCGACCACTTCACCAACGATCAGATCATGATCGCCGCCGGTGTCCACGATGTCCACAACTCTGCACTCGATCACAGCTGCGGCAGCCTCGAGCACCGGGCAGCCGGTCTCAGGACCGGACTCAAATTTTACGTCCTCCATCTTGTCAGGATTCTTCGCCCGTCCCTTGGTGAAGGGCTTGATGTAATCAGCATCCTCCTCACGGAAGATGTTGACCGCAAACACCCTGCCCTGCTCCACAAGACCGTGTGTGTAGCACGTCTTCTGCAGCGCCAGCGTTAGCTGACGGGGCTCGAATGAACTCTGTGTAATCCAGTTGGCAACCATGGCATTGACATCATCACCGGCTTTTGAGGTGATGCTGTAGAAACCATAGGGCATCATCTTCAATGCTTCTTTGATCTTTTCTTCACTCATTAAATTGCTCCTAATGCGACGAATTCTGTGATGCCTTATTAGGATTTTACTAGATGGCAATCGACCGGTTTCAATTTGGCGACCCTACGAGCGAGAGTTCGCCCTCATAGCCGCTCTCCGGAACGACGACCTCGATAGCCTGTCCGCGGGTCGCTATCAAGCTCCAGGCACCGGGTGTGATTGGAATATCGAAGAATCCCGACTCGTTCGAACGACCGGTTACATACGCCCCATCGCTGCGCGTGGCGAAGACACCTGCCCCCTCATACGTGCTCCCTGCAGCGTCCCGGACCTGGCCCCGCAGCCGCATGGTCGTAGCCTCGTAAACAAACAAGAGCGGATTAGATTGCCCCCAATCATAAATTTGGCGGGGATTGCGCAGAACGTGGTTGACCAGCTGGCAGTCCTCATCCACAAGTCGGCTGAGACAACCCACGCCTTGAATGGAAACCTCCCAAGGCCCTGTTTGGGAATCGGGGACAAAAACCACGAATCGTCCGTCTGCGTCAGAGAAATCAGGATAATCAACCAGACCACCCAAGGCTACGCTCACGCCAATATTCCCAATCGGCTTATCGCTGTCATCGACGACTCGACCCTCGATCATTTTGCTCTGGGCAGGTTCGATTTCGGCTACCTGCTCCAGAGGATCAGATAGTTCGATCCCCAGGTACTGGGCATACATCCACCCTAACTGCCCTCCTGGAACTGAAACTGCCACCCAGCTCTCGCCCGGAGCCTTTCCCAGAATTTTGACCTTCGCCCCCATGGGAAATCTGCCCAGTGCGGGGTGAGCAACGCTTGGCCCGGCACGCAGAGCAAGATTGCCAGAGGAAACAAAGGCCGTGCGCAATGGAGCCTCCGGCGTTTCAATGACGATCGGAGTTGGGCACACGGGGATTATCGGCGCCGCGGTTGGCGGGCAATCGACATCTATTTCTTCGAGTACCTCCTCAGCGATTGCCGCATCAGGCTCCTCAATCCGATTCGGCAAGGAACAGGCTGACAGGATCAACAGAACGGGGATGCACAGGGTGAGGATGACACGCCGGATCATTTATTTCGCTCCTGAAATGGGTGATGGCTGCAAAAGCCAACCACCAGGATTTGATGCTATAGCCTTACAATAGACGCTTCTCATCGGTTAGGCAACGTCATAATCCGATGTACAATCGGCGCAGAACCTGCTGGCAAATAATCTGGGACGCTACAGGAGTCAGTGATGAATCAAACCGATCCTCGAACGATCATCGAACAACAGCTCAAACCCTGGATTCGCTCCCTCCAGAAACCAGAAACTGCCCAAGAAGATGTACTGCAGAACCTACTTGCTCTGTATGCACAGACCGGGTACGGACGGGAACACGACGCCGGCGAGATCAAGACCATCGATGACTATCGTCGCTCCTTTCCGGTAGCTGGCTACGAGCAGTTCAAACCTAGAATCGAGGAAGTGCTGGCCGGCGAGATTTCCAGCTTGCTTTCGGAACCCCCGATCGGCTGGGCAATCACGCGTGGAACGACAAAGGGCGAGTCGAAATTCATCCCCATGACTCCCACAGATATGCAGATGCGCGTGAGCGCTGGACGGGCGATGATGAAGTATGTGCTTGACACGGGTGGCTACGACCTCTTCCAAGGTGTAAACCTAAATCTGAACTTTCCCTCGCGAGTGGGCACAATTCAGGTCATGGATCGCGAGGTTGAATATGGTTACAGCTCTGGCATCTACACCAGGTTCGTCT
>CBFDDM010000168.1:0-4406 GCA_965603565.1 uncultured Anaerolineales bacterium | reverse complement strand
GCGCACAGCAGGGAGAACATCATCACATAGGCCAGCTCCTTGAACAGCTCGCCGAGACACTGGGCACCGAGGTCAAGGTCCAGGAGAGGTCCTTCCTCGATTCGCTGAAGGACCTGCTGGGGGGACTGGCTGATTGAACTGGTTGGAGATTTCCCTCACCGTCGAAGGTGAGTTGGCCGAAGCAGTCGCCGACGTGCTCAGCCGCCACATCCAACAAGGCGTTGCGACCGAACTCAAAATCGACGATGCATATACACAATCCGCCGCCAACCAGGTTGTCGTACGCGGCTATATACCGCTGGATGGAAGCGAAAACGAGCGGAAGGAACATATCGAGAGAGACCTATGGCATCTCCGCCATATCTCCCAATTCCCCGAGCCGAGTTATCAACTTGTCCAGCAGAAAGATTGGACCGAGCAATGGCGCCAGCACTATCATCCAATGCCCCTCGGCGAACGACTGCTGCTTGTACCTGCGTGGTATGAGCCGCCGGAAAGCAAACGCCGCCCATTGATCCTTGAACCGGGGATGGCGTTTGGCACGGGCACACACCCCACAACCCGTTTGTGCATCGAAGAACTTGAAAATCATATCCGGAGAGGTGAGCGCGTGTTCGATGTTGGCTGCGGCTCAGGCATCCTGAGTATTGCGAGCGTGCTGCTCGGCGCAGGCGAGGTGGTCGCCATGGATGTCGATCCGGCCGCCACACTCGCCACGATCGAAAACGCGGAACGCAACGAGGTGTCCGATAAGATCGAGGTCATTTCCGGATCGCTGGATGAGCTCTTCCTCAGTGACCCTAAAGATTACGAGGCAGGTGAAATTGTGGTTGCCAACATTCTGACCCACGTGCTTGTCACGCTCATCGAAAAAGGGCTGGCACGGCTGATGAAACCGGATGGCAGATTGATCCTCTCCGGTATCCTCGCCGAGCAAATGGACGAGATCAACCAGGCGGCGCAGGAGCACGGTCTCGAGCTTTGTGCTGTCAGAAGTGAAACCGATTGGCGTGCGATGGTTTTCAAGAAAAAAGAACTGCCCCCTCGAAGGGGCAGCTCTAAATTGCCAGATAATTCCGGAGGTTAGATCAGGATTAACTTTCGCTTCGGGAAGTCTGCTTTCGATAGCGATACGTTATCCTGCCACGTGACAGATCGTACGGTGAGAGTTCTACCCGCACCCTATCACCTAATAGAATGCGAATGTAATAGCGTCTCATCTTTCCAGAAAGGTACGCCAGCACTTCGTGCTCGTTGTCCAGCTCGACACGGAACTGGGTTCCGGGAAGCGCTTCAACAACGGTGCCTTCCATAACAATCTTTTCTTCTTTTTTGGCCATCCAACCCTCCGGGGCCCAGGCGCCAACATACCGTCGGCGCCAGACGAAACAAATATCAGCGTTAGCGGCCTTTTCTCTCGCGTCGCTTCAACCTTCGAATGGCTTTCTTACGCTGAATCCGGCGTAATTCGCTTTTGGAAACAAACCATCGCTTACGCCGAACGGTGCTCAAAACTCCGCTTTTAGCGACTTTCTTCCGAAAGCGCTTAAGCAGCTGTTCTTGCGATTCATTGGGTCGCAATTTAACTGTCGGCACGTAATCTCACCTCCTTCCGCACGAGCAAGGTGCTTTGAAGAATTTCACTGCACGAGCTCGAGATCGAGCCTTTCATGCTCAGGATCAAAATCGATGACCTTCACAGTTAGCTTGTCACCGGGATTTGGCATTTCAATCGAGTCCTGGTGTTTCAACAACCCTTCCAGGTCTTCAGCAACACGGATAAACGCTCCAGATGAAATCAACACAGTGACTTCGCCTTCGAGCAGCTGGCCAGTTTCGTACTTGCCTACAGCAGCCTGCCATGGGCTTGGCAGAAGCTGTTTGAGACTCAGACCGATGCGATGGCTCTTCTTGTCAAGATGGATCACGAGTGTCTCGATCTCATCCCCCACCTGAACGACATCCGCGGGATTCTCGACACGGGTCCATGCCATCTCGGAAATATGCACCAGGCCATCTGCTCCGCCCACATCGACAAATGCGCCGAATTCTCGCAGGCTTGTGACAACGCCAGGCAGAATCTGTCCTTCTTCCAGCGTTTCGATCGTCTCAGCCTTCTGATCTATGCGCCACTGGCGGATCGCTTTTCGTTCCGAAAAGATCAGCCGCCTTCTCTGCGGATCGACCTCGATGACTTTCATCGGGATTTCCGTCCCGACCAGTCTTCGAAGCCATTCAGGACGTTCACTCGCGCTCAATCCGCGTGGCATCGCGCTCAGGTGTGACGCGGGCATAAACCCGGATAGACGACCGAAGGGTATTAGCAAGCCTCCTTGATTGAAGCCTGTCGGCTTCGCCTCAAAGATTTCGTCAGATTCCATCCGACGACGCGCCTCGATCCAATCGCCGCTCTCTTTAGCCTGAGCGACGGAAACGATCAGGTTCCCATCCCTATCTTCAGGATCGACCACCATAACCGATATCGGATCGCCAGGTGCGACTTGCCAGCCTTCCGCGATTAACTTTTCAAGGTCCGAACGGGGGACGACTCCGTCTCGTTTTAACCCGAGATCGACGATCATGCCACCCGAATCGACGGTCAGGACGTCGCCTTCAAGCAGATGTCCCCGCTCGGGCATACTGAGCGGTTCTTCTTCAGCGAGCAGCGCTTCGAGATCTTCCCCTGATTCAGCCATCACCGCCCCCGCATAAAAAAATCCTGGCCGCCGCATTTGCAGGCTGACCAGGCTTCCAACGTTGTCCGACGATATGAAATGTATCGGATCTACCCGTTTCGGCGCACTCCTCTACTAAAGTAAATTCGCACGAACGCCCTGGTCCACATACCTACAAACGCAGGATCATTATACTTAGCGTGAATTTCATTGTCAATCAAACGCTTCATAGTGACCTGACGGGAGGACTTGCCGGTGGTTTATTCAGGCTCATCGAGCAGCACTCGATCGGGGCCCTCGTCAACCTCCCAGGGATAAACAATATATGCGTCCGTAAGGGCTGCGTAGTAGTCAGGTCGCAGCTTCCCGAACAAATTGCGATAGGGATTGTAGTGAAGCACGCAGGTGTAGGGGAAGCCCCCTGCACCTGCCACACGGCTGCGTACAGCGGTGATCGTGCGGCCCGAACCCCACACATCGTCCACGATCAGCAAATTGCGATCGGTGAGTTGGTCGTCCTCAGGGAACTGAATAAATTTCGGCCAGGCGATCAATTTGGACAAATCGCGCTGCACCTCGAACGGAAAATCAACAGCGGCAGTGAGGACGTCTTCAATATCGAGCGCTTCACAGAGCAAGCCACCAGGGATGATCCCGCCGCGGGTGATGATCACCATCGCATCGAATTCAGTATGAAATTGAGGAATGAGGTGATCGATTAATTTTCCCACCTCATCCCATGTGATCAATTCTTTTCTTTGAGGCATAGACTGTATCGCTGAGCCAATTCCCAGCGGCACATCATAGCACGGCCAGCATGGAATCACAAATCAGCGACGCTGACATCGGCCGGCTGACCGGCTTTGATAAAGGTCCGATTGGACGAGTATGAATCGGGTTACAGTGCTTTGATCAATTCAATAAACTCTTCCCATTCCTCCTGGAAGAAGTGGACCGTCACGGTGCCCAATTCCAGGTGATAGGTCGTTTCTCCATCCGGCTCATCCGCCTTCCAAAGGATGAAGTTAGATGTCTCCGCGATGATATCTGTGTTCAAGCTGTCGGCTTCACTCATCATTCCAGGCCTCCTGAATCCTCAATGCGTTCGATATCTGTGAGAACCTCGTGCAGCACCATCATGCTCGCACCGGCATGCGCCCGGCCAGCGGAGGTCTCAAGACTATACTTCCGAATGTACTCGTTGGGCTCAAAGCCCTCCCGATCGATGACCTCATTCACTTCTCGCCGTATGCGCTCACGCTCTTCAGATGTCCAGCTCAGTGCTTGCTTCGCCCAGAATATACGGTAAGAAAATTCCGGTGAGACCGGCGCGCTTTTAGGCGCCGGTTTAATTTTTTCCCAGAACTTCCTCAGTGTCTCAAGTAATTTCATCGACATCTTAAATCAGCAGCCGTTTCAAAGTCTTCGACGATATTCCTGCGCAGACTCACTTCGACCAGGTCGGACAGCAGCTGTAGCGGTGCAATCCAGCGCCCCCATCTAGTTCCAGCATACTACAAACTCGGGTCAAGCCCACAAAGAACTCTTGAATGTCCTTTGATGCAATACTTGCGGCAGTCAGCCCGGCGATGACTGACTGCCCATGCGAATCCACCAGCCACTTATACCTGGCGGAAGGCAAATAGTCCCCGCCTTCCCAGACATCTTCTAGCAAGGCAAAGACCTTTGACGTATCTGCGGTCACCGCCGGAGGAACGATCAAACCAGAGA
>CBFDDM010000167.1:0-4493 GCA_965603565.1 uncultured Anaerolineales bacterium | reverse complement strand
TCGATGAGGTTTGGGGTTGGGACTACGTAATCGGCGAGCGCGCCGTGGACACACGTATTTCTGAGCTGCGCTCGTCGTTCGGAGCCAGCGCCACCGAACCGCGCTTCATTGAAACCATTCCTGGAGAAGGCTACCGGTTCGTTGGAGAGGTGAAACCAATAGCATGAAACGCTGGCTGTGGTTAGCCATGATTCCCGGCGCGCTCACCCTCGGTTTGGTGTTCTACTTGCGCATTCGCTACACACGACTTCCCGTGGTTTCATTCGATATCGATATCGCCTCCACGATTCTTGTGCCCGGCTTATTGATCACCGGTCTCACCGTCATAATTGTGTATCTTGTAAGCAGGATCGAGAACGCCAGGATTGAGGCCAGGGAAATGGCTGCCGAGGATCGGCGAAGTTTCCTGCGGCGTCTCGATCACGAGTTAAAGAACCCGATCACGGCGATCTTCATGGGTACGGCAAACCTCAAGATTGCACAATCGCCGGGTCAGAATCGTGCCAACATCGAGAACATCGAAGTGCATACCCGCCGGCTGCAGATCCTGACCTCCGACCTGAGGAAATTGGCCGATCTCGAACGTAAACCGATCGAGCAGGCACCGGTTGATGTGGCCACGTTGCTGCAGGAGACTTTCGATATCACAACCGATATCCACCAGGACAAAGAGCGTGAGTTCAGACTCACCTTACCCAGCGTTCCATGGCCGCTTCCTTATGTGCGTGGCGACCGGGATCTTCTCCAGCTGGCCTTTCATAACTTACTGGATAATGCAGTGAAGTTTTCTGATAACCAGGATTCCATAGAACTGCGCGCCTTCGAAGACGGCTCGTTCGTCACGATAGAGGTCGCCGATTCAGGGCGGGGTATATCTTCCCAGGACCTGCCCTATATCTGGGAAGAACTTTACCGCGGCGATCTTGCCCGCGGCATTCCCGGCAGC
This sequence comes from uncultured Anaerolineales bacterium, assembly GCA_965603565.1. Classification (GTDB taxonomy): domain Bacteria; phylum Chloroflexota; class Anaerolineae; order Anaerolineales; family E44-bin32; genus E44-bin32. The sequence continues at coordinate 3,547 of CBFDDM010000167.1, read as the reverse complement.
GGCCTGGGTCTGGCCCTGACGAAAGCGATCATTGAAAGACATGGAGGCAGCATCTCCGCCCGCAGCCGGGTTGGTGATGGAACAGTTGTCTCCGTTAGTCTGCCGCTATCATGAAGAAATCTGCGATGCTTGATCATAAACTCGCGCCTCAATCATCGACCGGTCCGAAAAACCTCCGCTTTATTTTCTTGGCGATTGCGTTCACCATGCTGGAATCGGCTTGTCAGACGGTCTCTGTGGAGGTCTACACACCCACACCTGAGGTGCCCTCAGAACGAATCGGCCATGGACGCCGAGCAGACCTCAATGGAGATGAGCTTTGGCTCTACCTCGATCTGCCCGAAGAATGGATCGTGGCTGCTTCTGGTACTGGAAATCTCGAGGGGCAGCTCACTGAACTGGCAGCTGTGAATGCGGACCTCTACCGATTCCTCCTGGGACAATGCGATCTAGATGCGTCCGCAACCTGCCTGCTCGTAGCTTATGATGGCAAGACATCGACATCAAGCGCGGGGCCGCGCACATTGAGCGTGGTAGGAGGGGAGAACCCGACGTCACTAAGCCGATCCGAATACCTGCAGAAAACCTCAGATGGGATCACTCATGTTCCCGGTTTGTTGTCCGACGTTGAGGGCGCACAGATCGAAACTGAAGCTGGCCCCATTCAACATTTCAGCTTTGAGATTAATTCGGCAAAGCTGGGTATCGAAGATCGGGCAGTCCAGATCCACCAGTACCATCTCCTTAGTGAAGAACTGGTCTTGGTGTTTACCTTCAGTTTTCCGGTCGAGCGAAACTTATCAAGTCTGGAATTCGCCGACGCGGTGATGGAGGGAGTGATTGTCTTGGGATCGGATGGTGGAAGCCTTGAGTTCTTAAGGTAGCGCCAGTGATCCCCGATGTGTTTCAACCGCCAGCAGTCGACGGTTTGTTACCCGTAGGCCATCGGAATCTCATGGTCTGAGATCCAATCCCGGGCAGAAAGCCCTTTATTCTGTGGGGAAGACACGCACCCAATCTCGCATCCTGGCATAGAGTATTTTAGGGATGTAATTATCGATCCCCATTCATGCTCCAGTCAGTCTCTATAGAGCACCGATAGGCTTCGAAGCTCATCACGGTAAAAAATCATCACGATCGCCCCTGCTCTTCACTGTCCCGGTTTGTGAAACAGATCATCCGGTAGTAGAAATGTTTTCACTACACCGTTTATCCAGCGGACTACACAGAACTGAGGAGCAAGACCATGCACAAACGCATCGGTATATTGGGCGGCATGAGCCCCGAATCGACCGTCGCATATTACCAATACATCACACGATCCTATGTCCTGGAGTATGGGGACCACGCCTATCCCGAAGTCTTGATTTTCAGCGTGAGCTTCGAACCATACATCACCTGGCCAAAAGCGGGTCAGTGGGACCTGGTCGCCCGCGGCCTGTCAGATGCAGCGAAAACCCTGGAGGCGGCCGGCGCCGACATCATCCTGATCGCGACCAACACAATGCACATGGTCTTTGACGAAGTGCAGGCAAACGTCTCGGTACCGATGATCAATCTGATCGAATCGGTCGCGAAATCCATCCGGGCTGAAGGCATTACGACGGTTGGATTGCTGGGGACACGGTTTACGATGGAGCTGCCGTTTTATCGCGATTACCTCTCGCAGTATGGCATCAGCGTTCTGGTTCCGGATGCTGAGGGGCGCGAATACGTCAATACCATCATCTACGAAGAACTCGTGCTCGGGACGATATCGCCGCAGGCGCAGGATGGCTACAAAGAGATCATCGCCGACCTGCAGCAGCGAGGTGCAGAGGGAGTGATCCTTGGATGCACCGAGATCCCGATGTTGATAGGCAAGGCGGACGTGGATCTACCTCTATTCGACACGACGACGATCCACGCGCAGGCCGCCCTCGATGCAGCGCTAAGCACCAAGCTGTAGAAATCCGCGCCGGGTTGGATGGTAGATTAAGTTTGCGTTCTGCAGTTGAATCGGCAGAACCCAGGGCATTGACGTAGCCAGCTCCTGAATGATGTTGGAGAAGATGCTTCCTCCCCACCCGGTGCACTGGAGATTGCCTGCCGGGTTCCGGCGGAGATTTTCAAGCGCACGACTTGCCTCACCACCGCAACCGCGTTATGAATGATCCGGCACAAACAGATTCTCTCAAAAAAGGACCAACTCCTTTGGAGCGCGAAATCTTGAGCGGTAGTTTCACCGAGACCCTGAAAAGGGCCCGGAATTTAATCCGTGATAACCGCATCGGACTTCTTATCATTGTCATCGGGATTTTCCTGCGGCTGCTCTTCATTTGGTATACGGGTTATGCAGATGAGGACGCCTACATCACCTTCCGATTCGCCCGCAACATCGCCAGCGGAGAAGGGTTCGTCTATAACCCTGGGCAGCCGATCTACGGCACAACAACTCCGCTGCTCACATTCCTGCTTGCCGCCTGGATCCGTCTACAGGGCGACCCGCTTATAGGCGCCCGATTTATAGGCCTTGTAGCGACGACCGCGTACCTGTTCTTCAGCGCGCGGGCTGTCAAAGCGCTTGGAGGTACAAGGACCCAGGCGCTCTTCGCCATTGGCATCCTCGCACTCTCTTCGCGGCTCATCCGTCACGACATATCTGGAATGGAGATGCCGATTCTGCTCGCCGCGATGACTGCGTCACTCGATGCCGGCGTGCGCAAGAACCCTTACCTCGCCGGGCTTCTCGGTGGAGTATGCTTGTGGGTCCGGGTCGACGCCCTGACGTGGGTTGGCCTGCTGGCAATCGTCGCATGGGTTGAAGACCCTCGAGATGCTTTGCGCCTCGCTGGAATATCAGTGCTAACCTACACACCCTGGCTCCTCTACGCCACCGTGACTTTCGGTACACCGGTTCCCCACACTATCGTTGCGAAATGGTATGCATATACCCTGCCTACACATCCGCTCATGACCGATTCCGTCCCTCTCTTAGAATCGTTGCGCAGCATCTCACCTTCTGCCGTTTCAATCATGACGTGGCTCACGCCGTTCGAAATACACCGCTAAGCTCCCACCCTACACGATACGCTCACATCACTCATCTGGGGGGCAGCACTGTTCGACATGCTCTACTTAAGACGAAGAAAAAAATTCTTTGCATGGCCATGGATGGTGTGGTTACTGATCGAAATTCTGAGGATCACGGTCACACAAGCAACCTCCTTCGAACGATATTTCATCCCTGGATATTGGGGAGCTATGCTGATCATCGCATGGGGCATTGGCGATCTCTGGGATCGAAGGCCCTCTTCCACTCCCTTGCTCGGGTTCAAGCTCAGCCTGCTCACAGGCTGCCTGATCGTCCTTGCTGCGGGCATCCTCGCGACTGCCGAGAGAGCCTGGATGATCCAACGATACCGCAACGAACGCTCACTTAAAGCGATCGGGCTCTGGCTGCAAGACAACACCTCGCCAGACGCACGCGTCGAGCTGGAGCCGTTAGGCTATATTGGTTATCATTCAGAACGTTTCATACTGGACGATGTAGGCCTGGTGACGCCGC
>CBFDDM010000166.1:0-4549 GCA_965603565.1 uncultured Anaerolineales bacterium | reverse complement strand
GAAATTGCCGACATATTCAACCAGAGATTGCCGCACTATCAGGAGGAGTAAATGGCCAAGAAACGCATCCTCGTCGCCTGTGGAACCTCGATCGCAACCGCAACCCACGCCGCAAATGCCGCCATGGACCTCGCTAAAGAACACGGTATTCAAGTTGATGTGGCGCAGTGTAAGGCGGCTGAAATACGGGGTAAACTGCAGACGTTCCCTGCCGACGTGATCATCGCCATGACGCCGGTCCCCCAGGATTTGAATATCCCTGTTTTCAGCGGCGTGCCCTTTCTTTCCGGTGTCGGACTCGATCAACTCAAACAGGACCTGGTCGAAGAACTGAAGTCCTAACACCTGCACACATACAAACGCAGGTGCTTGAAGCCTGGCTCCACACTGGATGCCAGGCGTTTTTATCCCGCTTCCACCCTCCACCACACTGAGAACCGCACACATAAATTGCATTCCCACGAAAATCGCACTATTATGAACATAAGATCATAATACGAACGTATGTTCATACGCTCCACCTGATTCACGGGCACGTGCCGGACACACCCGCTTCCTCGGAGAGCATATATGTCAGATGAAGACCGCAATCTTCTAGCCAAGATTGCATGGTTGTACTACATGGACGGGCTCACCCAGAAGGAAATCGGGCAACGCCTGAACCTTTCTCGCCTTAAGGTCGTGCGCTTGCTCCAAAGGGCAAGGGCAGAGGGCATTGTCGAGATTCGCATTGCACCCGACACTCGGCTGAACGTCTCATTGTCACGCGCGCTGGAAGACCGCTTCGCCCTCTCAGAGGCGATCGTCACGGACACGCCAGGCAGCGATGAAGAAACGCTCCAGCAGGTCGGTAAGGCGGCGGCCTCGGTCCTCGATCGGTACATCGACGACAACCAGGTCATCGGCGTGGGCATGGGGCGCACATTGTCCAACATGCTCTCTTTTATGCAGCCGCGCAAGACCGAAAATGTGGTCGTGCGCGGCATCGCAGGTTCATATGAGGTGCCCGGTCGTGACGAAAGTGCCTTCAAGATCAGTTGGCGCTTGGCCGACTTGCTTGAAGCCGATATCGAGCAGCTTTACTGCCCGATGATCGTCGCAGATGCCGCGACCCGCCGCGCGCTGCTGAAGGATCGTGAGTTAAGCGCTTTGGCCGAACGCATACCCCAGGCCGACCTGGCACTGATTGGGATCGGTGCACTCGATAAGGAATCGCCCCTGCTGCGCATGGGTTACCTCGACGAGAAATCGTTGAAGTCGATCCAAAAACGTGGAGCCGTCGGTGAGATCATGGGGCGTTTCTTCGGTGTGGAAGGTCAGCCGGTCGCTTCACCTCTGGACGATCGCATCATCGGTATCACGATCAGCGAACTCTGCGCGATCCCAAACGTGATCGCGCTCGCCAGCGGCCCGGCTAAAATCGTGCCGCTTGTCGGCGCGCTTCAAAGCGGTTGCTTGAGCGCGCTTGTCACCGATCACGATACAGCCGAAGCCGTAATAGAACACTCAGGAAGTCAGTAAGCAACCCAGCCATCAGATCATAATAGGAGTAGATCTAGATGAAATTGGCGAAATTCGAAGACTTGAGGTTGCTCAAGATTGTGAAGAACTGCGCGTGGTATTTGAAACACGGCAGGATCCACATCGCGAACACGACATTTCAGAGCGCAGGATCTAACCTCTTTGTCGATAGGCGCTGAACAGCAGGTCAACGACCACAAGTTTGCCGATCTGGCCAGGAAACATATCGATTTCCTGGCCGGGTCGATTGGTCCCCGACCCAGCTGCCGGGACGGGGAGTTAGAAGCGGCGCTTTATGCTGCCGATCAGCTCACCCGTATCGGGATCGACGATGTTCAATTCCAGGAATTCAATGGGTCGCCCACATCGTACGGGCGCTATACCCTGGCTGTGCTTATCACAGCGATCAGCGGATACGTGTTCACCCTCGCGCCATCGGATCTGCCTGCCGGTTTGCTCGCACTTTCCGGCATTCTGGGCCTCGTCGCGGTCATGCTGGAGAGCGACTTCCGCCATAATTGGACAAGGTGGATCATCCCATCAAAGAATAGCCAGAACGTGATCTCGAAAATCGAGGCTGCCGAGCAGTCAGTACGCGATGTCATCGTTGTTGCCCATTTAGACACACATCGAACGCCGTGGTTTAACGCCTCCCGATTGGGACAACATCTCTTCCGCTATTTTTTCCGTGTTTCAATCATCCTGCAGGCGGCAGCCTTCGCGTCCGGAGGGGCCTTTCTGCTTACCCGCTGGGAACCCACTCGATGGGCTGTGCTGATTGTGAGCGCCTTTCTGAATCTGATCGGCTTTCTGCTCCTTCAAGCCGACCTGAGCGGGTTTTCTCCCGGTGCATACGATAACGCTTCAGGAGTAGGCAGCGCATTGTCTTTGGCGGCAAGGTGCGTTCGTTACCCTATGGCGACGATCACGCTCTGGATTGTGCTCACAGGCTGTGAGGAAACGGGCAGCGCAGGTATGCATGCGCTTCTGAAGCGCTGCGCCAAAACCTGGCAAGATCCGCTGATCATCAACCTCGACCAGATGGGTTCTGAGCAGCTGTACATCCGCACCTGTGAAGGGTTTCTTCTGCGCAGGTGCACAGATGCCAATACACTTGCGCTAGCGCGCGAATCTGCGAGGCGAGCAAAAGTCGCGCTGATTGAACGCGAGAGTCAGGCGTATAGTGATGCGGCAGTAGCGCTCCAATTCGGTCTCCCGGCGATATCGCTGGGGACACAACCGGGTGATCCGACAGAAGATACCCACCGGCACCGCTTGAGCGATTTATCCGAACACGTAAAATCAGAGGGGCTGATCAACACCCAGCGACTATGTTGGGCGCTCCTGCGCACAATCGATGAAACCACAGAATTGGAAGGACAGCGTGACTAAACCTCTGATCGGCATAACGATGGGCGATCCGGCCGGGATCGGCCCTGAAGTCACCGTAAAAGCGCTTCAGGATCAAAGCGTCCATGCAGTATCCAGACCGATCGTTTTTGGAACGGTCCAGATCCTGGAAGATCTCAGCCGGTTGCTCGATGCCGATCTGGACTTTGAAGCCATTACCTCACTGGATAGCCTCGATTCGATCACGACGGAGCACATACCCGTGATCGAGTGCAGCGAACTGGATCCAGCCGCGGTCAAGACGGGTGAGGTCTCCGCTGAATGCGGGAAAGCTGCGGCAGACTATATCGAAACCGCGATCCAGGCTGCTCTGGCCGGGCAAATCGACGCCACGACCACCGGACCGATCCATAAAAAGGCGCTGGTCAAGGCCGGCTATCCGTTCCTGGGTCATACGGAATTGCTCGCCAACCGCTGCGGCGTCGAGCACACCGCAATGATGCTCGCCACGCCTGGACGCGGCAGCCAAACAGCGTGGCTCCGGGTCACACACGCAAGCGCGCATATCGCCTTCCGCGACATCATCCCGGCACTCACCGGGCAAAAGCTCATGCGAACGATAGAACTCACCCATAAGGGCACTCAATCATTAGGAATCTCTGCGCCTCGTCTGGCACTGGCCGCCCTAAATCCACATGCCAGCGATGGAGGCTTGATGGGCAATGAGGAACAGGTCCTGCTCGAACCGCTGGTGAAAACCGCAGGAGATCTGGGATTTGATCTCACCGGGCCGGTGCCCGCGGATACCGTCTTCCTGCGAGCGATCCAGGGTGAGTTCGATGCAGTCATCGGCCTCTATCACGATCAAGGCCATATTCCCATTAAAACGTATGGCTTCGAGCGGGCCGTAAACATCACGCTCGGGTTGCCGATCACGCGAACTTCCGTCGACCACGGCACCGCATTCGACATCTCTGGCAAGCTGGTCGCCGACCCGAGCAGCATGATCGAGGCGATCAAACTTGCCGCCGAAATAAGGGCCAACGCCTGAATTCATTACAAGGAGCTCAACATGCTGTTAGCTGAATACCGGCAAGAAGTGCTTGAGAAAGCAAAGCAGATGGTCATCGATGGGCTTGCCTACGGTGCCGGGGGCAACATCAGTGCCCAGGATCCAGAGACCGGTTTGATCGCAATCACGCCAAGCGCAGTCGAGTACGTCAGGATGAGCGCCGAGGACATCGTGGTCATCGATGAACATGGGAAGGTAATTGAAGGCAAATGGAAGCCGACCAGCGAGACACCGATGCACACCATCTTCTACCGGGAGCGCGAGGATGTCCATGCCGTCGTGCATACGCACGCGCCCTACGCTTCTGTCTTCGCGATCATCGATGAGCCGGTACCCATGGTCGTAACCGAAGCCGCGCTCTGTGTCGGTGGACCCGTTCAGGTGGCGCCTTACACACGTCCCGGCACCGATGAGCTGGCACATGTTGTGCTTGAGACGATGGGCTCAGGCGTCTCGGTGCTTCTCGGCCAGCACGGCATGATTACCGTCGGGCACAACTTGTCCGAAGCTTACGCCGCAACGATCGCGACGGAAGTCTCGGCTCGCTTGACAATTTTTGCCCGTTCGATGGGTGCAACTCCGCTGGCGCTGGATCTGGAGGAGGTC
>CBFDDM010000165.1:0-4559 GCA_965603565.1 uncultured Anaerolineales bacterium | reverse complement strand
TGGGTGATGCGACCGCTCTTGCCAACGCCATCTTCGGCGAGGTTCAGTCTTCGGCGAAAAGGAGAAAGGGGGCCTTCGCTGCTGAGTACGCCCGCGAATATTTCTCCTGGTCCGTACAGGTGGATAAGATGATTGGCATCTACGAGCAAACGATTACGACCCATGGAAACGCCGACTCCAGGGACAACGGATAGCATGTAAAGAGGAGTACATCATGAATCCTTATGAAGGAGCGAAGATCGCTCTTGGCTTGATCACGCGCGATCTTCTCGATCCAAAACCGGTCCACCGCTTTCTCGATAACGCCGCCTCCTATGGCCATTCCGTTGAACGCGTGATCATCGCATACTCTCATCATGCGGACGACCGTGCCATCGAAGAGCTCGAATCAAGAATAGCGCTGGATGTCCTCTGTGTTCACAACGCGCCTTCTCTTGAACATAAGCTCATCGATCTGGGGTTGAAGTCAAGCGAGATTGAGGGGCTGCTGGCGGTGCCCAGCTGGGAAAGCTGTCGGGAGACCCCTTACGGAGCTTACCGCAATGCCGTTTTGATGAAGGCGCTGCTCGAAGGGATGGACTACCTGCTCTTTTTCGATACCGACGTTGAGCCGTGCGTTCTCACAGAGTTAGATGACGGAAAAGCGTCCTGGGAGGAGGTCGACTTCGTTGGAACCCACATGACAGCGTTGGTACGAGATGACGTGAGCGCGAGCACAAGCGAGTATTCCGGATACTACATCATTCCACCTATGGAATTCGAAGGGTTCGGCGACCTGCTCTTTGGCCTGGGGAAAGGCATGGCCCTGGAATACATGGATAACTGCAAGGAGCATCAATGCTTGAATCTGGGGTCGCCCTATCCCCGGCGGCTTGAGCCTACCTACAAACCGCTGGGCGGCAATCTCGGCCTCAGCCTGAAGATGTTCTGGAGGCTGGCGCCATTTTTCTCCACCATCTACCGATACGATGATTTGTGCGTGAAGGGTCGCGGGGAGGATACACTCCTTGGCCAGGCGCTCACGGACGCCGAAGGTATGATTATGGATATCGACCTGCGCGTTTTTCACGACACATACATTGACTTTCCTGAGGTTCCAGATATCCAAAGGCGCCCGATTCGAGATCGGTTTTACATGGCCTGCCTCGGATGGATAGGTCGCAATCCGTTCATGACATGGTTCCTTGAGCAGCGTGGGCGCCTGGATACCAGTTTCGAAGCGGAAATCCAGATACAGCGCCTGGGCCTTCAAATTGGCGGTGAGGCCATTGCCGAATACCTGCAGGATGCACGCTTTCGCGATCTCCCCGCCGCGTTCGAATGTTCGTACGACGCACTTCCTGCCTCTATCGATCGATTCACGCGGCTCATCAAAGGTTGGAGCGCGCTCATCGGAAATCTTGGTCATGGGCAGCCTTCCTATGTAGGTGAGGACGAAATCGAAGGGTGGCTGCCGCTTGCCTCCTGAGGAGGGACGATTGGTTCAAGACCGGATCAGAGTGCGGGGTTTGCTATTCATGATCGCCTGTTGTAGAAAAGTGATGACGGCACGAAGGCGGCTGCCCTGAAATCCACTTCTGGTAGATCATCGAGTAAGCCAGCCGTCGAATCGGAAAGGAGCTTACAAGCCACAGCCCGGACTTTAGTTCCCGGTTGGCTTTCGCATCCTATGAAGACGTTCATGGTTATTCCTACCTATTGGTCTAGAGAAACGAGTGTGGGCTGGCAAGAGGGGGACGCGATCTACGATCACCCCACCCCACTGGACCAGGATGGCACACTGGCAAGGACAATTGAATCCCTGCGCATCCTGGAAGACTCGGACTACTCGCTGGTTATCCTGGCATGCGCCACCGCGCCGGATCTTGAGAGCGCTGTCGAGGCAAAAGTCCATGCGATCACCGAGGCTGTGGATCCACCTGTAGAAACCTATGTGATCTCCCATTCGCACCTGCACGCCATCCAGGACTTACTGAAAGACGCGGATCGGGAGGATCTCATCAACGTACTCTCACTGGTCGGATATTCCAACATCCGCAACATGTGCCTTTTCATCCCACTCGTGCTCGGTGCGGAACTAGTGGTGCTGATCGATGACGATGAGCTCATCGATGAGCCCACTTTTCTCAGCCGGGCGCGCGAATTCATCGGCAGCCGTTTTATGGGGCAGACGATCGATGGCGTCGCCGGATACTACCTGAATGAGAAAGGGACCTACTACGATGATGTCCCCGAGGAGATCCATTGGATGACGTATTGGGATCGATTCGGCAGTAAGCGAGAGGCATTCGACAAGATCATTCCCGGGGAACCGCGCCTCAAGCTTACGCCATTCGCGTTTGGCGGATGTATGGTCGTACACAGATCTTTATTCCGATCAGTGCCCTTCGACCCACAAATCACGCGCGGCGAGGACACCGACTACGTGTTAAATGCACGAATGTTCGGGTTTAATTTCTTCCTCGACAATCAGCTGTATATCCAGCACCGACCCCCAAAGAAGATGCACCCCACCTGGCAGCGCTTTCGTGAAGACATCTTCAGGCTGCTGTATTCGAAGGCCAAGATTGAGGGCCAAACGCAGCAAGTGAACATGACTATCGTCGAGCCGGAAGATTTCGATCCCTATCCAGGAGAATTCCTGCGCGATACTCTGGGTGACAAGATTCTTAAAACCAACCTCATCCTTGCTCTGGATTACCTGACACAGGATCGCGTGGAGGATGCCAAGGAGACCATCCGCAATATCTGGCTTGCAAAGACGATAGCCGTTCCCGCGGAAAACCCATTCGAGGTCTACCTGGACTTTCAACGCCGCTGGCGATCCTTGCGCAGGATCGTTAAAAGAGAGCTCAATGGGCAGATGACCCGCATCCTTCAGGAAGGCAAGGTCTTGAAGGAAGCAGAAGAGCTGAAAATGCAGGCCATGCGCGCTGAATTTGAACGTCGGAGCGAGGAAGATCTCCTACCGATCATCGAGCAGTGCGTACTGTTTCACGGACTGCCACAAGATCAGGTGCAAACGCTCCTTGAAAGTGGTGAATTGAAATTTTTCGCTAAGGATGAAATGCTCATCGAGGCTGGATCGCCGGAACACAACCTATTTGTGATTCTCAGAGGCAAAGCACGTATCGTAGTGGCCGCCCACAACGACGAGCCGACGGAACTTATCGAGGTCGGTGTGGGCGAGGTCCTGGGCGAAATCTCACTTCTCATCGATGCGCCTCATTCCGCGACCGTCACAGCTGTGGAGCCTATGGTAGCCCTGAAGTTCACGCGCCTATCGCTGGCTGCGATCATGGCTGTGAAGCCGGAGCTCGCTGCGAAGCTGTGGCACCGACTGGCGCAATCTTTAGGCAGCCGGCTGCGTGACACAAATATGCGCTACATCACACAAGTTCGTGAGGTACAGGATGTCTCCGACGAGATGCTCGGCACGCAGCCCCTGAGCGATCTGGAATTGGGCGACGAGAGTTAGCCGTTCGAGCGGTCTTAAGGCTTATTACGATAGCCTTGAGCCAGCCAGGTTATCAGACGGCAATGGCTCAGCCATTGACCCCGGAGCTATTTTGTCTGCCCCTCACCTCGGAGCCTTCCCGCGACCCCGGGGAGAGGAAAGCTTTTGGCCAGTAATCGCACAGTATAGAGAGTCGAATGGGGGATTCCTCAGCTTCCGGCTTCGGAATGACAGATGGGCGGGATTTGGGATTAGATCAGGTGATTTGGGCACCCAGTCACCCAGGTCCCTCAGATTCACACGTCATTGCGAGCCGCCGAAGGCGGCGTGGCAATCTCCAAGGCCCATGAGGGAGATCGCGTCGTCGCTGACACTCCTCGCGATGACATTCTGCGAGTAGGGGCGCAACATGTTGCGCCCGCCATAATCAAACGAAGGTACTCTTCGATCCGAAGGTACAAATGTATGTGGAGTCCATCAACTTGCTGATGGCAATGGCGAAGCCCTTGAACCCAGACCTGGAACGAAAGCCCCTCACCTCTGATCCTCTCCCCAACCCTGGGGAGAGGAACGCTTCTGTTCAGTATGCGCCCCTGCAAGAAGATTCGAAAGGTTGATGTTTCAGCCCTCAGCTTCGGAATGACAAGAGGTAAAGGATTGGGTCACACAGTCACCCAGATCCCTCAGATTCGCACGTCATTGCGAGCCGCCGAAGGCGGCGTGGCAATCTCCAAGGCCCATGAGGGAGATCGCGTCGTCGCTGACACTCCTCGCGATGACGACAATGGAACGCCGGACACTTTGTCGCGCACACATACCGGCAACCCACTGGAGCTTTCTTCCTACTACCCTCTCCGCAAGATTATTGATACAGTACAGCGAATTGAATAGGTATCGCGGCGGTATGGATTCGCTTCCCCATTGTGCAATCTGGGTGGGATCGGGGTTAACTATGGTCCGCAGATCGAAGCTTCTGCTCTTCGCATTCCTGACGATCGCGACGCTCATGGCTTGCAGCCTGGCGCAAACCCTCGCGGCCAGACCAAATGACAGCGCTGAGGCCACCGCCATGGCCTCTCCCACGCCAGTGCCTGCGGACGTG
>CBFDDM010000164.1:0-4610 GCA_965603565.1 uncultured Anaerolineales bacterium | reverse complement strand
CGCTTGGGTTGATGATATGCACGCTTGGAGAAGAACATTCGGGGTTGGGGACAGCAAATCCGGGCAAGCCTGGCACAGACCGGAATGGGGATAATCAAGCTCCTCATGCGGGGGAAAATAAACCACAGCAAATGTCAGGTGACGCCGGTCTGTTAACATTAATTAACGAGGGGGAATGTTGATGGAAGCAAGGCTCGGGCTGCAATCTATAGCAGCTCCGGAATATGTTCTTTAACAAACTTGATTATGTGGGTTGGTCTCGAATGGTCGCTCTTTGTACCTTCGAGACCCTGCGTACCATAGGAGGCTGTAATGAGCGAAGAAAAAAGAACGAGACAAGCGAACGAGGCCGCAGGCAACGCAGATGCCGATATTATTGTGCTCGGTGTCGGCACGGCCGGTGAGGACATTTCGCTGCAGCTGCTCGATGCAGGTCTTGATGTGATCGGCATAGAGGCGAACCTGGTCGGGGGTGAATGCCCGTATTGGGCGTGCCTTCCCTCCAAGCTGATGGTCCGGACGGCGAAGGCGCTTTAAGGAGGCTCACTGGATCGGCGACGTTGCTGCCGAGGTCAAGGTGACGCCCGATTGGGGCCCGGTGGCAGAAAAAGTGCGCTGGTTGACAGGAGGGTGGGACGACTCAGGAGCCATCGAACGATATGGGAATCGTGGTGGTCGGCTGATCAAGGGTCGTGGAAAGCTGGTTGGCCCGCAGACCGTGGCTGTAGGCGATGAACATTACACAGCGCGTCGTGGCATCATCATCGCCACCGGATCGCAACCTGTCATTCCGCCGATCGAGGGACTCGACGAGGTCGACTACTGGACCACGCACGACGTGATTGCGATGGAAGAGGTCCCCGAATCCATGATCGTCATTGGAGGCGGTTCTTCAGGCTGTGAACTTGGACAAGTCGCCGCCCAATTCGGAGCTGAGGTCACGATCCTGGAGGCGGAGGATCATCTCCTTCCGCGAGAGGAGCCGGAGGCGTCAGAACTGCTGGAGGATGGCTTAGCTGCTGCTGGTATCGATGTCCAGACCGGTGCTAGAGCAGAACGGATCGAATCAGGTGACGGCTCCCTGATGGTCACGCTGGCTGGAGGGGAAAAGCTGGAAGCAGAGCGGGTGATGATCGCCACCGGCCGCAGCGTAGATTTGAGCGATCTCGGCCTGGAAGAAGCAGGCCTTGACAGCGAAGCGCCGTTCATCGAGGTCGACGAACACATGCGCGCCGGCGATGGCATATGGGCCATTGGTGACGTTACGGGAAAGGCATTCCTCAGTCTGGTTGGCTTATACCAATCCAAGATCGCCGCAGCTGACATTCTGGGCGAGGAGCATGAACCTGCCCGTTATGACGCCATCCCCCGGGTAGTATTTACGGATCCCGAAGTGGGCAGCGTCGGCATGACGGAATCCGAAGCCAAGGCTGCAGGACACGATATCGTCACCGTTGTAAAGCAGCTCCCGGCAACCTTCGCTGGAGCAGTCCACTGGATGGAGCGTGGAATTCTCAAAGCGGTTGTTGAGCGCGAGAGCGGCCTCCTGCTCGGCGCAGCAGTTGCCGGACAGCAAGCCGGCAACATGCTCGGTCTGCTCAACCTCGCCGTACATGCAAAAGTGCCGCTGGCAAAGCTGCAAACCATGATGTACGGATTCCCGGCGCTCTACAGCGCTCTGGGCGAGGGTCTTGGAGGTTACGCGGCAGCAGGTGTGATCAGCGTGATGGATCCCGAGTATGAAGGGCTTGAGCAGCTTAATGAACTCGGTTGATCTGCAATCGCAAACATTGGCAGAAGGCACATCGACCGGTAAGACGTATCGGGAGTCCAATCTTCTTGCATAGAATTCTGAAGTTGTGAACGATATGGTTTGCGACAGCTAAAAATTGTCGAGTACGCCGCAAATTTGATGATCTGGAAAGGGCTGCGCCCAGATTATCCGTTCATCGGCTGATGCAGTGCATTTGAATGATGATAGGGAACTGGAATTGAATGAAAGAAGGTCATAACATGACGGAATACGATGTCATTGTCATAGGCGCGCGCATAGCAGGATCTGTGCTGGCCAGCTCGCTGGGGGATCGCGGTCATCAGGTCCTGTTACTCGATCGCGATAGCTTTCCCAGCGATACGCTCTCCACCCATTTCTTCCGCGCGCCAGCGCTGCGTGCGTTTGATGCCATCGGCGTTCTCGAGCAGGTAGAAGACAGCGCGCCGCGCTTGACGGTCGATTACAACGTCATCGATGGCACCGTTTTCCCCGAACCCGTCGATGAACCTGAGGACTACCCTTATTACCTGTGCGTGCAGCGGAAGATTCTGGATAACATTCTCGTCCGTCGGGCGCAAGGCACTCAAGGCGTCGAGATGCATGAAGGCGCGGTGGCCACGGGTTTGCTCTGGGACGAAGGACGTTGCGTTGGCGTTAAGTGGAAAGAAGAAGATCGTCGATTGGAAACGAAGGCGCGCGCGGTGATCGGCGCAGACGGCGTTTATTCAACCGTGGCGCGCAAAGTTGAACCAGAGGCGGAGGACGAGCGGCCGGTGGAACGAACGATGTACTACGGATACTATCGAAACGTGCCCTCCAAAGATGGTCCCGCAGCCGAGTTCCACTATCTCGGCAACCAGCTTGTCTACTGCATTCCGACCAGCAATGATCTTACGCTGCTGGCTGCCACGCTGCCCATTGAGGCGTTCGACGAGTTCCGCAGCGATCCCGAGGGGAAGCTCATGAACGTGCTCGAATCGATGGAGGCGTTGGCACCCCGCCTGACCGAAGCGGAGCGTGAAGGTCCTGTTCGCGGGACCGGCAACATCCCCTGCTTCAAACGGGTGCCATACGGACAGGGTTGGGCTTTGGTGGGCGACGCCGGCATGACGTTGGACCCGTGGTCGGGGCAAGGTATCGACCAGGCTTCGACCCATGCAAGAATGCTGGCGGAACAGCTCGATGCTTTCCTTAATGGCGAGGCCGATTGGGGATCAGCCATGGAAGCCTACCATCAGGAGCGCAACGAATTCAGCAAAAAGATCTATCGTCGAACGGCGAACTTCGCACCCGATCTGCGTCCAATGACTCAAAAGGCGCTGGAGCGAAGAGACCTGGCCTGAGGATGCCGGGAGCCTGACGATATAAAGGTACTGCATCGAAAGCAAAATTCATACAGATTTCGACGTAAAATGCGGGTTGTATGGGTGTCCACATATAAAGGTTTTGAGCCCGGGCAGTCTATGTGGATTAGTGTCCGCGCACGATAGCCTCTGATTTGTGATCGTGCTCATAATGAATCAACACACCTTGACCGATGGATCCAGATCCTGTTGTGGTGCGTTTGACTCCCTTAGGCTATTGCACGCCGCCTTTATGGCTGTTAGCGGTTACAGATCCTCATCGCTCCCCTCGAGTAAATGTTTGATCGCCACCAGTCGCTGCTCTAGCCTCAGGATAAGCGCTAACCGCATCAGAGGTTCCACAACGCGAAGCACACCATCACCGTACGTCCATTTCTCGTGGTTCAACGAGGTGCCCCCCGGAACCTCCATCAGTTCATATTGGTCGATCCCTTGCATCCCTGGACCTGTCCAGGTCAGCTCGAGCAGCTGGTTTAAATCGAAAGCGGTGATCTCGCTCAGGATTTCGCCTTTGAAGAAAGGCATCACCTGGACACCTTCTCGGTACTTTGAACCCAAACGAGGAAGCCCATCCGTTATTAAGTCCAGCGCAATCACAGGCGAGTCACCTGCCTGGGGTACATCCTGGATATTAGCGAGGAATTCAAAGACCATCTCTGGTGGTTTGTGGATTTTGATCGATGAAGACCAGTGGATCATGATGTTATCCCCTCAGGACTGCGGAACGGCATCTAGCTTTGTGCTGACCCGACCTCACCCAACGATGCCAGATTCAATAGATGCGTGAAATAGCCCGGTTAACTTTCATTCTCATAGTAATGCGATCACATCAGGCAGCAGCCACGCTAAGGCGATGCCGGCGTTGTGCGCGGCGACGGTGTTCTGGGCATAGACCTTAGGAGCAACCCGGAAAATTAAATGACTCCACCGGATCCTTCCACTTGATCGCTGTCAAAGAAGCTAACTACCTCACTATCCAGGGAATACTCAGCGCCTACCACCAGTAGGCCATCCTCCTCCATTAGGCGACGCAGCGTCTCTGAGCTCTCTACAAGCTCACCTATAGATGCTCTGACATTCACCCGCACAGCATTGTGTAGCAGTAAGTCCTGGTCATCGTTCGAGTTTACCGGCATCCGATTAACCAGAGCTGCACTTATGCGATCCGTGATCGAAGGCAAAACAGGAGTCTGTCCTTCGCCCTTCCCGCCAAGCCTGTCCAGAGCAACCTGTACGGCAGCGCAACCGGTGTGCCCGAGGACTACGACCAGGGCAACCTCAACCACGTGGGCGGGGGCCTTTCGGCCGTGGCGGGCGCCAACAAGTGGCGTGCGATGGGCTCGGCGGGCATCAAGCCCAAGGGCGACGATCACTTCAACAGCGCCTTCGAGCCCTGGCGTGGGTGGAAGCGATACCCCGCGCCCGGGTACATGTTCCTCTACACCTACTGGATGGACATGAAGCGCGACCGC
>CBFDDM010000163.1:0-4652 GCA_965603565.1 uncultured Anaerolineales bacterium | reverse complement strand
AGCTTGGCATGGCGGTGATCAGTTTGCCGAAAGGCAGTTCATTAGGCGAAGGCTGGATAAAAGCTCTGGCGGAATGGGTCAGGATCATGCTCGGTCTCGTAACTCCGCTGCTGCTGGCTGCTGCTGCGCTGGAAGTATTTGTCACCCCCCGCGTCGCGCTCTGGCTCCTGGCAGGTTCTTGATCATGACTGAACTTATCTTTCTTGGCACGGGAGCCGCCGTGCCAGATAGTGATCACCACAATACCCACCTGGCTGTTAGGGATCAATCCGGTGTTGTCCTCGTCGATTGTGGAAGCAGCCCATCCATAAGGCTGCAGGAGGCAGGGGTTGAAATCGGTGAGGTTAGTGATATTGTGCTTACACACTTCCATCCCGATCATGTCGGCAGCCTACCACTTCTGCTCATGCACATGTGGCTGATCGGCAGGCAGCAGGCGCTCCGAATATATGGATTGCATCACTGTCTCGAGCGCGTTGAAGATGTCATGGGTTTCTACCACTGGGAGGATTGGCCTGGTTTCTTTCCGGTTGCATTTCATCGATTGCCCGAAAAGGAGCGTGTGCTCATCCTGGAGCGGGAAGGGCTGAGTATATTCGCTTCACCCGTCAGGCATGTCATTCCTACAATTGGATTAAGGTTCGATATCGATAAAAGCTCCAATACGGTGGCATATTCGTGCGATACAGAGCCATGCCCTGAAGTTGTAAATCTAGCTGATGGAGCTGAAATATTGATCCACGAAGCTACCGGGGAAGAGGTCGGTCATTCCTCGGCCAGGCAGGCTGGCGAAATCGCATCCAAGGCTGGCGTGGATACGCTCTATCTCGTGCATTACCCACCGATGTTTACAAGCAAAAAGGAATTGTTGGAAGGCGCGGGCGAAACTTTCTCGGGAAACGTCATCGTGGCTGAGGACCTGGATCGGTTGACACTCTGAAGTAGAGGCTCAGGTTAACTCGTCGGGTGGACGCACGGTTGCGTGTAGATAGTAGAAATCGCCTCTGGGTGGAATTAATTCAATTACTTCTTCCACCACAAAATCATCAGATCCCAAGCGGACAAGATCTCCCTGCCTCGGACGAGTTTCGGTGTTCAGAATCGCGCCGGGGTGTTCCTCACCAGCCACCACGTAGCTAACTTTGAAGGTCGCAGCCATAAAGGTCCTCTCAGCGTCCAGTGAGATGGTGGTGGCGGAGTTTGAAAGACAAATCTGCAGCAATATTGCGCATAACCACATAGCCGATGTGGTGATTCTTCTCGCAGATACGGTCAAAATTCTCGCGTTTGATGACTAAAAGGTGTGCCTCGTCCGAAGCGGCTTTGACGGTGGCTGACCTAGGACCCCGATCAACCAGAGCCATCTCACCAAAGATCTGTCCCTCCCCAAGATGAACGATCGTCCGCGGCGCGTTTTCCGGGGAGGCACCTGCTCGCACAACTTCCACAAAGCCATCGTAGACAATAAAGAGCTCTTCACCTACTTCACCTTGCTGGGTGATGATTTCGTTGAGCGGGTAGACTCGCTCCTCGCAGGCCTCCGCCAGCGTATTGATCTCTTCAGGCTGTAAGCCCTCAAATAATTCCACACCTGTGAGGATATCTTTTGGGTTCATTCATCGCTCCTGAGCCTGCAGGCAGTACAAGGCGCGTTATGTCCAGCATTTTACAGCAGGTCCGTACTCAATCCAAGTGCACTCCCTCGCCAGGAGCCGGCGTTCCAGGGAGGCTGGAGCGCTAATATTACGTTTATGCTCCCTGTGGTAGAATGCCAATGTTAAGAAATTGAAGCCTTAAAGGTATGCTTTGTATGTTTCCAGATAAGTCGCGTAAAGTCCACCTGAGGCTGCGATCAAGCAGCGATGATGATCCGTGGGGGTCAAGTTCGATACGCGGACTTGGTTGGCGTTCGGCGAAAAGTTCACACGCCTGGCGTCCTCCTACCGATGTTTTAGAGACGGACGAGGCTTTTTTCGTCATTGTCGAGGTCGCGGGTATGCGAGGCATGGATTTCGCGGTTACATTTGATGATGAAATTCTCTCGATTCAGGGCAATCGACCTGATTCAAATGTGCGCAAGGTCTATCATCAAATGGAAATTGATTACGGGGATTTCGCCACGGATATCCAGGTACCCCGGAAGATCGACGCTGCCGCGATTGAAGCCACCTACAGCGATGGCTTCCTTCGCGTTGTGCTCCCTAAGGCGAGTCCGAAGAACATTGAAATCTCGGAGTAATCGCAGCGTGTGTGGGGGGATCCTTCTTGTCACGTCAGCCGATGCGAGGGCTCATTTGTCATGGCGGATTTGAGCGTCCGTATGATGTTATTTAAAACGCATTGAGAAAGAATTATGGAAGAATCTACATCAAAAATATTTGTTCAGGACGATGAGTCAGCCGAAGAAGAACTCGTTGGTGGTGCTCAGGATCTAGATGTTCTTGAGATCCCTGAAGAGCTGCCCATTCTGCCGCTGCGCGGTGTGGTTGTGTACCCGCACACGGCGATGCCGTTGACGATCGGACAGCCTCGTTCTATCCGTCTTGTTGACGATGTCGCCACCAGCCACCGCTTGATCGGGTTGGTTGCGTCAAAAAACCCGGAACTCGAATTGCCCGGTCCTGAGGATCTTTATAAGTACGGAACGGTGGCGTCGATCCAGAGGCTTCTAAGAGCCCCGGATGGGACGATACGCTTGATTGCGCGCGGAATTGCCCGCTTTGAGGTGGGAGAGTTCACATCGCTCGAGCCATATCTCTCAGCGAATATCCATCTCGCTCCCGAAATGATTGAGGATGGCGTCGAGATCGAAGCACAAATGCGCGCTGCCAAGGACCTGTTCCAGCAGATTGCGGATCTGGCACCTTCGCTCCCTAAGGAGATCGTTGGCGGAGTTCTGCTGCTGGATGATCCCCTTCATGTTGCCTACACTGTCGCGAACTACCAGCGCATGGACCTTGATGAAGGTCAACGCATCCTGGAACTCGCATCGACGATTGAAAAACTGCAGGTTCTGAACGGTCTGTTAAGCCACGAAGTCGAGGTCTTATCGCTGGGTCAGCAGATCCAGCAAGAAGCGCGCACCGAGATCGATAAGGTGCAGCGTGATTACTTCCTGCGCGAACAATTGAAAGCGATCCAGCGGGAGCTTGGCGAGGGCGATGAGCAGACAGTTGAGATCGAAGAGTTCCGTAAAAGGATCGAAGAAGCGAGTATGCCTGAGGAAGCGGATAAGCAGGCTCGCCGTGAAATCGATCGGCTTGCCAAGCTGCCTACCGCCGCAGCAGAATACGGCGTCATCCGCACCTATCTGGATTGGATGGTTTCGCTGCCCTGGGAGCGTTCGACTGATGACAACCTCGAACTCGGTCATGCCCGAGAGGTCCTCGATGAGGACCATTACGGGCTTGAGGATGTTAAGGAGCGCATTCTCGAGTATCTAGCCGTGCGCAAGCTGAAATCGGAGAGAGGGGAGGAGGGAGAATTAGAAGAAGAAGTCGACGAAATTCGAAAAACACGCGAAGGCGTGATCCTCTGCTTTATTGGTCCGCCTGGGGTTGGAAAGACTTCTCTGGGTCGCTCTATCGCACGAGCGATGGGAAGAGAGTTTATTCGCATCTCTCTCGGCGGGATCCATGATGAGGCCGAAATTAGGGGCCATCGTAGGACTTACATCGGGGCGATGCCCGGAAGAGTCCTCCAGGCGTTGCGACGTGTCGAATCGAAGAATCCGGTGTTTATGCTGGACGAGGTCGATAAAATGGGTCGTGATTTCCGGGGCGACCCGGCTTCTGCCCTTCTGGAAGTGCTCGACCCTGAGCAGAATCGTGAATTCCGGGATCATTACCTTGAAGTCGCATTCGACCTTTCGCAGACGATGTTCATCACCACCGCCAATTGGCTCGAGACGATCCCGGAGCCGCTTCTCGACCGAATGGAAGTCATCCGGATTTCTGGGTACACAGAATCCGAGAAGATCGGAATCGCCCAGGGGTATTTAATCCCCCGGCAGATCCGGGAAAATGGTCTCAAGTCGAAGGAAATCAGCTTCACCGAGGCTGCGCTGAAAAAGGTTGTGCGATCTTACACGCGTGAAGCGGGTGTCCGCAATCTCGAGCGCGAGATCGGGCGTATTTGCCGCAAAGTCGCAACACAGATTGCCGAAGGCAGCGCAAAACGTGTGCGAATCACAGAGAAAAAAGTGCGCGAATACCTTAAGAAACCGCGCTATTTCGGTTCTGAGGAGCTGATCGAACGCACATCGATACCCGGGGTTGCGACCGGTCTCGCATATACGGCGACCGGCGGGGATGTGCTGTTTATCGAGGCCACGGCCATGCCCGGGAACATGAAGTTCAATCTGACCGGGTCGCTTGGTCAGGTGATGCAGGAATCGGCACAGGCTGCGCTTTCGTACGTGCGTGGGCTAACCGAAGAATATGGCATCGCCGAAGACTACTGGAAAGAGCACGATGTACATCTGCATGTACCTGCCGGTGCACAGCCGAAAGACGGCCCCTCCGCCGGTATTACGATGGCGGTCGCATTGGCCTCACTAGCAACAGGTCGACCGGTGCGCTCCAATGTGGGCATGACCGGCGAGATCACCCTGCGGGGTCAAGTAATGCCAATCGGCGGAGTGAAGGAGAAGG
>CBFDDM010000162.1:0-4686 GCA_965603565.1 uncultured Anaerolineales bacterium | reverse complement strand
CGACGATTGGAACAACCGGGCTCTTGTTTCGCTCAAGCACGGGCTTCAGCCCGTGCTTGTATTGAATGCAAATAGATCGTGGATCAGGGGTTCTGAGGACCCTGTCGTTCTGGCAGCCGGTCAGACCGGCTCACTATTCTGAGCG
Organism: uncultured Anaerolineales bacterium; assembly: GCA_965603565.1. Taxonomy (GTDB): domain Bacteria; phylum Chloroflexota; class Anaerolineae; order Anaerolineales; family E44-bin32; genus E44-bin32. The sequence goes on along the minus strand of CBFDDM010000162.1, from coordinate 4,541 downwards.
TCTGATCACGTGGTTATCGAAATCGCGGGCGACGCTCGTGTTGGGAAAGATCGCCTGCGCTTCGGTAAGGATCTCACGCTCACGGTAGCGGCGCGAGATGTGGGTCAGGAAAAGTTGGTCGACATCCGCTTCGCGGGCGAACTCGGCGGCTTGCGCGGCGGTCAGATGGCCAAACTGAGCGGCAAGCTCCTCTTCGATTGACAAATATGTGGCTTCCAGCACGAGTCCATCAGCACCCCGGGCAAAATCAAACAGATTTTCGGTGCTGCCGCAGTCACCGACGTGCATAAACTTGACACCGGGTCGTTCCGGACCAAGCACCTGATCGGGTTCGATCACGGTGCCATCTTCAAGTGTCACCGTCCTTCCTGAGACCAGGTCACGTCGCACCGGTCCAGCGGGTATGCTGAGTTTATCTGCTTTTTCCGGAAGGAATGGCCGGCGCGAAGCCTCCTCGAACATGAAACCGAAGCAACCGGGACCGCGGTGGATCACCGGGAACGCGGTGACGGTGAGTTCCTCTTCTTCGATGATCACACCGGGATCGATGATATGCAGCGAGATCTCGAGCGGTGGGCGGGCGCCACGCAGCACGACTCCATAGAGGAGATCGCGGATGCGCTCCATCGCCCAGGCGCCTGCCCAGATCTCGAGATGTTCAAGCGCTTCCCAGCGAGAAAATGTGGAAAGCAAACCGGCGAGACCGAGAATGTGGTCCAGATGTCCATGTGTGATCAGGATGCGGTTCAAGCGCCGGAAGCCCAGACCGGATCGCAGGATCTGACGCTGGGTCCCTTCGCCGCAGTCAATCAGGAAGCGCTGGTCTCGAAAGCTGACCACCTGTGCGGAAAGGCCGCGGTGGACAGAAGGAGCGGATGCGGATGTGCCAAGGAAGGTGAGTTCGAACAACGCAATCCCCGATATTTATGTCGATTGCCCGGATGAGGGGCGGTTCATTGTACCTTAATCGGGGGAGGCTTCACACCTGGGCGCTGATATCGCGCAAGGCGCTGAGACCGGCAAGGCAGGCCGACATACCTAATGTGAGCGCACCAACATTTGGATCAGGCAGCCAGGGAATCAGCGCGGCGAGAGACACCAGGATCATGGTGATACCGAGATAGCGCCGGTTGAAGCCCCGCGTCCAGATTAACTCAGGCAACCAGTCGGGTCTTGAAGTGACCAACCCTGTGGTGGCCACACCGGTCAGGATGACGATAACCCGCAGAATGATGGGCAGCCAACTGAGCAAAGCGATGAATGCGGACGTTGGGAACCAGATGAACAGGGCGTAGGCTGCGATGATCCACCACCCTGCGCGCCGGTAGCTGGGGCCGCGCATGCTGCGGAGCAGGTAGCCCTGCACTGCTGAAAACCCGATATAAAGACTGAAGATCCCCACAAACATTAACAGCTGCATTATGTGCATCTTGTCCACCTTTATCAGCACGCATCCATAAGGAAGCGATGGCCCGCCGAGCATCGAGCCGGCGCTTAAAATGCGTTGGGAAGGTAGAACTTAACGATGCAAGGAGTGTGCCGGGCTTAACTGGTGCGGGCGATCGCAGTGAAGATCAATACGACGATGGAAAGGACTGCGTTTACTATGACAATCTGTTTCTCTCGACGAAGCGGAGCCAGCGTCTGTGGAGCTGACGCCAGGTGTTTCGAACGGAGCATCTCGCGCTGCAACCTGGGGTGCAGCACGAAAGATTGAAAAGTGGTGATGCCCAGCATGGGCAGGATCGAGAGGTGCTTGGCGAGGATCGCGATAGACCAGCGATTCTGGACGGCGAGCAGTCCCTCGTACTGAGGGTGGGCTGACATCTGGGTCAGCCCGGTGCCGAGAAGCACGGCCAGGCTCAGCCAGGCCAGCGGTTGAAAGCGCGTTTGCAGCAGGGTGAGACCGTTTCTGGCGTTTCCATCGAGCGATTCTCTGGTAAGGAATGGCAGTAAGAAAATTGCCTGGAAAATCAAGCCACCGATCCAGAGCACGGTGGCGCTCATGTGCAGAGCGTAGGAAATGGAAAGGATCCAATCCTGCATGCGGACTTATCCCTCGCCGTCGCCACCACCATTGCCATCCCCACTACCAACACCGCCGCCATCGGGGGTAGGTGTGAAGGTGGGTGTGGGCGTTGAAGGAGGTGGCGTCGGGGTTGCCCTCAACTTCTCACATTCATCGTCAGCTTTATCTGCGGTTGGTTCAAGTTCCGGGAATGGGTATGCATCCAGTGAAGCCTGGTATTGAGCGTCAGCGCCGCAAGGATCGTCCGCATCCCAGAGCTGGTCGCCGTATTTCCAGGCAGCCTCGGCGAATTTCGGGCAAGAATCGGTGGTGGCGCCCTGCTCGCAGAGCCCTGCGAAGAGTTCCGCAGCACGCTCCCAATTCAAGCCGATAAAGCTGTTAGCGAGCAGATACTGCTGCGCGAGCGTGCGCCTGAAGAGTGCGTCCCGATCGAGCGGTCCAAACTGTTCAGCCAGCGAGAGGTTATAAAGCCCTTCTTCCATTTCGCCCTGAGCGATGAGATCCATGCCGATGTTGCGCAATGCGATGTACAGGTAGCCATCGACCTTGATCTTCTCGTACTCTGGATCTTTACCGCGCAGCGTGAGCAGCTTGTTGACGACAGTGTTCCAATCCCCGGCGTTGATCGCCGCCCTGGCATTGGCCAGCAGCTGATCGGGTGGCGAGGGATCCGGCGTGGCGGTCGCCTGCGGTGTGGGTGTCGTCGTGGGGACATCCAGGTGGATCAAAGCCTCGACGAGACCATCCTCGGCGCCGGGGTATTCAGGATCATATTGAATGACGGCCTCGAAACGCTGTCGGGCGATGGCATAACGACCGGCTTCCAGGTCTTCGACGCCGAGTTCGTACTGCTCGCCGAGCGCCTGAGAGAGCTGTTCATCATTGTTGAATGCGTTTGTCTGCCGGCCCTGCAAATATGCGAAGATGCCAACGATAAATAGCGCGGCGATATAGATCAACAAAGCGTATAGAACGCGCTTGCGTCTGCTTGAGCCTGATTTCATCGCATCGACGGATGTTGTCGCCTGCGTCTCCTGGAGCGAATCTTCCGCTGGAGAGGTGCTGGTCGGCTGTGTTTCTTGATCGGTCATGCAGGCGATTATACCGTACTTGATATTTCGACCAGATCGTTAAAGTACGGGTAAAATGTTGATGGTTGATCGGTCGCGAACTGAGCTTCCTGTGGCGTAGGTCAATCGTTTACAAGCCACTGGACGTTCTTTCTTGACGTCGATTTCAGGCGAGTGGTATGATGCCTCCCCATCGGATGTGGTGGTGGTCATTCACCCAAGATAATCCAACAACTATGTATCTCAGCGGCTCAAAGTGGAATCTACGCAAGAAAAGAAAGCGGTCCAATCCGTGGCGGATTGTCCTGCTTCTGGTTCTGATCGCCATCGTGATCTTCTTCTGGCAAACCTACGTGCCGGCTGCACAACCGCTTTTTATCCCTACACCCACGCCGACACGCAGCCCAGCTTCATTCGTACTGGAGGGGGAGAACCTTTTCAAGGCTGGAAATCTGGGTGCCGCTGAACAGGCTTATCTGCAGGCAATCGCCGCCGACCCACGCGAGCTTGCTCATTACATCGAATTGGCACGGGTGCGCGTGTTTGCTGGTGAGTATGTTGAGGCAGAGAACGCCGCCCGTGATGCGCTTGTGATCGACTCGGATTCGGCGCTGGCTCACGCTATGTTGGGGTGGGCGCTCGATTTCAAAGCCAGCACCACGAACGATCCGCTTGAGCGCGAAACACTTCTGGCCGAAGCGCTGACGGAAGCTGAACGGGCGCTGAATCTTAACCCTAACGCTCCGGAAGTGCGCGCGATTTACGCCGAAGTACTGGTCGACAACAATATTAACGCATACGAAGAGGCGCTCGAGAACGCCAGGGCGGCGGTCGCACTGGAGAACACATCGCTCATGGCCCATCGTGCGCTTGCTTATGTCTGGGAACGCACAGGCAACCCGCAGCTTGCGCTTGAGTCCTATCAGGCGGCGCGCAACCTCAACCCCAATTTGCCCAGCCTGCATATCGATGTAGGCAATATGCTCCGTGTGCTCAGCGACGTCGAGGGAGCCAAGGAGAGCTATCTCAAAGCGATTACACTGGCACCTACGGATACCCTTCCGCTAACGCTGCTCGTCCAGCTCTACGCCAATGTCGGCGAATACGGTGTCGCCGGCCAGTATGCCCAGCAGGCTGTGGGGCTGGATCCTACCAACCCGAGGTTGCGCGGCAATCTCGGTCGGATGTATTACCACAATGGCCTCTATGAAGAAGCGATAGCGCAATTTGAACTGGCTATCCGTGGTGGTACCTCCCCAGAGGGGGATTTCGTCGAAGGTTTGCAGATCAGAAACAGCGACCCGCGCGTGCTCGAGTTCTACTACACCTACGGCCTGGCGCTGGCGAGATTAGGCGTCTGCACTGACGCCGTGGAGATCTTCAGAGCCATTCTGCAGGCTGCGCCCGACGACGAGATCGCCGTCTTCAATGCAGAAGAAGGC
>CBFDDM010000161.1:0-4740 GCA_965603565.1 uncultured Anaerolineales bacterium | reverse complement strand
CCGCCGCGCAGCCCCATGCCGCCGGCGCCGCGTGGGCCAGTGCCGTCACAGAGCCCCTGCGCGCTGCCGGGGCCGTAGCCCATCGCGCCGCGCTCGAGCAGCCAGTCGGCCTGCTCCTTCGTGATCGCACCATCAGCAAGCGCCTGTTCGAGCGCTTCGGCGCGCGCCTCAAGCATCACCACCTGCAGATCCTCCAGCGACACACCCTGCTCAGCCGCTAAAGCCGCCAGGGTCAGGCCCTCGGCGCGTGCCGCTTCGAAATCAGCCACGCTCATCCCAAGCGCTTCAGCCAACTTGGCATGAATGACCTCATCATAGGCCGAAAGCAGTCCGCCTCCAGGTCCACGTCCGGCAACCCACCCGGTTGCATCCGGCTGGGTTGTGCCCGACTGGGCAAAGGCTGCCGTCGCACCTGTAAGGGCGATGACGCCGACTAACACCACTGGCATACCAACTTTAAAAAACTTGCTCACGTTACACCTCCTGAGTTGTGGATGATCGCTCATCCTGTATTGAACTGGTTACATGATAGGCACACGGGGTAAGGAGTCCGTGAAGGTCCTGTGTGTTAATTGTGAAGATCACCTGTCTGCCAAAGGAGGCGAGAAGAGATCTGGGATCCAGAAAGAGGCTCAGGCACCAGCGCCCAGACAAGCGTGAAAATTCTCGAGATTGAATTTAGCAAAACAGATCGGATCGTCCTGGAAATCTCGTAAAATCCCTCGATTTGCGTTAAGGCAAAGCCTTCGTCGATCCATTTGTGACAGTATTCACATATAGAGCCGGAGGCATGCCTGCCCATCAAGAACTCGCTCTTGCAGGCGGACGCCTTCATCCGAAAAGGAGTTCAAGTATGAAGCGTTTATATCCAGTCTTTGCAGCCTCGCTCGTCTTCGCCTTCATGTTCTCCGCCTGCGCTCCCGCAGCGACACCGGAACAGCTCGTCGAGCCGACCCCGACAGAATTAGTCGCTCCGGCCGAAGCGGCCTCCCCGATCGAGGAAACCACTGACGAGATGTCGTCTGAACCGGAAGAAGCGAGCGTGTGGGATCAGGATTACATCGCCCAAGTGCCGCCTATCATGATGATCGACCCATACTTTCAGATCTTTGGCCAATCCCAGGTGGCGGTCCCATATTATTATGAGGACGCCGTTAAATTGGCGGGACACTCATGCGGCGCCACGACCGGCGCGTGGACCATCACCCGCAAGGCGCTCGAAGAACTCTACGCTGAAGGTGAAATCCCGGTGCGTGGCCAGATCATGGTGGAAGCGCCGGGGGCCGAAGACGAGTGGTTCACCGGTGTGTTCGGCGAGATCATCACCTTCATCACCGGTGCCGCGCCTAAAACCGGATTCATCGGCGCCGAATTCGGAGAGACGAATGACCTGTTCGTCCGCCGGAACAAGATGGTTTACCCAGAAGAGCCGACCGGCACACTCCCACCGAAGATGGAATGGATGTTCACACGGCTCGACACAGGCAAAAAAGTAGGCGTCGTCTTTAATCTCGCCGTGATCACGCCGATCGCGACGGAAGAACGTCAGGCCATGGGAAGGAAGATGGCCGCCGGCGAAGCGACCCCCGAGGAAGCCGCCGACTATATCGAGTACTGGAATGACCGGGCGAAATTCGTACTGGAAAACGCGGATATGGACGGCTTCTTCACCGTCACAGTCTACGAAGAGGGCACGCCGACCCCCGCCGATTCAATCGCCGCAAACGCGGTCGCCGTGCCTGCAGATGAATTCTCATGGGAACAGGATTACATCACCGCAGTCCCACCGATTATGATGATCGAACCGTATTTCCAGATCTTTGGACAGTCACAGGATGCGGTCCCGTACTACTACGAAGAAGCGGTCAGGTTGGCCGGCCATTCCTGCGGCGCCACGACCGGTGCGTGGACGATCACCCAGAAAGCGCTTGAGGTGCTCTATCCCGACGGGGAAACTCCCGTGCGCGGACAGATCGCCGTGGAGGCCCCGGGTGCCGAGGACGAGTGGTTTGTAGGCGTATTCGGCGAGATCATCACATTTATCACCGGCGCTGCGCCCCACACCGGGTTTATCGGGGCGGAGTTCGGGAAAACGGACGATGTCTTCGTGCGCCAGAATAAGATGACCTATGCCGAAGAGCCGACCAACCAGCTGCCTCCGATGCGCGAGTGGATCTTCACCCGCCTGGATACCGGCGCAAAAGTTGGTGTGAAGTTCAACCTTGTCGTCATCACCCCCATCCCGACCCCCGGACGCGTCGCCATGGGAAAGAGAATGGCCGCTGGCGAGGCCACACCTGAAGAAGCCGTCGACTACATCCAGTACTGGAACGACAGAGCGATGTTTGTCCTGGAAAATGCGGATATGAACGGCTTCTTTATCGTGAAGGTGTACGAATAGATACAGAGTCGCAATACTCAGCGCAGCTGCAGCGACGCTCTTAGAGCTTGAGACACCGGATGACTCCTGCGCTCCACGCGCCCAGAAGGACATCCTGGTGTCTCAAGTTTTCATCCTTTGCAGCAAGCTTGCGGGGGATTGTTATATCAATCATCAAACTACATTCTCTGGTGAGTCAAGACCTGGCACTTCTTCGTTCACATTTTTCCAACACACTTCGTAGATCAGCCACCTTGAGATCCGTCTCTAATGGGATCCTGCCCTACAGCCAGTACAGGTGCTCGACTCCCACGCACACAAGGATCCGCGCATCATGATGCTGCGCGGCAGCCAACTCGATGCGCTCCAGAAAATGCCCGTTCCAGGCTTGCCATCCTGTTACCTCACCTTCCCCGTACACACGTTCCTGAAACGCATGTTTCATGCGGATCAACGCCTGTGTTGCCTCCGAATGAACATCGAGCACAGATTTCCAGGACGAGAACAGTTGGTCGTAGAACAATGTCACAAATTCGCCAAAAAGCGCCTCGGCACGAGGATCTGATTCCGCCAAATCCGAATACGCCGCCTTCTGAAGGGCAAGAATTTCCGAGCGGCGCGGCTCATCCGGTTCGAGCGGCACGAGCGAGCAGCCACGCTCCTCCGCGTAAAGGAAGCAGGACATCGAAAGTCTCGATCTTATGCTCTAATCGCCGACCCTCTTCCAACATCGATTGCGAAAGTTCGACACAGATCACTTCCGGTTGGACATACTTCACGATCGAATGCAGATCAGCGAGCGAATAAAAATCCATCTCACAGTGCAATTGATGCAGCGTGCCCAACAGAAAGCAATCACCGATCATCGCTCGCCCTTACGACTTCAAAAGTCAGCACTACGGAGAGAATTAAAGGATTTGGCGATATCAAGATCTGCTAGCTCACCAGCGATTTCCACAGGGGCGTCTTCGTAAGCAGGGCGTAGCAAACCACGACCTTCGCCAGGTCGACCAGATCGTGGATATTTGCCGACTCAACATCTCGCTGGAAGTGACGGTTCTTTCCGAGGAATCCGAGCAGCGCCACGTTGGGTGTACGCAGCATGGCGTTGATCCCCTCCGTCCGGCTGACGTAGCCATCACTATTTTCTCGCATCCGGATACCGACTCGTTCCAATTCACTCGCCATCCGCTTCTGCAGTTCGTAAAGATGTGGGGGTACGATTTCACCGACACCTCCCGAAGCCTTTTCTGCGAAGCTGGCTCCATCGCCTGGCTGGAACCCACCCGGCCCTCCCCCGCCATACATCTCGGCGGCCTCATGAATGTCGCTCACTATGGCCAAAGAAGGCTGGCCGAAGTGCTCCAGCAGACGCGCTCCGCCGCGGCAGAATGACTGGCTGCCCATGCCCGCCCTGCCTTCCTCTTCATCGGTCAGGCCAAGCATGAGCTCAATATCGTACTCCGCCAAGAAGATCGCTGCAGCCAACAGCGCGGCGGCACCACCGGCGTCGTCCAGGCTGCCTTTGATTTCCCCGGTTTCTCGATCCCACGACATTTCGCTGTGGAAACAAACCCGGTTTCCAGATTGGAGAACAAGCTCTTCATCTGTTTTAAACTCCGGTGCGGCTTCATCTCCGTAGCTGATGATCTGACCACGCGCGAGAATTTCGTACTGCCCTTTATCGAGATCAAAGCCTAGCGCAACGGCCTCCCGTTGACCGGGCTCCATGAGGTGGTAACAAATCGGTGTCAAGGGATAGATGCCCTTTGAACCAGGCTCGATCAGGTAGGTGATCATGTCCAGATGCGCAAGCAGCCAGATATCCTTTTGAACTTCATTCTCGCCCAGTAGAAGGACAGCGTTGCCGGTCTGTTTGTAGTTGCGGATGAATGTTACATCCCCCTGCCTGAGCAGCCCTTCTTCCCGTAAAAGGTCCTCAATCACTTTACCTCGGGTCCAGGGAACCGATTGCGATGGCGCATGACAATCCGCGATCGGTCGTAGATATCTGTAGAGTTGCTCGTGAGTGACCTGGTTGTCCAATTTACTAAACAAATCAGGATCGATCGCGTTCAAGCTCGCCGTGATGCTTTCTATCATCGTTCTCCTGTTCTCAATTATCTCCCTCAGTGGTTGGAATCCTGTGTGCGGACCCTTGTTCGGAAGACACTCGCGCAAAACTCCGGGATCCATGGATCAAAACGATGCTGACGGACACCAGTGTTGTGATCCCGACCACGAACAGATACGTCGATTGAAACACGCCAAGCTCCAACAGCACAAACGCCACCGTGTTCGACAGGGCGTGAAAGATGGTCACAAAAAACAAACTGCTGTAGGTGTTCACGTAAAGCCAC
>CBFDDM010000160.1:0-4803 GCA_965603565.1 uncultured Anaerolineales bacterium | reverse complement strand
AATCGGATAAAGGCAGAATAAAATCGGATGGGTCCGTAGATCAAACTTGCTCCGCATAAAGGATAGCTCCAACAAAAGGATCGAAGCGACCAAAGGTACAGTTTGTGATGCCCCTTAATCGTAGCCAATACTATTTGAACATGCGAATCGCCTGAACTATCTTTGACACGGAGGTAGATCTCATCGTCGATGCGGAGCGGCTTTGATTGCTCTGCTCATGTACAGCAGTTAGATTGTTTCAACTTTCGGGGGATGACAGCCGGCGACTTTGTGCAATACAGACGCCGGCTGTCATCCGGTGAGCAAGAGAGTCAGAGATCTTATCCGACTTCAGACAGAGATCGGTCCTTCAACGGTACCAACCTCCAGCGCCCATAGGCAATGAAACTCAGGATCGCGGCGTTGACGAGATTTAAAACGATATTCGAGACCTCGCCGCGCTGCACATGCCACACCGCAGCAGCGATCATGACGAGAACCAGGCCGGAAGCGGCGAGCGGCGTCAGCCGGGTCTGGATCCTGGTCAAGCCGGGCAAAATCAAACCCAGGCCACCGAGAAGTTCGGCGATGCCGCTGACCCAGTGCAGTGTCGGTGAGAGTTCGTACATCCAGGCCATCGCGCCGGGGAGCCCCGGCGGAATGATGAAGTGCATGACGCCGACGAATACAAAATAAAGGCCGAAAACGATTTGCAGAACCCATAACAGAATATTCATGAATCCACTTCCTCCAGGTGAGTTTGCGAACGTGATTACGGATAGATTTTATCTTGAATTGATCGATCTGTGTGATGAAGGAATGAAATCCTGCAGGTAGTTGGAAGCCAGGATTTGAATTATTGAAGTGCTATCTCGCTCAATACCTCTTGATGAGTTCATGGAGCGCGTTCGCCCCGAACTCGATCGATTGGAGGGGCACGCGTTCGTTCTCGGCGTGGATCAAGGAAGGGAGGTCGATCTCCGCTGGAAGATTCATGGGTAAGAATCCGTAATTCTGCATTCCGTGGTCTTCGAGCAGCCGTCCGTCAGGACTTTCATTGAAAAGGTAGGGGATCGGGATGCCCTCCGGATCCAGCTTTTTCAAGATAGCCGACAGGGTTTCGAAGAGTTCGTAATCGACGTGTGGTTTGGTGGTGGGTCCTGAAGCGAGAACCCCGATCTCAACATCCTCGCTCAGGAGTTCTCTCAATTCTTCCAGCAGATCTTCGGTTCGGCGGCCGGGCAGGATGCGAGCGTCGATCTCGACCAGTGCTTCTGAAGGAATGACGTTGAACTTTTCGCCGGAGCGGACGATGGTCGCATTCGCAGTGTCCCGGAAGAGGCTCTCGAATCGCTCCTTCTGGTCGCCCAGACTGACCAGCGCTGTCTCGAAGGTCCGGGGGTTAAGCAGCGCCTGAAGGGTATCTTGGGCATCGACAGGCAACTGCCTGCAGATCATGCGGATGATCTTCTCGGCCAGCTCGGTCTTGTGATAGGGCATTCTGGCTGTGTCCAGCGTATGCAATGCCTGCCCGAGCTTGGACATGATCGTCTCGCTGGCCGGCAGCGATCCATGGCCGCCGGGTGCGGTGAAGCGCAGTTGGATATGAGCGTATTGCTTTTGTGAGACGCCGATGCGGTAGAACTTCTGGCCGAACGCATACAGCGGGAAACCGCCAAATTCCCCGATGGCGTGCTTGATGTCATCGAAAAGTCCTCCGTGTTCCTCGAGCAGGAACTGCATGCCCTGTGAGCCGCCGGTCTCCTCATCGACGACGAGGGCCAGCAGGACATCGCCGGAAGGCTCGAGGCCCTCGCTGCGAGCCCTCATCAACGCATGCACGAGCATGGCGATGCCCGCCTTCATGTCGAGCGCACCCCGTCCATAAAGCAGACCATTTTCGACCGCGCCTTCAAAAGGCGGAAGCTTCCAGCGCTGCCCATTAGTGCCGACCACGTCCGAATGACCGTAAAACAACAGCGGCGGACGTTCGCCAGCACCATTGAGCCGCGTGACCAGGTTTGGTCGTCCAGCCTGTTTGGTCAGAAAATCGACCTCAAAACCAGCCGAGCTTAGCAGGTCTCTGAGGTATTCCTGGACTTGCTGCTCGCCACCGGGTGGGTTGACGGACTTGAATTGGATTAAACGACGTGCGATATCGATGGGTGAGGGGATGGTCATTGTAGGAACCTTTTGGGTAAGTGAACGCAAACAAATGTATCACAAGACGGGAAAGAAGAATGGAATCCGCCTGTGTCGTTATCCCAAAAACGGTTGCATTCCCGCTAATTTATGCTATTGTTATATTATTATATAACAATGAAAACTACCTCAAAGATTTCTGAACGCCTGCGCATCGCTATTGAAGCGGACACGCCCATCGTCGTCCAGCTCACCGAGCAGCTCACCTGGCTGATCGCCAGCGGGATGATCTCCGTGGGTGAAACTTTACCACCGATCAGGCAATTGGCGGATGAGATCGGCGTGCACATGCATACCGTTCGGGAAGCATATCACCGCCTGGAGGCAGCAAACCTGGTTTCGATACGCACGCGTACTGGAACTATCGTGCTGCCGCTCGGGTCCGAATCCTTCGCAAGGGAAGGCACCGATTTGCGTTCGTTTCTGATCGGGGTCTTGGTCCCCGGCCCAGCTGCGATCTACCAGCCCTTCATTCAGGGGATACAGGAAGCATCGCTGCCTTACGGCTGGATGCCCCTGGTTGCATACACTCAGGACAACCCTTTTCTAACCCAGCGCTACACTCACCAGTTGATCGCCAAACAAGTAGATGGCTTGATTGTAACGAGCCCGGGAGAGATTGCGAGATTCGAATCTACGGTCCATTCCGAGCACTTACCCCCGATTGTATATGCAGATGCACCGCACATCGCCATGGACAGTGTCAGTCCAAACTCGGAGCAAGCAGGCTATCGAGCGACAAGACATCTGGTCGAGCACGGGTATTCCAGCATCGGCATCATCACCGCCCCGCTCGATTGGGAAAATGTCGAACCTTGCTACCTGGGATACAAGCGAGCCTTCGAAGCAGCAGGCTTGTCGTTGGATCCCGAGCTCGTCATCGAGGTGCCCGATTTTCACCCCCACAGTGGCTACGAGGGTGCTATGCGATTGATGGGCGTTGACAAGCCGCCGGAAGCGGTGTTTGTGGTTGCGGATGAGCTCGCGTTCGGGACCATGCAGGCTTGCCGGGAGCTTGAGCTTGAGATCCCTGAAGATCTAGCCATCGCAAGTTATGGTGATGTGGAAGCGGCAGCGATCACGGATCCTGCCCTGACGACGGCGCACATCCCAGCCTACGAAATGGGTTGCGAAGCGGTCGAACGCCTTCAAGCGCTGTTCAGCGGGGTAGTAGAAGAATACGCGCCACTGTTTCTGGACTGTCCATTAATCATTCGCAGGAGCTGCGGATGTGGACCTGGCTGAGGCCGGGATGGTTGCTTTCTGAACAGGTGCATCGAACTTGAACAGCTGCATGGGAAGGAACCAGGAGAAGTGAAGATGAAACCGTGGTTATTTTGTGTAATCGTTCTGCTGCTAACAGGTTGTGGGCCTCAAAGGGAGCCAATATCTGCATCCATTATCCAGGAGAGCGATGCACATTGCGACAGGATCAGCTCTGCCCACGCTGACTTCTGGAGTTCCCATGACACGGATCTGTTTGGGGAGGTCTACACCGAGGACATCATTCATGATGATAGCGGCACAATTGAGGGGGCAGGGGATGTATCCGGGATGGCGAGCACCGTTTTTTTGTTCTTCCCGGGACTCCAAACCCGAGCAACAAGTCTCTTTATCGCCGGCGAAGAATGTCTGGGAGTCTATGAATACTTCCCATTGGAATTAGGAGGCTATGAATTTACCGAAGAGGATCCATTGATCGAGATCGATTTACTGCGCCCACGTGAAGATCGAATCTTCTATTGGGGTCTTTTTGAATCCCATGAAACGATTAAGAAACAATTCCTTGATAATGAAGGGTACCAACGACTCGAGGCCGATCGGCGTCTGTTGGAAGCCTATGCTGAGGCTTGGTCCTCAACCGAGATCGATCGTATTGCTGAGCTCTATACCTCCGAAGCCGCCCGCAAGGATCTGACGTTCGCTGAGCAGCAGAGTGGGATCGATGAGATCAGGTCGTTTGCTGGCTCTTTCTTCAAACTGAACCCGGGTATCGCCTGGGAACTCCAGATGCCTTTCAGTGGTGATCTTTCCGGCATGCAAGTGGCGGGGGGCACGTTCCTGATCAATACAGAAAAGGAAAATTCAGGCGACTGCGTCATCGAAGCAGCTGTGCTGTTATGGAAATCAGGCCAAGAAATCCTGGAAGAGGCGATCTTCTACAACGCCAATTCGCTCATCGCGTGTGGGTGGGCGAAATAGCAAAATTTGGAACCTCAAGGAGCGAATCATGGAGAGTAAAGTTACATTCTGGATCCTGTTGACCACCATACTGCTGCTAACCAGCTGTGCACAGGATCCTTCCATGCTCGAGATGGAGGAGTGGGACCTGGTCTGGATCAGCGACTCAAGCGGGTGGGGGGTCGCCGAGGTTTATGCCGCGATGGTCGAAGAAGACACCGGCGTGAAGGTCAAGGTGTACGACAATTGGATCGGGGGTCTGGCGGCAGGTGATGTGCTGCATGGATTGCAGGGCACGCCTACCCCGCAGATGCGGCTTACGGGGAACGCCGATGACATCCGGGATGCGGAGATCGTCGTGATTTACGGCAATCCGGGGGCGTCGTGGGCTGAGGACAATCCTGCCGATTGGGAATGCACCAACAGCTTCGACCCGAATTA
>CBFDDM010000159.1:0-5101 GCA_965603565.1 uncultured Anaerolineales bacterium | reverse complement strand
CCGCCCGGGGCGGCTCGAAGAGTATCCCTCGAAAGAATATCCGCGACTTCGCCGGACATCCGCTGATCGCGTACAGCATCGCTGCCGCGCTGCAGTCGGAGAAGGTTGGCCGGACGATCGTCTCCACGGACGATGAAGAGATCGCCGCGATTGCAATTAAGTATGGCGCGGAGGCGCCGTTCCTGCGTCCGGAACACCTGGCGACGGATGACACGCCCGATTTGCCCGTATTCCAGCACGCCCTGGAGTGGCTCTCGGATCGTGATGGCTATCATCCGGAGGTCGTCGTTCAACTAAGACCGACCTCGCCGGTACGGCCGGTGGACTGCGTCGATCACGCTATCGAAACGCTGCTCTCCGATGAGGCGGCGGATGCGGTGCGCGGCGTCGTGCCTTCAGGCCAAAACCCGTACAAAATGTGGCGCCTGGATGAGCGCGGTCAACTTCAACCGCTGCTGATGGAGGAGTTCGATGAGCCCTACAACATGCCCAGGCAAAAGCTGCCGGCGACCTACTGGCAGACCGGGCACATCGACGCGATCCGCACCAGGACGATTCTTGAGAAGGGTTCGATGACCGGTGAGGTCATCCTGCCTTTACTCATCGACCCGCAGTACACCATCGATATCGATACGGAACGCGATTGGCAGCGCGCCGAACGCCTGATCCGGGAGTTAGATGTACCGTTCGTCAAGCCAGGTAATGTGCCGCGACCATTCCCGCAAGATGTTAAAATGGTGGTCCTGGATTTTGACGGTGTGCTGACTGATAACCGCGTGTGGGTCGATAAAGACGGCCATGAATGGATCGCCGCTAATCGCGGCGATGGGTGGGGGATCGCCAGACTTAAAGAGGCGGGAGTGGAAGTTGTTGTGCTTTCGACGGAAACGGACCCGGTGGTGGCGGCTCGCTGCGAAAAGCTGGGCGTCGAATCGGTCCAGGGCCTTGAGGACAAGACCAAGGCACTCGAAGATGTGTTGGTTAAAAAAGATGTCGCTCCGGAGCGCACGGTGTTTCTGGGAAACGACGTGAATGACACAGCTTGCTTTCCTCTGGTAGCATGTGCATTGGTCCCGGGTGATGCTCACCCTGAAGCGAAACGACAGGCTGATATTCAACTGAGCCAGCGCGGGGGACATGGCGCAGTTCGTGAGCTGTGTGACATGATTTTGGAAAGACGGAGGTCTTAATTTCCAAATGGCAAAAATCATACAGGTAGGACAACGTGAAGTGGGGGAAGGAAGGCCGACGTACATCGTCGCTGAAATCGGCATCAACCACAACGGCGACCTCGATATCGCAAAGGGACTGATCGATGCGGCGGTGGATGCAGGTGTAGACGCGGTCAAATTCCAGAAGCGCACTCCAGAGCTATGCGTCCCTGACGACCAAAAGGATAAGATGCGCGAGACGCCGTGGGGATACATATCCTATCTTGACTACAGGTACAAGGTTGAGTTCGATGAAGATCAATACGCAGAGATTGACCGCTACACAAAGCAAAAGGGCATCGACTGGTTCGCCTCCGTCTGGGATAAGCCCTCTGTGGATTTCCTCGAGCAGTATGATCCGATCGCGATCAAGATCCCCTCAGCCTCATTGACGGATCCCGAGCTTCTGGAGCCCGCTCGCGCCACAAGCCGGCCGGTCATTCTCTCCACCGGGATGTCGACGATGGAAGAGATCGAGGCGTCGGTGACGCTGATCGGTGAAGAGAACTTACTCATCACGCATGCCACAAGCGCATACCCCTGCGAACCCTCCGAACTCAATCTGAAGATGATCGAGACGCTCCGCCAGACATTTGGGACCCCCATCGGCTATTCCGGTCATGAGGTCGGGCTGATCCCCTCCGTGGTGGCTGTCGGGCTGGGGGCCTGCCTCGTCGAACGACACATCACGTTAGATCGAGCCATGTGGGGCAGCGATCAATCCGCTTCTGTGGAGCCGGGAGGCTTCCGGCGTCTGGTCAAGTACATCCGCGTCACGGAAGATTCGCTGGGCGACGGCGTGAAGCAGGTCTACGACAGCGAATTGGCCTCACGCGCCAAGCTCCGCCGCTACCCATCTACGAGATAACGTTCGCCTTGAATGTAAATTCAGTCATCAACCGCGCAAGGCAGTATTGGGCGGATCGGTCGCTTCGAAGGCAGATCCGCGAGGTTGAGCGTTACCTTCCCGCAATCCCAACGGACGAAACGGCACCTGTCTTGTTTTTCAACGCCTCCACACGCATCCACCGCCTGAGCCTCAACGGCGCCTACAGTCTGCTGGCCTCCTGGGGATTGCGAGCGGCAGGGATCCCGGTTCGATACCTGGTGTGTCATGCAGGTATGGAGCAGTGTATTCTTGGGGCTACACTGGACGATCCGCTCGCTCCGCCTCCTTGTCGGACATGTATTCGCTTCAGTTCCTACCTGTTTCCTGAACACCTGACCATCCCTCTCGAGAAAAATGACGCTCGGGTCGATGAGATTCATAAAGAACTGAAAGACCTTAATTTGGATGGACTGAAGGCGTGGAAATATGCGGACCTGCCTCTTGGAGAACTATGTCTGCCCGGATTACAGTGGTCGCTGCGGCGTGCAGATCTCGTAGATGACGAACGGACGCGCAAGCTGTTTATTAAGTTTCTCGGCTCCGCGGCGAGTTTACAGGGATACTTCCACCAGACCCTCGATGAGCTGCAGCCGCAGGCTGTCGTGGTGTTCAACGGCATTTTTTACCCTGAAGCGATCCTGCGGGAGGTCGCGATGCGCCGTGAGATCCCGGTGATCACCCACGAGGTCGGCCTGCGACCGTACTCCGCGTTCTTCACACACGAACACGCTACGTTTCGCAAGGTCGAGGTGCCACCGGAGTTTGAACTTGACGATGAGCAGAACACGCGCCTGGACCGCTATTTAGAAAACCGATTTGAGGGTCGCTTCAGCATGGCAGGGGTGCGCTTCTGGCCCGAGATCGTGGATCTGCCCGATGAGATCGAGGCCGCGATCAAGGATTTCGAACAAACCGCGGTCGTGTTCACAAACGTCATCTTCGACACAAGCCAGGTGCACGCCAACACTTACTTTGAGGATATGTTCGCCTGGCTGAGCTGCCTCGAAGAGGTCATCGCCGATCATCCAGAGACGCTCTTTATCATGCGCGCCCATCCTGATGAAGACCGGCCAGGCAAAAGCAGCCAGCAGAGTGTGAGCGAGTGGGTTAAAAGCCGCGAGATTGAGAATCGTGAAAACGTGATATTCCTCGAGCCTTCAGAGTACGTCAGCTCCTACGAATTGGTGCGCAGGGCGAAATTCGTGCTCGTGTACAACTCCTCCATCGGCATCGAAGCGACGATCCTCGGCACGCCCGTTCTCATGGCTGGCCGAGCACGGTACTCTCACGAGGACACGGCGTTCATCCCGAAGGACCGAGAGGAATACAATACGTTTTTATACGAATTCCTAACTCAAAATGATGTCAAAGTGCCCAGAGAGATGATCGCAGCCGCGCGACGGCTGCTCTATTTAGAGCTCTTCCACGGTTCGCTGGATCTTTCCAGGTATTTGGAGCCCGATCCGGTCCTGCCAGGGATGGTTGTCTTCACAGAATTCGATCCCGAGAATTTGAGGCGCGATCCCGTGCTGGGTACGATCCGGCTCGGCATCCTTGAAGGTGGCAATTTCCGGCTACCACAGGAAGCCTAACTCGAGCCAGGCATACGTGTATAATGGACGCGTTTCCAGGAGGTAGATCGTGACGAAAATCGATTATCAAGAGACTACTGAGGATTTAGCAACTCGCATCAACATCCACGATAAGTTCGGCAGCCGTGATATCGACGAGTGGATGCTTGAACTTACAAAGCCAGAAAAGGGATCGAAGATCCTCGATGTTGGCTGTGGTTCCGGCAAACAGCTCAAATCGTTTCATAACTATTTGAAGGGCGAAGCAGAGATTGTGGGCGGCGACGTCAACGAGGAACTGCTCGAACAGGCGCGTGAATTGAATGATGAGTTCGACAGTGCGTGGACGATCATGGAGCTGGATTTCGACGAGCGCTTCCCGATCGAGGATGGCGAATTCGATCTGGTGTCCTGCTGCTTCGCGATTTATTACGCCAGTGACATTCCCTTCACCATCTCCGAGATGCATCGTGTGCTCAAGCCGGGTGGGCAGCTGTTCACCACCGGACCGATGCCGGAGAACAAACAGCTTTTCTATGATGTAATCAAAGAAGCTACGGATGCAGAGATCCCACCCATGCCGGGCAGCTCGCGCTACGCCAGCGAAATTCTTTCCGCGGTAAAGGATCGCTTCTCAAAGACAGAACTGCATATCTTTGAAAACCCGCTGGTTTTCGATTCGGTCGAACCCTTCCTGGACTACACGGGCGCGTCGCTCTCCGAGGACCGCAGACTGTGGAAAGGTTTGTTCCAGGGCAAGGAGGGCTATCAGAAAGTTATGCGGCAGATCGAAGAGGTCGCACATAAGCGTTTTGAGCGCGACGGCGAACTGGTCATGACCAAGGTTGTCGGCGGCATCGTGGCGGAAAAGTAAGCGAAGGAGTTCGCATTGAATTTCCTCGGTCAAAGGCTGTTGTTTTTAGGGGCACATCCAGATGACATCGAGCTGGGCTGTGGGGCGTTGCTGGCGCATGTGTCCGGGAAGCTCGATATTCGCTGTGCGACCCTATCGGACAATCAGAAAAACCCGGACCTTGTTAATCTGGTGGATGAGCATTACAGAGCAATGGAAATCCTTGGTATCTCCAAAGACGAGATCATCTTGAAAGATTTCGAGACACGCAATTTCCCGCGTGATCGACAGGAAATTCTCGAGTTTCTCTACGAGTTGAACGGCACGTTTCAACCGGATATGGTTTTCACACACACCACGGCGGACATCCATCAAGATCACGATGTCGTCACGATCGAGGCGTTGCGCGCCTTCCGTGGTGTGAGTGTGCTCGGTTATGACGTGCTGCGCAGCAGCTACGGTTTCTTCCCTCATTTCCTTGTAGAGGTGTCGGAAGGAGATGTGGAGAAGAAGATAGAAGCGTTGAGCGCGTATCAAACCTACAAATCCAGATACTACTTCGATCCGGAGGTCGTGC
>CBFDDM010000158.1:0-5133 GCA_965603565.1 uncultured Anaerolineales bacterium | reverse complement strand
CGTCTCACCCTCCCACAGCCTCCGGATGATCTGGACCGCTTCCTCGAGCATTGGCGCGCGCAGGTCGAAAACTGGCCAGCCATAACCGGTGATGTGCTCATTCAAATTTTCACCGGTCCCGACACCCAGGAAGAAACGTCCGGGCATCATCGCTGCGCAGGTTGCAGCAGCTTGAGCGATGATCGCCGGATGCGTACGAAACATCGGACAGGTGACCCCGGTGCCCAACTGCATGTCGCTGGTTTCCTGCGCGATCGCACCGATCACTGACCATACGAAGGGGCTCTGGCCTTGCTTGTCAATCCACGGATGGAAGTGGTCCGATATCAGGGCGAAAGGGAAACCAACCTGCTCCGCCTGCCGGGCATGTTCCACCAATTTATGCGGGGCGTGCTCCTCACTCGAGAGGGCGTATCCGATCTGGGTCATGAAACTCTCACTACTAAACCCATCGATATATGGATGGCGGGTTTTCTGGGTTTATTCTGACCTCCTCCCTATGTGGTCGCTATATATGGTGTGTATGTCTCCAGGGTATATCCGGGCTTGTATCTGCAATCTACCCATAAATGTGCATGCGGATACAAGCAAGCGGCGGGTCAGCCTTCTTATGATTAATGGCAGAAGATTGCGTCAATATCTAGGAGGGAAAAGAAGATGCATCCACAAGTTATGTCGGCGACAACCCTGATCGGTGATGGAGTCATTAACCCCCAGGGTGATGATCTGGGCGAGGTCGAGGAGATTATGCTCGATCTGAGTTCTGGCCAGGTCGCTTACGCTGTACTCTCGTTTGGAGGCTTTCTTGGGATGGGAGATAAACTCTTTGCGATACCCTGGGAAGCACTGAGCCTGAATACGGAAAAGAAGGCCTTCGTCATGGATGTCGATAAGGAGAAACTGGAGAACGCACCCGGGTTTGATAAAGATGATTGGCCCGAGACGATCGAACAGAGCTTCCTTGAGGAGGTCCATTCCCATTACGGATACGATCCATACTGGGGTTAGATCAACGCTACCTACAGCCCGGCTACCTTGAGGATCATGGTCCGGGCACATGAAGGTTCCAAAATGGGAACGCGCCGTGCTCCGGGTGGGGCCGAGCGCGTTCTCAATTTCAGACACATATAGCTCGATGAGCAGAGGGATGGCGTAGATGACACCACCGAAAGGCAAGCGGCGCTGGGCGATCGCGGAAGGTTATATCCCAACCGGGAGCACGGGACCGAAGCCTGAAATGCTCAGTCATGAGACGCTTTGCATTCTGAATGCCAGCGAGCAGCGCGCCAACATCAACATTATGATCTACTTCTCAGATCGTGATCCCGTGGGGCCTTATTCTTTGCAAATCCCACCAAAGCGCACCCGTCACCTGCGTTTCAACGAGTTTTCAGATCCGGAGCCGATCCCCGCGGGAACGGACTACGCCAGCGTAATCGACTCTGACGTACCCGTCGTCGTTCAGCACACACGTCTGGATTCGCGTCAGGCAGAGAATGCGTTGTTGACGACCATCGCCTATGGGCAGGAGGCGTAGCATGGGCGAAATGGTGAGGTTTCCGGGCCTTTCGGAGTTTGGAGGGGCCCGGTTTGAGCGTCGTTAAACGCAGCATCGAGATCCTGAAGTCCAATCAAGCTGAGACGGGCGCCTTCGTGGCCAGCCCGACCTTTGAGCCCTATCAGTATTGTTGGTTTCGAGATGGTGCCTACACAGCGCATGCGCTGGACTTATGGGGAGAACACGAATGCGCGGGGCGATTCTTCAAGTGGTCATGTGAGGTCATTCTCGATCGCCAAGCGCGCATTCGGCGAAGCATCCAGGCAGCCAGGGCGGTAGAGCCTGTGCGCTATGACCTCGTGCTGCATGCCCGCTATACGCTGACCGGGGAAGAGGTGACCGATGTGCCCTGGGCGAATTTCCAATTGGATGGTCTGGGGACGTGGCTGTGGGCACTGAGCGAACACCTGCAAAACAGGGACGATCATCCCATCGAATATGACCGGGCGGCAGCCCTGGTATTTGACTACCTGTTGGCCATGTGGACGATACCCTGCTTCGATATCTGGGAGGAAAACGATCAAAGCCTGCACACCTACACACTCGCTTCTATATGGGGTGGACTTCGTGCTTGGGTGGAACAAAGCGATAACGGTGAGGGATTAATTGTCGACCAGATACGCCAATTCGTGCTCCGCAACGGGCTCGTCGAAGGAGCGTTTGTGCGTTCGCTGGACGATCCCGGCATAGATGCCAGCTTGCTGGGCTTGGGCCTTCCGGCGCGCCTGCTGCCGCTCGATGACGACCGCATGGTGCGGACAGTGGAGCGGATCGAAGATCAGCTGCGTCGCGAGAATGGTGTTCACCGCAATATGGAGGACAGCTACTATGGCGGGGGTGCCTGGTTGCTGCTCTCGGCCTGGTTGGCCTGATATTACATTGAACTCGATCAAGGCGACCGTGCGCAGCCATTGATGGCGTGGGTCGAGTCAAACCGCGAGGATAACGGCTGGATGCCGGAGCAAGTCCCACAAAACTTGAATGAACCCACCGCGCTCGAGCGCTGGCGCAATTATTGGGGACCTTCGGCCAACCC
The DNA here is from genome assembly GCA_965603565.1 of uncultured Anaerolineales bacterium. GTDB lineage: Bacteria > Chloroflexota > Anaerolineae > Anaerolineales > E44-bin32 > E44-bin32. The sequence continues at coordinate 2,539 of CBFDDM010000158.1, read as the reverse complement.
CCTGCTCTGGTCGCACGCCAATTACCTTATCGCCGCCAAGCATGCCGGTTTGCAGGTCCGCTAAAGTGAATCACGTGAGACATAAACTCAGGAGACGAAACCCATGAAACCCCGATGGTACAAGCAGGCCGTAATTTACTGTCTCGATGTTGAGACCTATATGGACGGGGATGGAAACGGCATCGGCGATTTCAAAGGCTTGATGGATAAGCTTGAGTATATTTCAAATCTGGGGGCAAACTGCATTTGGCTCTTGCCATTCTATCCCTCCCCCAATCGAGACAACGGCTATGATGTGAAGGATTACTTTGGCGTGGACCATCGCCTTGGAGACCCCGGTGATTTCGTCGAGTTCATGAATATTGCCGAGGAGCTTGGCCTGCGCGTGATTGTTGACCTGGTGATCAATCACACTTCCATCGATCATCCCTGGTTCAAGGCGGCGCGCGAGGATCCAGATTCAAAGTACCGGGACTACTATGTCTGGTCTGAAGATAAGCCTGATGACGCGGACGAAGGCATGATATTCCCCGGGCAGCAATCGACAACATGGACGTATGATCGGGCCGTAGGAGCGTACTACTACCACCGTTTTTACAAGCACCAGCCCGAACTCAATATCGGCAATGAGCAGGTCCGCGAAGAGATGCGCAGGGTTATGGGCTACTGGCTTGAAATGGGCGTCTCAGGCTTCCGGGTGGACGCCGCCCCGTTCCTGATTGAACTGAAAGGCATCGAGGAGCCCGATGTCGAAAGCCCGTACGAGTATCTGAGCGAATTTCGCGACTTCTTGTCCTGGCGCCGAGGTGATGCGATCCTGTTGGCCGAGGCGAATGTGGCGCCGGAGAAGGCACATGAGTATTTTGGCAGAGGTACGCGCATGCACATGCTTTTTAACTTCCTGGTCAATCAGCATCTTTTCCTGTCGCTGCAGCAGCAGCGTGCGGCCCCGTTAATCGAGGCGATGGAGGAGGTGCCCTCGATACCCGAAGGAGGTCAATGGGCCAATTTTCTGCGCAATCATGACGAATTAGATTTAGGCAGGCTCAGCGACGAGGAGCGTCAGGAGGTTTTTGAAGCCTTTGCTCCGGATGAGGAGATGCGTTTGTTTGGAAGGGGTATACGCAGGCGTTTGCCGCCGATGCTCGAGGGCGATCAGGATCGGATCGCAATGGCCTACAGCATGCTTTTTTCGCTCCCCGGCACACCGGTCATCCGTTACGGAGAGGAGATCGGCATGGGGGAGGATCTTTCTCTATCAGGTCGTACTGCAGTACGCACGCCGATGCAGTGGTCGGCTGAAGAAAATGGCGGCTTTTCGAATGCACAAGAGCAGGATCTGATCCGGCCGGTGATTGGCGAGGGCCCCTACGGGTACGAGAAGATCAACGTGATCTCACAGCGTAATGACGAGCGATCGCTGCTGAATCGCATCGGTCATATGATCAGAACTCGAAAGAATGAGCCAGAATTCGGCAGCGGTGAGTGTGAGGCGGTCGATCTGGAAAACGAGCGCGTTTTTGCTCACCGCTGCAGTTTTCAGGGGGGCACGGTGATCGCCTTTCACAACCTTTCCGACACGGAGCAGGATGTAGATCTTTCGCCAACCGGGTACCAATCCAACCGGCTGGTGGAATTGGTGAGTGACAAACGGGGCAGCCAGCAAGTGGAGGATGGCAGGCTCACCCTGGACCGCTTCGGCTATCGTTGGTTCAGAGTGCTTGACGCGCAAGAAGGTTGAGGCAAAGAGACATGGGCCGGCGAGCAAAGAATTTATTGCTGGAGGCCGATGGTATTGGAGATTCGAAGTTAACCGTGTTTTCCGGACCCCATGGCCACCCGCCTTGTTTGAAAATGAGAAGATATCGCTGCGCAGTTTAGAAAATCCACATCAGCATTACGATGACGAGCGTGAGCAGCGCCATCAAACCCAACCATAAGACCCAGCGGTGTGTGTTCGCCCAGAGCTGCCAGCTCTCGGGGCGGGCGCTCTCGCCGAAATCTCCACTGGCGCCAAAGTCTTGGCGATCATCGACGGGCTCCCATAAGTTGCTCGGCCGATCGGCCTCCACCGGGCCGTTGTGCTGCTGGCCCTCGAAGGCGGTGCGCGCCAGATAGCGGTCCCCAAAACCGGGGAAGAATTTATTACCCCACAGGATCACGGCGGCATTGAAACCGACGACCAACTCGCGGCGTTCGTGGTATGCGGCCCAGTGAATAGCGCGCGCGGCCACTTCCGGTTCGTAGATTGGCGGGACCGGCTGGGGTTTCCGGGGCATCCTCGTTTCGCACCAACCGAACTGGGGTGTGTTCAAGGCCGGCAGCTGCACCATGCTGATGGAAATATCCTGCTCATCGTGAATCAACTCAGAGCGCAGCGATTCGGTGAATCCCTGGATCGCATGTTTTGCGCCGCAGTAGGCGCTCTGCAGCGGGATCGCGCGGTAGGCCAGCGCGGATCCGACCTGCACGATGGAGCCGCGGTTGCGCGGGAGCATGCGTTTGAGCGCGGCCTGTGTGCCGTAGACTACGCCTAGAT
>CBFDDM010000157.1:0-5253 GCA_965603565.1 uncultured Anaerolineales bacterium | reverse complement strand
GTTCCTTGATCGAAGGATGGGACGTACCCGATTCCGATAATTAATTGAGAGGAATTAGATGGCTGAGGACACCAAAATCCAATGGATCCAGGAAGAACTCGACAGACTCATCGAAGCGGGGTTATACACAAGCATCCGCACGCTGAGCTCCCCACAGGGCGCCTGGCTGGAGGTCGACGGTAAACTGGTTCTCAATTTCTGCTCAAACAACTACCTTGGCCTGGCTAACCATCCAGAAATAGCCGCACGCGCAAAGCAGGCAATTGATGAGCTTGGCGTCGGGCCTGCCGCCGTGCGCACGATTGCTGGCACGATGGATGTCCACGTCGAGCTTGAGAAGCGTCTGGCTGTTTTTAAGGGAGTCCAGGGCGCGATCACTTTCCAATCGGGCTTTAATGCCAACCTCGGCGCGATTCCGGCGCTGGTCTCAAAGAAAGATGTTATTTACTCCGATGAACTGAACCACGCAAGCATCATCGATGGCTGCCGGCTCTCTGGCGCCAAGATCGTCCGCTTTGCACATCGCGATCCTGAGGATCTGCGTGTCCAGATTGAAGCCACGAAAGACGAGGGCTATCGCAGAGCCCTGATTATCACTGACGGTGTCTTCAGCATGGACGGTGATGTGGCGCCACTCGACAAGCTCTACGAAATCGCCGATGCGTACAACTACATGCTGATGGTCGATGACGCCCATGGTGAAGGCGTGCTTGGCGACGGCGGACGCGGCATCGTCGACCACTTCGACTTGCACGGCAAGGTAGATATCGAGGTGGGCACGCTCTCGAAAGCCTTTGGTGTGGTGGGAGGCGTGGTCGCCGGCAAAACTCTGATCATCGAGTGGCTGCGTCAACGGGCACGACCGTTCCTGTTCTCTTCGGCGATGACCGTGCCCGATGCTGCGGCGTGCATCGCAGCCATCGACATTCTAGAGGAGTCGACCGAGCTCGTCGATCGTCTCTGGGCGAACACCGATGTCTTCAAGAACGAAATGCGCATCCTTGGTTTCGATACAGGTACGAGCACCACGCCGATCACACCGATCATGCTGGGTGATGCCAACCTCGCCCAGAAGTTCAGCAAGCGCCTTTTTGAAGAAGGCATCTTCGCGATGGCGCTTGGATTCCCGACCGTGCCGCAGGGCAAGGCACGCATCCGCGTGATGATCTCAGCCGCCCATTCCGAGGAGGACCTGAAGACCGGTTTGGCTGCTTTTGAGAAGGTGGGGAAAGAACTGGGCGTGCTCTAACCGCCACCGACCGGTTAGATAAATAAAGCGCCCGCACGATCGTGCGGGCGCTCGCATTCATATCGATATTATTGATCAGGCTAGGAATGGATCATGACCCGGCAATGTGCCGGCCCATTGGCAAGCCGGGCGGTTCTCCAGATTGCACTCCATCCCCTTCGAGCAGCGATGTGCAATCACACGCGGCGGCGTTTCGGGCATGATGGAAGCAGGATAGACTACCTTCGCTTGAAGCTGAACTTCCTCGCCAATGCGGTCACACACACATACTTTCAGGTCCTTCCAAACAACTATCGCCATGATTGCCTCCATCCCCGGGGGTTTACCCCTGCAACAAGGGTAATCCACATCCAATCCCGTCCCAAGTGCCAACTGTCACACCCGAAATGAGATGATTAGCCTCCTAATAGTGCTGGAAGCAGCCATCAGGTCGCCTCACACATGGATGCTGCCCTTTAACAGGAAAAACCCTGGCTTGGGGTCGTTGTTACGCAGGTGCGACGAAAGTGGAGTGCTTGATGCGCCAGGGTATTCCTCTGAAAGTATAACAGATTTGTGAAACCTATCACTTAGTAAAAGGTCATGCTTACCAGGTTTCATTTGTCAGAATTAAGCCTGATTGGGGGCAAAGACGTATCTGGCATCTTGTGATGGATCGTACTCTTAAAATTGGAAACTCTTATTGTAGTAGACCAGGCGCCGATTGTAGTTAGCGACAAATTCCTGCAGACGTTCTTCAAGCTCGATGAAATTTTCCGACGCCAGGATCTCCTCAATATCGGTCTCATTGATGGCGATGAAGCCCGATAGACGCAGCGGATAGGAACCGTAGGCAGTGTGCCAGGCCTCACAAAGCGACAAACCCATCTGTTCGAGCGCCGGCACGAATTCCCCCAGAACATATTGGAAATACGCCTCACGACGTTCCGGGATAGGATCGTAGGTCAGGAGCAGTTTCTTTTTCGCCTGCATGCAAGCCTCATCGCGATCAACAGCCATGTTATCGATTATACCTTTCAGATTACCTGTCTTGGCCCTCGATATAACCAATCAGCGCTGGAGCCTTGACGGACCCCTGCGCTTCTATCGTGCCAGATACCGGGGATATGTGTTCCACAATGCGGACAATCACCATCATCAGTGAGAGCATAATCCAAAACGACAAACCCTTTTCTTTTGATCAATGTGCGGCTGCAATTGGGGCAACGCGTATCTTCATAGGGAGTGATCTGACCGGGAAGGTTGCCGGCGTAGACATAACGCAGCCCGGCCTCCTCACCGATTTCCGCCGCTCGACGAAGAGTGTCCCGACTTGTGCGACCGCGGTCGGTCATTTTGTAATCGCTGTGGAACGCGGTCACGTGCCAGGGGATATCGCTGGAAACTGAGGCAATAAAACGTGCAGCATCCATGAGCTCTTCGGTGCTGTCGTTGAAATCGGGGACGACAAGCGTGACAATCTCCACCCACAAACCGCGCGCATGTGCCATCTCGATCGTGTCAAGCACATGCTGAAGCACCCCACCCAACTGACGGTAATTCGCATCCCGCATGCTTTTCAGATCGACCTTCAACGCCTCCAGGTGTGGATCGAGGTAGTCCAGTACTTCGGGCGTGCCGTTCCCATTGGATACGTATGCGCGCTTCAAACCTGCTTGCCCGGCTTGCTTGAAGATCGCCACCGACCATTCCGACGTGATCAAGGGCTCGTTATACGATGAAGCCACGACCTGCGCGCCCATGCGCTTCGCATAATCCACGAGATCTTGAGGGCTGACCTCCCGCAGGTGACTGGCAGCGATATCCGAAGCTGAATCCCTGAGAGCCTGTGACGAGACCCAATTCTGGCAGTAGGAACAGTGGAAATCGCAACCTAGCATGCCATAGGTCAGAGTGTCTGAGCCAGGCAGCAGGTGGAAGAAAGGTTTCTTTTCGGTAGGATCGGATTGCAGTCCAGCGACGTAGCCCCAGGGGACTTTAAGCGTGCCGCTTTCGTTGAAGCGAACCTTGCATATACCCCGTTTCCCTTCGCGTATCAGGCAACGGTGGCCGCAGGCATAGCATCGGACCGCACCGTCTGGCAGGCGCTCATAAAGCTCACCGGGGACCGTCATCGCGTCCAGGACATTCGCAAGCGAGGTCATAATGTGTACCGATTATATCACTCGCGATTTACCTATCCCTTCAAATGGGTACAATGAATGCATGCTCACAGTAGCTATCCAGGCCGGCGGCCAATCGAGCCGCATGGGCAGAGACAAGGCGCTCGTTGAACTCGATGGCAAAGCGCTTATCGAGCACGTGCTCGAACGGGTTCAAGGTCTTGCTGATGAAGTGCTTATCACGACGAACAACCCACAGGCGCTCGAGCATCTTGGTGTTTCGCTTGTGGGCGATCGTGTTCCAGGGGCGGGTGCGCTGCATGGCCTCGAGACAGCGCTCCTCGCCGCCGAAGGGGAAGCTGTCCTGCTGCTGGCTTGTGACGCGCCGTTTACCAGCCGACCGCTGCTCGAACATCTCGCCGCGAGCAAGGATCATGGCGACGTGATCATTCCCAAACACGGCAAGCGTTTCGAGCCGCTCCAGGCGCTTTACAACCGCGCAGCCTGCTTGCCGGCCGTCGATCAGGCCCTGCGCAATGGTCAGAAACGCATGATCAGCTTCTTCGATTCCGTGAACGTGCATCCGGTCGATGAAAAAATCATTGCCCGTCTCGACCCGGTGGGGCTTTCGTTCTTCAATATCAACACGGAAGCTGACCTGCGGGAGGCAGAAAAAATTATCAACCGTCAAAAGCAGCAAGGCCGCTAGCCACATTGTTATGGAGTGATCGATGCCAATAAAACCAGAACAGGTTCGCAAAGACTTCCCCGCGCTTCAACGAGATGTCGTCTTCTTCGATAATCCAGGAGGCACACAGGTGCCCAATCGGGTCATTGACCGAATGGTCAGCTACCTCAGGGATGCTAACGCCAACCATGGCGGCGCGTTCGAGACAAGCAAACGATCAGATGAAATCATCGACGAGGCGCGTCAGGCGATGGCGGATTTCCTTAACGCGAGTGGACCCGAGGAGATCGTTTTTGGTCCCAACATGACCTCGCTGACCTTTAATTTGAGCCGCTCGCTTGCGCGTGAGCTGGAGCCGGGCGAAGAAATTATCGTGACCAGGCTCGACCATGACGCCAACATATCACCCTGGTTGAAGGTCGCCAAGGAACGAGGGGCGCTTGTGCACTGGCTGGATTTCGATGTTGAGGACTGCACATTGCGTCTGGATCAACTCGACCAGCTCTTATCTGATCGCACGCGCTTGGTTGCCGTGGGCTACGCCTCCAACGCGGTGGGGACGATCAACCCGGTCGGGGATATCATTCGCCGTGCGCAAGCGGCGGGTGCCCTCACCTACATCGACGCCGTTCAGTACGCGCCGCATGGGCCCATTGACGTGCAGGATCTCAACTGTGACTTCCTGGTCGTTTCTGCGTACAAGTTTTTTGGACCCCATCTGGGCGCCCTTTATGGCAAACGAGAGCTGCTGGAGAGGTTGCAGGCTTACCGTGTCCGCCCGGCGCCCACCGAGCCCCCGGGTAAATTCGAAACAGGCACACAGAACCATGAGGGTATCGCCGGCACGCTCGGCGCCCTTGAGTATTTGGCCGAGCTTGGGCAATCCGTCAACAACGATTCAGTATCCGGGCTGACGGAAACAGAGCGCACCCGCAGTTCTGCCCTGCGGCCTGCGATGCTGGCGATACAGGCGTACGAACGGGAACTCACCGACAGGCTCCTCAATGTACTTGCAGAGGTGCCGGGACTTCACATCTGGGGTTTGCAATCCAGCGACACACTCGACGATCGCGTTCCGACAGTCTCGTTTACGATGAAGGGCCATGATCCCAGATCGATCGCAACCTTTTTGGGCAATCACGACATCTACACATGGGATGGCAACTACTATGCGCTGGCGGTCACGGAAAGGTTGGGGTTGGAGGGTCAGGGAG
>CBFDDM010000156.1:0-5285 GCA_965603565.1 uncultured Anaerolineales bacterium | reverse complement strand
GGGGATTGGAGAGCTCTTTCTGGGTGACTTGCTCGCGCAGATGCTCACTCCGGAGCAGTATCAACTGCAATACACATTCCAATCCGGCGAGCGAGTGGATGCGGTTGTCAAGTTGGCGGCGGGCATGGTTCCGGTCGATTCCAAATTTCCACTGGAAAGTTTCCAGAGACTGTTGAAGGAAGAAAATGAGGAACTGCGCTCGAGGGAGCGACGCCAGTTTCTAAGGGTCGTTCGCAAGCACATCGACGACATCGCAGCGAAATACATCCGGCCTGATGAGGGGACGTTCGATTTCGCGCTCATGTACATCCCTGCGGAGAATGTCTATTATGAGACGATCATCTCGGATGTGGATGCTGATGAAGCCAGCAGCGTGATGGCGCATGCTATGGACCGCAAAGTGATTCCGGTTTCGCCAAACAGTTTCTACGCCTATCTCCAGGCGATTGCGCTCGGATTGCGCGGTCTACAAATCGAAGAGCAGGCTCAAGAAATTCTGGGGTATCTCGGTCGTTTGGAAGGCGATTTCCGCCGGTTTCACGAAGCCTTTGGCATCCTCGGCACCCATCTGGAAAACGCGCGCAAGAAATTTGAGGAGACAGATCGTCTCGCAGCCAGCGTGCAGGCAAAGCTGTCGAGCGCCAGACAACCAGGACCCAAACTAGACAGTGAAGGTTGAATCTTCTAACCCCCTGACGAGACAAACATCGTTCCTTATAAAGGCTGCCTTTCGAGCTATTTGTATTTGATCGCTCATGGGCGGATCCTGGCCTGCAGCGGTGGTTCCTGGCTTGCACGGAAAGATGCGACGACCGTGAGCAGGATCAGCAGCGCAGCGCAAAGTCGGTAGACTGAGGGGAGCCCGATCACTTCTAAGAGACCCAGAGCAACCACGGGGCCAAGTGCGCTGCCCAGATCACCGAATGTGTAAACAATCCCCAGCGATCGGCTCTCTTGTTTGGGGTCAACACGATCACCGATCAGCGCCGGTATCAGCGCCTGGATGCCGCCGCCCGGGATCGCGGCGATAAAACCGCCCAGTATCGCCACCGAGAGAGTCATGTGTCCCATCAACCAGGTACCCAGTGCGCCGATGAACAGCAAAGCGGCGAGCACTCCCCACCTGCGTCCCAGGCGATCCGAAAGATCCCCCGCAAGGGGACCGCTAAACATGCTCGTCACCGTGCGCAGCGCGACAAATATTCCGGTGATCGTCGCGATGGGCAGGCTCAGGGCGCTGAACGGTAGGCCGGCCTCGAAAAGCTCGGATAGCCATAGTATAGATGTCGATGCGATCGCACCTGCATAAACGAATCGCATCCCAAAGGTGGGTATCGCCGCTAACAGGATCGTCTTCCAATCGAGTCGGGCAGCGTCTTGAACGTGGTCTGCCGAACGTGTTTCCTGTACGGCTCTCGTTTCGGGCAGCAGGAATAACCAGAGGAAAAAAGCCAATGCATTTATTCCCGCGCTGACCTTCAGCCCATTACGGAACCCGAACATATCTGTGAAAATTCCGGCCAGCAGAGCCGTGCCCCCCACGCCGATGAAGAACCAGGTTTGATACATACCGGATAATTTGCCGCGGTTATGCGGCCGGGCGATGTCGAGGATGACGGTGTTGCCGCCAATCCATATTCCCGACCACGCAAAGCCCCAGAGGACTCGACCTACTAGAAATGCCAGGATCCCGGTCCCGTAAGCGTAGACCAGTGTACAGAGAAAGCCGAGCAGCATGGCAGGAACCAGGATCGCCCGTCGCGGCAGGCGGTCGAGGAGAGTGCCTGCAAGTGGGTTGGTGAGCATGCGTGTGAGTCGATTGGCGCCCAGAATGAAACCCACAGCGGTCAGTGTCACACCTGCCGTCGCCGCGTTGGATGGATCGGGAAGGACAGTGTAGAGCGTGCTGTCTCCGAGAAGCGAGAGCGCCGTGCCCAGGCCAAGGACCGTGAGAACCCTCAACGGGGTAGCACCGTTGACCCGAGCAGAACCCACTGACCCAGAAGCAACTTGGCGAGAATCTTGCTGCTCTTGGAGGCTATTTTTTCCTGAAATTCCCATCACTGTATACCATTTCACCATCAACTTTAATTTCGCTGTCAGCCCTCATGTCGACAAGCATATCCCAGTGGATCGAACTCTTGTTTGTCGAGCCTGATTCGGGGTAGCCGGCTCCCAGCGCAAAATGGATTGTCCCGGCGATCTTCTCATCGAAGAGCATCGACCCCGTGAACCGGTCGATCGCTGCGTTCAGCCCAATACCGAATTCTCCAATTCTGCTGGCTCCTTCATCAACCTCCAGAGTCTTGCGTAGGTAATCCTCGTTTTTAGCAGCACGTGCTTCAACAACCTTCCCCTCCTTAAACTCCAGTTCTACGGCCTCCACCTTATTGCCCAAGTAGATGCAGGGAAATGAAAAGCGAACCCAACCTTCGGCGCTCTCTTCGACAGGTCCGCAGTAAATCTCCCCGTCCGGTAGGTTGTTATCACCGGCACACGTGATGAACGGACGCTCCTTGATTGAAAGACTGAGGTCGATATCGGACCCAGAGAAAACAACCCGATCCCCGCCCTGAAACAGTTGAACGATCTCAGCTTGCTCCGAAGCCATCTGCTTAAATGCACCAAGCGGGTCTTCGCGGTCGGCGAAGCAGCTGGAATAGAAAAATTGCTTATATTCCCTGAGACTCATCTCGGCTTCCTGTGCATAAGCCTGGGTGGGGTAGCGTGTCGTCAGCCAGCGCATAGTTCCCTGCGCGGAACGCTGAAACCAGGTTTGGAGCAGATCATAGTAGGCGCTACGGGTGAGGTTCAGGCGATCGGGATCGACGCCAGATAGAGATTTGGTGTTCTCCGCGCTGCTAATGCGGATATCGACGTCAAAATCCTCCATGATCATTTGCTGAAATGGGTTGATATAGCTGAGTTGGTCATCATTGGCATGTTTGAAAAGCAGGTCGCGGTACTCGGGGGGTGTCATCAGCAAATGCGGATAACCGCCAGCCTTGAGGACTTCTTCCGTCACTGCATAAATTAGAGGTGTGGCTGCGTTCGTTAACGGGAAGCCCCGGATCGCAACCTTTTCTCCAGGTTGAACCCGGGTTGAGTAATTGACGATTATTTTCGCGAAGTTTTGAACATTTGGATCAACCATGGACACCTTCCTGTTGAGTGTTGGTTTATTGTCTACATGATCGTGCGAAAAGCAAAATCGTTTGTTTTCGTCCTGAGCCTACAGATTGCCTATAATGAGCCCATGTCAAAGGTGACCGTTTGGATCTTAGGTGATCAACTGCTCCAATCACACCCAGCGATTGAGGTTGCGCTCGAGCGTAATGCAGCCGATCAACTCCAAATCCTATTAATCGAAAGCAAGGGGCGCCTCCAACGGCAGCCATATCAGCGTAAGAAACTTGTCCTTTTACTGAGCGCCATGCGCCATTATGCTGAGAGATTGAGATTGGACGGCTTGGCTGTCGATTATCGAGCTTCGAGCAGCTTCGCTGCAGGTCTCATAGATCACGTGAAAGAACTTGGTTCGGGAAAAATCGTCACCATGGCGTGCTCTTCCTACGAAGGAAGGGAATTTCAAATGAATCTGCAGGAGCATCTGGGGCTTCCTGTTGAACTGATCGCGAATACACAGTTCCTGGCGGGTCGATATAATCCGATCCCCTCACCAGAGCCGGATAAACGCTATGTCATGGAATATTTCTACCGCGATATGCGGGGCCATTTCGATGTGCTCATGGACGATGGAGAGCCGGCCGGGGGTGAGTGGAACTACGACGAAGCTAATCGTAAGCGCCTCCCCAAAGAGATCGAGCCTCCTGAGCCCATTCGCTTCGGTCCGGATGAGATCACGCAGGCTGTCATGGAAGAGGTCTCCGGCTACGAAACCGGAGTGGGCTCGGTGGACGATTTCGAATACGCCGTGAATCATGAAGAGGCTGAGAAAGCCTTAGAAGACTTCCTGAATAATCGCCTTGGTCAATTCGGTCCATATGAAGATGCCCTCACGAAGAGGAGCCATGCCGTTTTTCACAGCATGCTTTCACCATATCTCAATCTCGGGCTGCTTGAGTCCTTGTCAGTGATCAATAAGGTCGAGGATCTTTATCGATCGGGCGCGGCGCGCATCGAATCGGCGGAGGGTTTCATCCGTCAGGTGCTCGGTTGGCGTGAATTTATGTACTGGCAGTATTGGCGTCAAATGCCGGGAATGCTTGATCAGAACGCATGGGAGGCAGATGCATCTGTGCCCGAATTCTTCTGGGACGGTGAAACCGACCTGGCGTGTCTGGCTCATGCTCTCAACCGGGTAATCCACACAGGTTACAACCACCACATCGAGCGCTTGATGGTCATTTCGAATTTCTTCATGCTTGCAGGGGTTAAGCCGCGTGCAGCTAATGCTTGGTTCCTGAGTATGTACATCGATGCCTATGACTGGGTGATGCCGCCGAACGTGATCGGCATGGGTTTAAACGCCGATGGTGGCTTGACGGCGACGAAGACATATATCGCAAGCGCTAATTACATCAATAAAATGGGGGATTTCTGCTCAGACTGTACCTTTGACCACAAAAAACGACATGGCAAAAATGCCTGTCCATACAACTTTCTCTACTGGAATTTCATCCTGAAACATGAGGAACGGCTGCGAGCCAACCCGCGCACAGCGCGCAACGTCCTCAGTCTAAGATATCTTGATGAGCACGACCGTGAACTTGTGCAAATGGAAGCGCAGGATTTTTTGAGAGATCTGAATTCGTAATATCCCTCCCATGGGAGCTATTTACGGATCTTTCCGCCGCAGCCTTCCAGCGATAGAAGGACCTAACCAACATATCAATACCAATCTCCGGCCACATCTAATCCATGGAGCCCATTATGCCCAGCCTCGACTCGATGACCGATAAATCTGCAGACATCACCGCAATCGAAAGCTCAAGGAAATCCTGGTTGATCCTGCTCATCTATGCCGCTCTCACCGTTGTCCTTGCGCGTGTCGCCTGGAATCAAGTGAACACGATCCTTGAGCGCAGTGCCGGCTATCAATTCCAGACTGCGGATCTTCTCACGCTGCTGGTCGTCGGATTGTGTTTCCTGCTCATCGGGCGCATTTTCCTCTCCCTGCGTAATTTCCTGAACTCGCTCCGGCTCGATCAGTCCGGAGAGCTCAGCCGTGCAACCGTGGTTAACAAATGGCGGAAAAAGGGCACGGAAGATGAAGATTATTGGTTGGTATACGAGTATGGTGATGGATGGAGGGCAAAAGCCAG
>CBFDDM010000155.1:0-5574 GCA_965603565.1 uncultured Anaerolineales bacterium | reverse complement strand
CAGGTCGTGCTGCAGCGAAAGCAGTGAACCTGTCTTCTCATGCAGCCCGACCCACAAAATGCGCGGCTTCCGGGGGTTCGGGAAGGCCCCAAACTCATCAACCAGGATCTTGAAGTGCTTCTGTTCGCTTGCTGCATCGGCTAATGCTCGCTGAATTCCCCCGATGGCCTGTTCTTCGACATCACCCAGGAACTTCAGTGTGAGGTGGTACAGTGTCGGTTCCACCCAGCGAATAGCCTGGATGTCCACCTGCTCCTTAAGCGGGTCGATCGCTTGCGCGACACGCCCTTTTACTTTGCCAGGAAATTGAATCGCCGTGAAAGCGCGGACCACTTAGCGTTCCTTCGAGGTTAGTAGCATTGCTGCATGCGATCTTGCCGCGGGATTATACCATGTAGTGCCTTGCGCAATTTCTTGCTGATTAGACCTCGTAACCCAAGGACGCGTCGCTTGACCCATGTAATTTTGTGGCTATGCGAATATCATGGACGGTCAATAAGCAACTTTGATCTCCTGAATATTTCCTATTGATAGAAACATTGGCCACGGATACAATAAGGATATGAAAGGTAGTATTCAGCGACGCTCTTTTCTCAAAATGGCCGGGCTTTCTGCGGCGGGACTTTCACTCAAACCGCCCCCGCCCTACGCTATGAATCATCTCAGTATTGGACGCGTAGCGGATACGTATATTAACTTATACGAGGAACCCAGTTTCAAAGCCCCGATATTAACCCAACTCACACGTGACACGCTGGTGACACTTCAGGCTCGTATCCATGCCGATGAGGGACCTGTACACAACCCTGTCTGGTTCAACATCCCCGATGGATATATTCACTCAGGAAGCATCCAGACGGTTGAGTGGAAACCTCAACTACCGCTGCTCGATGTCGACGAGTCGGGTTCGATATTCGAAGTCTCTGTCCCCTATACGCGCACGTTCCGTGCACCAGATCCAACTTCCGATCCACTCTATAGGCTTTACTATCAATCGATTGCATGGATCATTGGGATAGAGGAAGGTATCGATGGCCGCTGGTGGTACTGCCTGCTTGATGACCTGCTCAACGTGAAATATTACGCACGAGCGGAACACTTGCGGCGGATTGAACCCGAGGAAATCACCCCGATTTCTCCTGATGTCGCAACCCGGGACAAACGCATCGAGGTAGATCTTGGCCAGCAGGAACTGTTCGCGTTCGAGCACGATCGATTGATCTTCAGGACCCGCATCTCAAGCGGCATCCCGGATACACGGCCGCGAGAAAACGGGATCCCCACCGCGACTCCTCGCGGTCAGTTCTACGTCGACAAGAAGATGCCGCTCCGCCATATGGGCAACGGTCGCCTCACCGCCAATCTTGAAGCCTATGAGCTCCCCGGCGTGCCCTGGGTTTCCTATTTCCACATGACGGGTGTGGCTTTCCACGGGACTTACTGGCATACAGACTACGGGAGACCTCGCAGTCACGGCTGTGTTAATATGCGTCCTGAAGAAGCAAAGTGGTTGTTCCGCTGGACCCAGCCGGTTATTGACGCAGATGTCAAGCTGAAATGGGGCTACGGAACACCTGTATATATTTATTAGCAATCCGAATTCTCAACTGTTCTTGCCCTGATTGCCGTGCTCATCTTCAACTTTTGCAAGCAATTCCCCTAATCGACCCGTATCACCGTAACCGGTTATACCCTTACGCAATGGATGTATCGCGTCCATCGATTGAGCACCCTCGGTCATCAAGTAGATCTCGATATCCTCTGACAATTGCCGCAGTTGACGAACAAGCCAGTAGTCGCGCGCTTCAGCGAGGTTAGCCTTGGCAAGCACGACCCCCAGGCTCACCCTCTCAGCCAACGCCAGCGCTTCTTCTGCACTACGTGCCTCCACGACCGGATGTCCTTGAGCCTGGATCGTACTCAGCATTTTTTCACGCAGATCATCATCCGGTTCAACAACCATGATGCGTCCAGCAACGCGGAGACCTGTGCGAAGTACCTGATCGACGGTTTGCAAGATCGCGCTGGCGCCTTCTGGCTGTACGAGAAAATCGACGGTGTCCATCCGCCGGCCGATACCAGGCCCCGTGATTTCCGTAAGAAAAAGGATGGGGATTTCGGAAAACCCTGATTCACCTCTCAGCATAAGTGCCAGATCCATCGCCGATGGGTTGCGTGATTGAAGATCGAGGATGATCAAGTCTGGCATTTCGCGGCGTGCATAAGGAAGCACCTCAGCCGCACTACGTACATCGATAACGTAATAACCGCCTTCAACAAGATTTTGTGACAGCAAGGAGCGCAATTCATCACTTTCCGCCTGTACCAACAACTTTACACTACTGTCATCGCTATCCTGCAGCCTTGTCTCGATCGTCTCGCGAACGCGGGTGACATCAGCCTCGTCCTGGCTTTCAGACTGCAGTGGCAATGCTATCCACAATTGAGTTCCAGAGGGATCAAGTGATTCCAGAAACAAATGACCACCCTCTTTAGAAAGTTCCTGAGCGGCTGCGCCAAGATACTCTCCGAGTCGGATACGTGTGCTCTTCGATATATTCCTTCTCTCATCGTCTGATAGTAAAGAAGCATGCTGATCAGAGATCGTCAAGAGCGCCCATGGCCCTTCCCGCCCATCTCCCGGACCATCGTCCTCCTCCTGTAACGGAAATGGGAGACTTCCTGTCTGGGCAATTTGAGACCGGACACAAACCTCTTGGCGATTTGTAAATGCCATGATGCGGTTAACCAGATCCGTGATCAACGGGGTAACGACGCTTTCATTCACCGCGATTGGCGGAAAATGAGCAGGAGAAACTGTAGTCAGCCCGACAGGTTTCCCGATAGGCTCCGAAGCCAGGCGCGACAACATGCTTTCCAATAAAGAGTGCAAAATAAGAGGGTTAGCGCCGGGGTCAATCACACCATGCTCCAGTTGATCAATTGGATATTCTTCGCATCCTTCGGTATTGCCTGTCGCCAGGCACTTATAGGCTTGAAATGTTGGACAGTGATCATGCTGCATTGTAGAATCATCATCATGGAAGCTCAAGTAGCAGTCGCGAAGATCGGGAAGTACGCCACGTCTGAAAGCGGAGATACGCTTGAAATGATTGAGAGACCAGCGGGCGGTCTCTCGATCGTTCTGGTGGATGGTCAGAGATCTGGAAAACCCGCCAAACGCATCTCAAATGTTGTCACGCAAAAAGCCATCAGCTTACTTGGCGAGGGCGTACGTGATGGAGCTGCTGCCAGAGCTGCTTCCGACTACCTCTATACCTACCGCTCCGGCAAAGTGGTGGCGACGCTGAACATCCTCTCTGTCGATCTGATGAGCAAGACATTCGTCATCACGCGCAACAACCCCGCGCCAGCAATCCTTGTTCGGGATCGAAAAGTTCATTTGCTCGATGAGCCGAGCGATCCGGTCGGCACCCGTCAAGGGACGCGCCCATCGATTAACGAGATCCCCATTGAACGCGGAATGGCGGTCGTGATCTTCACGGATGGACTGACCCATGCCGGCTCGCGCACCGGCAAGCATATGGACATCCCTGCATTTGTGTCCTCATTGGCCCGTGATACGCAGTTGGATCCTCACGCGTGGGCGGATGGCCTGCTCGAGCACGCACTGAAGCTCGACGATGGCCGTCCAACGGACGACATCAGTATCCTCATCGCTGCCATCATCCCCAAACAGGGCGACGATGTCCGGCGGTTGACAGCCAGGATGCCGATCAGATGAGAGATGAGCGCGATCGAGAAGAGCTTCTCATCGCGATTGTGGGTCCTTGCGCGTCAGGTAAGACGACGCTTATCGATGCGCTTTCTGCGCAAGGATATCACGCTCGTCAGATTGCCCAGGAACACTCATTTGTCCCGGATATGTGGGAAATAATTACACAGCCTGATGTTCTGATTTACCTGGATGCATCCTACGAGGTTTGCACGCAGCGCAAGAATTTGAATTGGACACCAAAGGAATACGAGGTACAGATAGAACGCCTGGCGGACGCGCGGGAAAACTGCGATCTCTATATTGATACGGATGAATTGAACCCGGAGGAGATCCTCCGGGTTGCGATAGATTTCATGGATTCGCTTGACTAAGCTTAACCCTGAAAATCAAAGGATCAGCTTGATATCGTGATCTCTCTTACGAGAGCCCTGCATATTCACGTCCCTTCAATCGATCGAAAAACGCAATCAGAAAAGGTGCGGTTAACAAGATCACCGGAATAAGCAGGGTGATGGTTGCCTCTATGCCAGCGCCATTACCCGGTGTCGACGTTATCCCCTCCGGTGTAGGTGTGGGTGTTGGCGTCGGCAGTGCCCCGGCTCCCCCGCTGGCGACGATCGTTATGGCTATGGTCGTGCTGTCCGCGGCGCCATTGACAGCCGTAACTTCGGCTGCATTTGTATTTGAGCAGCTGTTCGTATCGACTACACGCGCACCTGCGATGCGTACGACCGCCTCACCCTCTGCCAGATCTCCAACCGAACCACCAGGATTGCCGCTGGTCCAGGCAAAACAAGAGCCTAACGTATCCGAGAGGGTGACGTCGTATGCCGTGCCAGGGCCATCATTCCAGATGTAGATCAAGAAATCGAACGTATCCCCATCACCGACTGCGTCGGGCACAGCTTCCTTCTCAACCTGAAGGGCTGGCGGGCTAATCGTGATTGTCACCGTTGCAGGATCGGAGGTTGCGCTCGGAATTTGATCATCCTGGATTGAGTAGGTAAAGCTGTCGGAGATATAGCGGCCATCCATCAATGTGTAGGTCACCGTTCCATCGCCGTTTGCGACCGCCGTCCCGTGCGCGGGAGGATCCACAATAGCGACAGTGGCTGGAACCACGCTGCCCTCGAGATCGGTGTCGTCGGAAGCCACATCGATCATGATGCCGGCGATTGAGGCTGTGACCTGGTCGCTCGACCCACTGTTGTTGGTAGCTACTGGCTTGTCATTCACTGAGTTCACCGTGATGTCGACGCTGGCGCTATCACATGCACCTCCCGAGGGCGCATCGCAGATCCGGTAGCTGAACGAATCAGATCCAAAGTAGTTGGCGTTTGGATTGTAGACGAAGCTCCCATCCCCCTGGAGACTTAATGCGCCGTTAGATACATCCGACACGAGCGAAACGGATAGATCGTCCCCATTGGGATCGCCATCATTCCCTCGTACACCCGGCGTTGGGACCGAAAGGGTATTGTCTTCATCGACGCTGTAAGCATCATCAGCTGCCGAAGGTGGATCATTTACCAGGACCGACACCGTCGCGCTGTCCGTACCTCCGTTTCCATCCCCAACCAGATATTCGAACGTATCAGGACTGGTTGGGTTGTGGAAACCGTTGGGATTGTATATGAGGTTGTTATCGCTCTGAGTAATGCTGCCGCCATTTGCTGAACTTGTGTCGAAAGAAGCGATCGTGAGCGAATCGTCGGTATCTGGATCGGTGTCATTGCCAAGCACAGCGATCGAAAGCGGCGGGTCGAAAGCGCTCATGGTGCGGCTGTCATCTACGGCAGTGGGATCGTCGTTGAGACCCGTGATCGTGACAGTCA
>CBFDDM010000154.1:0-5636 GCA_965603565.1 uncultured Anaerolineales bacterium | reverse complement strand
ACCGAGATCCGGAGGAAGAATTTCTTGCCGAACGATGTCTTCCCTTACGATCACGTGATCATCGATCAAGCCTTTGCCAACTTCATCATCGACAGCGGTGATTACTTGCCGGCGATGGAGAAGGCGCTCGAAATGATCGGCTATAAAGATTTCGTCGAGAAAGAGCAACCGAAGGCGCGTGCCGAAGGGCGCAAGCTGGGCATAGGTGTAGTCTCGTTTGTCGAGACGACCGGTGTAGGCCCATACGAAGGTGCGCGCGTGACGATCGAATCGAGCGGCGAGGTCAGTGTGGCTACCGGGGTGGGAACGCAGGGGCAGGGACACTTCACGTCATTTGCGCAGGTTGTTGCGGAGCATTTAGGTGTGAAAGTCTCGGATGTTAACATGGTCACAGGTGACACCGCCCAATTCCACTGGGGCACGGGGACGTTCGCCAGTCGTGGAGCGGTCGTGGCGGCGAACGCAATGAACGCGGCATCAACAATGGTTCGTAAAAAGATCCTCGAACTGGCCAGCGAGTTGCTGGAGGCTCCGGAGGAGGAACTGGAGATCGAGGATGGCGAAGTTCGTGTAGCCGATGTCCCGCGTATGTCGATCAGCCTTGGTGAACTGGCTCAGAAGGCGAACCCGCTGCGCGGTGCCGTTCAGCCCGGGACCGAACCGGGTCTCGAGGCGACGGCTTATTTCGGTCCCAACTACGGCGCGACCGCGTTCGGGACGCATGCTCTGATTGTCGAGGTCGATCCAGAAACGATGAACCTGGAGATCAAGCGCTACGTCGTGGTCGAAGATTGTGGAACGGTGCTCAACCCGCTGATCCTGGAGGGCCAGGTACATGGCGGGGTGGCACATGGCATCGGCAACGCGTTTTACGAGCAGCTTTTCTTCGATGAGAATGGACAGCTGCTGAACGCTTCTTTTGCAGATTACCTGATCCCGACTTCGGCGGAGGTTCCGAATATCGAGGTCGGGCACACAGTGACGCCCTCGCCACTCAACCCGTTGGGGAGCAAGGGCGCGGGCGAGGCCGGCGCGATCCCTGTGCCGGCGCTGTTGGCGCAGGCGATTGAAAACGCAATCGATGAGGACGGTTTTGAGATCCTCGAATCGCCGATGAGCCCGTTGAAACTGTTCGAACTCTATTACGGCGATAAGGAGCAATGAGCATGAAGATTGAAGGCGAACACTTTTTTGACGGACCGCGTGATGAGGTCTGGGCGATGGTGCGTGACCCGGAGGTTTTGGCCGGGCTGCTACCCGGAACGACAGACCTCGAACAGGTATCTGATAGCGAATATGAAGGCTCGATCAAGCTGCGAATCGGTCCTGTGACGGGGGCGTTCTCCGGGAAGATAACGGTTGAAAATGAGAACCCACCAGAATCCTGCACGTTGGTTGCAGAGGGGGAGGGTAAGCCCGGATTCTTCAAAGGCAGCGGCGACGTCGAGTTGGTCGAACAGGACGGAGGCACGCTGATGAAGTATGAGGGAGATATCCAGATCGGTGGTAAGCTTGCCGGTGTTGGCCAGCGGTTGATCGATATGACCAGCAAGAGCATGATCAAGCAGGGGATGAAATCGCTGGACAAGGTTTTAGCGGAGCGGACGGGCAACTAGAAAAGTAAGGCTCAGAATTGCAGGGGCACGGCGTGCCGTGCCCCTTTTTTTGTTCATCGTGTCGGATCAGGCAGGTGAGTAATAACGATCCAATTCCCAGCGCAGGGGGTTTGTGAGAATATATCGGCGGAATGTATTCAATTCGAAGTCACTGCGGATCACGCGTTCGTAATAATTGCGCTGCCAGACGATGAAGGAGGGGTTATCGATATCCTTTCGGCAGGCTCTTGTGACCGCAGCTTTGTTAGTCCTCACAATTGTGGGGATCGATCTTTTGACTGGAGCGCCGAACTGTTCATTGCGGGTAGGGGCAAGATATATCGTGCCCCTACATCCAATATCGATCTCAACAATGCCATGCATGTGATTGGGCATGATGACATATTCATCCAAATTTATATGCTCGTTGTGAATGGGAATCTGTTTCCAACAATAATCTACGAGATTGCCTAACCTTGAATAAACCAATTCTCCGTTCTTAACTTCCTCAAAATACTGCATCCGATTGTGTGCGCATATTGTGATGAAATATGCGCCTGGCTGCGAATAATCAAACTTATCGATGCGGATCGACCTTCGTCGATGGGCGAATTCGTGATCCATTTCAACTGTCCCCCTGAATGAAAACCGGGCACGATAATGATCGTGCCCGGCCTATCTTAGCCTTCCTTCACATACGGCTGACCGAGCGCTTCAGGCCGGGTGGCACCCCATTTCATCCGGAACCAGCGTGTCGACATCAACAGCAGCACCGCCAGCGTGATAGCGAACGGCACCGTGCGCCAGATGTACCTTGAGAGCAGGTCCGGGAGTACCATCTGAGGGTTGAGCGACACCTGCCAGAGCGATCCAAACAGCAGTGAGCCACCGAGCAGGAACCATGGATTCCACATGGAGAAGAAGACCAACGCAAGCGCGATGAATCCCCAGCCGGCGACGGAGTTGTAACTCCACACCGGATTGTAATCGAGCGCGAATATCGCCCCTGCGAAACCCATAAGTACGCCAGCGGTCACCGTGCAGAGATAGCGTGTCTTGGTCACGCTGATGCCCGAGACCTCGGCGACGACCGGGTTCTCGCCAACGGAGCGGATGCGTAAGCCGAGATTCGTCTTGGTCAGCACAAACCAGATGATCCCGACCAGCGCGAGCCCGACAAAGAAAAACGGTGATAAACCCAGCACGGAAGGGATGCGCCCCATCCCCAGCGGCCCCGCAAAGGGGCTGCCGATGTAGGTTGTCAGGCCGAAGCCCAGGATCCAGATGCCCATGCCGCTGACGACCTGGTCTCCGCCAAGCGTGATCGAGAAGAAACCATGCAGCAGGCCGAGCAGCCCGCCGATCAGGATCCCCACCAGGAACCCCAGCAAATAGCTTCCGGTCACTGTCGCCGTGATGAAGCCCAAAGTCGCGCCGAAAAGCATGACGCCCTCGATGCCGACATTGAGGATCCCAGAACGTTGACCGATCAACTCACCCAACGCGGCGATGGTGAAGATGGTCGAGGCATCGAGACTCCTAATCCAGAATTCCTGCATCGAGACTCTCCTTATGCGAGTTGACAAATACCACTCGATAACGATAGAAAAATTGGAACGCGACGAGCGTGATCATCAGCACTCCGAGCAGGGCGAAATCAACCCCAAAGCTCATGCTCAACTTGCCCTGCACGTAACGACCACCAACCGACAGGCCACCGAATAAAAACGCGACCGGGATCGAAGCCAACGGGTTACCCTGCGAGATAAGTCCACAGATGATGCCGTAGAAGGCCAGATCACCGAAGAAGCCGTAGTTCCGTGCAATTTTGTACACGCCTGGCACCGCTGCGAAGTAGTGATAGCCGGCCAATCCTGCCAGCATCCCACCCAACATAAAGACGATGATCGGGATCGCGACCTTGTTCACGCCGGAATATTCTGCCGCTGTCGGATTGAGCCCGAAGGCACGTATCTGGTAGCCGAGACGCGTGCGTGCGAGCACGAAATACAGCAGCACCGCGAAGCCAAGCGCCAGAATGATCGTGAAAGGCACATTTCCGAGGATCGGCGGTCGCAGCATTCTGGGCATTTCGAAGCTTTCACCACGTCCACCGGGGTTCATAAAAGGACCGCCTTCTTTGATCATGAACGAGACCAGCCAGAACGCGATGAAGTTAAGCATCATCGTCACAACGATCTCGTTGGTGTTCAGGCGCCCTTTGAAAAAGCCGGCGATCGCACCCACAATCCCCCCGCCGACCATCGAGGCGAGGACCATCAATGTGATCACAATTCCAGTCGGGATGTTGATGGGCTCGGAGGTCCGAAAACCCAGCCCTAGCAGCACTCCATATACGGCAAGAGATCCGATGTAGAACTGCCCGCTCATGCCGATGTTCCAGAGCCCGGCCTTGAAAGGTAAGATGAATGCGCAAGTACAGAGCAACAGGAAGACAAATCGGTTAAGGGTGATTGGCAGCCCGAAGGGATTGAGAAAAGCATACGAGAAAATCTCGTCATATGCAGTCAGCGGGTTTACATCTGCCAATACGAAAATCAGGCTGAATAACAGAAGTGCTGCCAGAATCGCAAGCAAAGAAATCAGAGCTGCCTGCCATCCCGGGAGGTAAACGCGTTTCTGCAGCTTTAAGGTTGTTCTGCCAAGTCTCATAGCGTCTCACCATTTAGTTCGATACCGGCCATCATCGCGCCAACCACTTCACGTTGTGCGTCTTCAGCAGGCAAAATACCCATGAACTGTCCTTCGTAGATCGGGGCGACCCAATCGCTGAGCGACATAATTTCATCCAGGTCTTCGGAAATCAGCAGTACCCCTGCGCGTTCCTGTTTGGCTTCAATCAACTTATTGCGCACGAATTCGGTTGCGCCCACATCCAGGCCTTGAGTGGGCAGGTCTACTATGACAAGTCGGGGCTTGCGCGAGAGCACACGCGCCAGGATCAATTTCTGCAGGTTGCCACCGGAAAGCGTCCTGGCTTTGACATCCGCGCCCGGCGTAGCGACGTCGTATTCCTGGATCAGTTCTTCGGTCAGGTTGCGCAGCTGGCGAAAATCGAGCACGCCGCGATTCGTGTAGGATTCATCAAAGTAATAATTCATGGCGGTGTTCTCGACCAGGCTGAAATCGCCTATTGAGCCCATCGAGATGCGGTCTGCGGGTATATAACCGATGCCTGCCTGCCAGCGCTTGAGCGCGTTGACGTAGGTGATGTCTTTCTTATCGAGAAGGATCTTGCCCGCCTCGATTTTTCTCAGGCCTGCCAACGCCTCCACTAATTCACGCTGACCGTTACCGGATATACCGGCGACCCCAAAGATCTCACCTTCATGTATCGAGAAGGACATTTTTTCCACCGCTTGGTAGCCTTTATCGCTGCGAACGGTGAGGTTCTCAACTTCAAGGATTGGCTCACCGCGTTCGACTTTCGTGTGCTCGATCCTGAAGATAACATCGCGGCCGACCATCTCTTTGGCCAGGCTTTTCTCGGTAGCGTCCTTGGTGTCCATCGAGCTGACTACCTTACCGCGCCGGAGGACGGTCACCCTGTCGCTGATGCGAAGTACGATGGGCAATTTGTGTGTGATAAACGGGACGATCGCTAGATCAGCCTCCGCCATAGCTTTGATGGAATCCAGCAGCTTCTCGGTCTCCACCGGTGTCAGGGCGGAGGAGGGTTCATCCATAATCAAGATCTCGGCGCCACGGTAGAGCGCTTTAAGGATCTCGACGAGCTGTTTCTCGCCCTCGGATAGCTGCCAGACTTTGGTGCGCAGGTCCAGGGAGAAGCCGTATTTCTCGCAGAGTTCGTAGACTTCTTTCTCGGCGTGTGCCAGATTCAGCACGGTACCTGCGCCGGGGTGACCGAGGATGATATTCTCAATCACAGTGTGTGCGGGGATTAATTTACGATGCTGGTGGACCATCCCTATGCCCAACTCGATCGCGTCAAGAGGGGATTTAAAGTTAACCGGCTGACCCGCGATGAAGATCTGACCCTCGTCGGGCTGATATTGTCCG
>CBFDDM010000153.1:0-5684 GCA_965603565.1 uncultured Anaerolineales bacterium | reverse complement strand
TCACAAAAGAAAGGCGCAGACGGCGGCGGAGAAGATGTACTACATTTAGACGGTAGTATCAAAGGGATCGATCGGGACGCGGCTCCTCGGAATCAGACCGGCGTCCCTTTTTTTATCCGGGAGGGATTGACGGGTGCGACAGCTAATCGAAATCGATCAACCACAGGGCGCCGTCGAGACTGATCGCCAGGCGGTTTCCGTCCGGGGCCCAGGCCGGCTCGCCGGCCGCCCCGTCCGAACGGTCGGTGACCCGCCTCAGCGCCTCGATCCGGCCGCCAAGCTCGATCCCATCGACGATGACTTCATCGACCTCATCCGGCGTGCTATAATCTGGCGCGATTTCTGCTTCTGGAGAGTTGTCTAGTGAATCTGTCACGAAAGTATTCTCAAATTCCTATTCCTGTGTTCCTCATGTTTTTAAGCCTGCTTCTGGCGACCTTAGCTTGCCAGATCGATGTCGGCGGACCTGAACCGCCAGGAGCTCCAATTCCGGTCCAGCCTACGGAAGCCGAGCAACTCCAATCAAATTGGCGATCTGCGCTCGACAACGCGTTGGAAACCGGTCAAGTCAATGTTGTCATAAATGAAGCGCAAGTTACCGCATTCCTGGCGGAGCGTCTCGCCGAGCGTGAGCAGCCCTTGATCCGCAATCCTCAAGCCTATTTGCGCAATAATCAAATCCAGGTATTCGGCGTCGCTGAACGCGGCATCCTCAAAGCAAACGTGCTCCTCACGGTCACTCCGGAAATCACAGAAGATGGGGAAATCTCTTTCGAATTGGCCGAAGCCTCCGTTGGCCCGGTTCCTGCACCCTCTGCGTTAAAGAGCACAATTTCGGCTGTCTTGACAGAAGCATTCACTGGCTCGATCGGTTCACTTGCCACCGGGATTCGCATATCTTCACTGGCAATCCAAGATGGTGTGATGACAATCGCAGGTGAACTCCGCTAACAAAGCGCAAGGATTATACCAACGCGATAGTTGACCAGCAATGAGACCAATACCTTATCGTAACGCCGCTCTGATCATCATCACACTTGCTTTACTTCTAGCCGCCTGCGGACGACCGCAGGCAACTGCTGGAAGTATTGAGATTCAGATTGAGATTGACGGCGAGCCTTCCGACGTCGCGGTCCCAGCCGGGTCAACCGTTCAACAGGCACTCGACAATGCAGGTGTGATGCTTGCCGCGCTCGATCGTGTCGATCCGCCAGCATACACAACCGTCGATGAAGGAACCGTCATCCAGATCACACGTGTCACCGAGAGATTTGAGATCGAGGAGATCGTGATCCCCTACGAGCGCCAGACTATTCGCAACGAAACGCTGCCAGAAGGGGAGACACGCTTGTTACAGCCGGGCGAGAACGGCCGACAGGAAATCACCTATCGCATCATAGAAGAGTCCGGTGAAGAGATCTCCCGAGCCCCGGTAAAAAATGTGATCCTGGAAGACGCGGTTCCGGAAATCTTGATGATCGGGACACAATCCAGTCACACGCCTATCTCTATCGAAGGCAAGCTGGTTTACATCACTGCTGGCAACGCCTGGCTGATCACCAGCAACAGCGGGAATCGCAGGCCCGTCGTCGTCTCCGGCGACCTGGACGGTCGCATCCTGCAAATTTCCCCAGACGGCGATTGGCTGCTCTTCACACGTTTGTCGGCCGGAGACGATCCGGAGATCATCAACGAACTCTGGGTCACCTCACTGGACAACGCTGGAGCCGAGCAGTTCGACCTCGGCGTGCGCAACGTGATCCATTTCGCGGATTGGGTGCCTTTTGAATCATCACTGATCGTAGCTTACTCTACGGTTGAGGCGAGCCCTTCCCCTCCCGGTTGGCAAGCCAACAACGACCTCCAAACGATCGTATTCACCGAGACGGGTCGAGTGCTCCGCGAGCGAACGATACTTGAAGCGAGCGCAGGCGGTCAATACGGCTGGTGGGGAACCTCATTTGCATGGGGACGTGATGATGATCACCTCGCCTATATCCGAGCCGACAGCGTCGGAACGGTTGACTTCGACGAGCAATCTTTTATAGAAGCGCATAAGATCACACCATTCCAAACCCTCGAGGATTGGGCCTGGGTTCCAGGCATTGCATGGGGACAAGACCAGCAGTCATTATTTTTCGTCGATCACGGTGAACCGGTCGGGATCGAAAATCCGCAATCCTCACCCGTATTCCATTTGGCAGTTAGCACCGAACGCACAGAACAACATGTTCTGCTTTCCGAACGAACCGGGATGTTTGCTTATCCAAGCGTGTCTCCCATCCTGGATGTGGATACACCCGAGATCGCCTACAAAGTGGCCTTCCTGCAGGCTATCAATCCGCTTGAAAGCAAGAACTCTGCTTACCGCCTGGTGGTTATGGATCGTGATGGCAGCAACCAGCGGGAGCTATTCCCACCCCCAGGTGAGCCTGGCCTGGACCCGATTCTCCCCGGTCCCGTGTGGTCCCCATCTGGTGAACGCATCGCGGTGATTTACCGCGGCGACCTGTGGGTTATCGATGTTGAGACCGGCCTGGGCCAGCAGTTAACTAATGACGGCCAGGCCAGATTAATCGATTGGGCACCGTAAGTAGAATTTCAGCTTAAAGCGGGTATGATGGGAACAGTTCGCACAATTAACAATAGGAGCGTCTCTTGAGGATACTAGTGACCGGCGGCGCGGGCTTCATCGGCTCGCATCTTTGTGACCGATTGCTCACCGAAGGCCATCAGGTCGTTGTGATTGACAACCTCGTCACCGGGAATATTGAAAATATTGCCCACCTCGCAGGTCATGAGGACTTCAGTTTCATAAAATACGATGTTTCAAACTTCATATTTATCCCTGGCAAGGCAGACGCGGTGATGCACTTGGCCTCGCCGGCCAGCCCCAATCCCACCTCCCCCTATGGCTACCTGCAGCTACCCATTCAAACACTCAAGGTCGGCGCGTTAGGCACACACAACGCGCTCGGCGTGGCGCGCGCCCACGAAGCCTCATTCCTGCTCGCCTCAACGTCGGAAGTTTACGGCGACCCGCAGGAGCACCCCCAGCGAGAATCTTATTGGGGGCATGTCGATCCGGTAGGACCGCGCTCGGTCTACGATGAGGCCAAGCGCTTTGCCGAGGCCATAACCATGGCTTACCATCGCTATCACAATCTGGATACGCACATCGCCCGCATCTTCAACACATACGGGCCGCGCATGCGGCTCGACGACGGACGGGTGGTGCCGAACTTCATCGTCCAGGCCCTGCAGAGCGAACCGCTGACCGTCTACGGAGATGGTTCCCAAACACGCAGTTTCTGCTATATCGATGACCTTGTGCAAGGGCTCTACAGCTTGCTGCTCTCTGAGGAAGCGCTGCCCGTCAACCTCGGTAACCCGATTGAGATCTCGATTCTTACCCTCGCTGAGGAGATCAACACGATCACGGGAAACAAAGGCGGCATCACACGCATCCCGGGAGGGCGCGCTCCTGCCGACCCTGAAAGGCGCAAGCCTGATATTTCTAAGGCAAAAGAAGTCCTCGATTGGGCTCCTACTGTAGACCTTCAAGCCGGTCTGGAAAAGACGATCACGGATTTTGACAGTCGCTTATGAACAGGTTTTCTCCAAAGACGAAGCGCGAGATCACTCGTTTTTTGAAATTTCTGGTTGTTGGTCTTATTGGCGCGGTCGTAGATTTCGGCACTTTTAACTTGCTTGCGAATGTTCTCAATGTCTGGAGTGTCCTGGCGAGCATGCTCTCATTCAGCGCAGCAGTAATCAGCAACTTCCTCTGGAACCGCTATTGGACCTACCCTGATTCACGTTCAAAAAATGTCAGCTCGCAAGCGATTCAATTTGGAATTGTTAGCGTGATCGGGCTTGCGATAAGGACTCCGCTTTTCGCACTGAGCGAGCCCATATTTATCCGCCTTGCGCGAGAATGGCTTCCCAGCCTGATCGAACATGTAAGGATAATTTCAGGGGTTTTTCAACAGCTCTCACCCATCGTCCTCGGTCGCAATCTGGCGCTGGCGCTGGCAGTCGTCGTGGTATTGTTCTGGAACTTTGGCATCAACCGTGTATGGACCTATTCCGATGTTGAATAGCAAGCAAGTGGTAATCACTTCCAATCGCGCCGGTGGTCAATATAATGGTTATGTAATAGGTTCTACGGAGTGAAAGATGAGTGAAAACGAAAGACGGAAACCCATCCCGATCTACACAACGCCAGGTGATTGGGCGGCGTTGCTCGTTTTCCCTTACCTCTTCAACACGATGGGCGAGTGGATTGGTTTCGTAACTCCAAAGCGTGAGGTCTTCGATGTCGATGGCGTCTACGTCGGATGGCTCACAAATGAGCCCCGTATCTTGCGGAAGCGGATTTTCGAAAAAGGATTGCGGCGCATCGATGTCCCGCCAGCACCGAGAAAAATCCGCCCACCGGCAACCGTACCACTGCCACCGATGATGGCGGAACTTCGCTTTGAGACGATAGATGTCCTTGACGAAGAACCTGATCGGCTGCACACAACCGATACCGGCGAGTACAAGGAAGATTTGGATTGACTGAGACCAAACTCGAACCGAAATCTGCCCAGAGTTCCTGCGTTACCCTCAGCCAACTGATGCAGCCCGAGCATGCCAACTTGCGTGGTGATGTTCATGGTGGCTGGATCATGAAACTTGCCGATGAGGCCGGCGCGCTTGCCGCCATGCGGCACAGCCAACAACGCGTCGTCACGGTGGCTATCGATCAAATGACGTTCCATGAGCCTATACGCATCGGCGATCTGGTTACATTGGAGGCAATCGTGACCTACGTCGGCCGTACCTCGATGGAAACCCGCGTGCAGGTCGTCGCCGAAAACCCCGTCACAGGCAAACGCTCATACACCAACACAGCCTACCTTGTATACGTGGCGCTGGATGAGAAGGGTGTACCCGTCCCGGTACCCGGATTAATCGCTGAATCCGAGTTAGAGAAGAAACGCATGGAGGAAGGCGCGCAGCGACAGGCTTACCGATTGTCCCAACGTGAGCTTGCGGCGAAAGGTTAAGCGCAATGAGCGGTGGAATTCAATCTTTAACTGACCTATTGAATAAGGCAGGCGCTCAACGAATTCTCGACGCACCTCCAGCCGAAGACATGGGCCTTGCCGAGCACCTTCCCTTCCCGTTCCTGGCGATTGTTGGGCAGGCTGAGATGAAGCTCGCCCTTCTGCTCTCACTGATCAACCCGGCTATTGGCGGCGCACTCCTGGTCGGTCCCCGTGGCACAGCCAAGACGACAGCAGTTCGCAGCCTGACCGACTTGCTCCCGGACGTCAACCGCAGCAAATGCAATTATGGATGCCTCCCCGAAGACATCGAGGCTGGTGGTATGGACGCGGTCTGTCCCGAATGTGCAAAGCGCTATGCTGAAGGGGAACCCCTGACCTACATCGATCGCGTGCGCCTGATCGAACTGCCCCTCAATGCAAGGCTTGAAGATGTCATCGGCGGAATCGACGAACGCGCCGCCATCCATCAGCGCCTGCGGATCGAACGTGGAATTCTCGCCCGAGCCGATCAGAATATCCTTTACATCGATGAAGTCAACCTCCTTGATGATGAGATTGTGGATGCAATCCTGGATGCCGCCGCGCAGGGCACGTACACCGTGCACCGGGGCCCGCTGGCAGCCACAT
>CBFDDM010000152.1:0-5789 GCA_965603565.1 uncultured Anaerolineales bacterium | reverse complement strand
AGACATTTACCAGCTCGGCTACCTGCCGCTGGCGTTCGCGCAATTTGCGCTGCTCCTCTTTCAGAGCCTTCTTTTCGTCGCCATCCGCCTCGACGATTTTATGGCTAATTTCGTCGAGTTCTTCGCTCATGCGGATGAACTCTTGCTGAACCAGATTGCCCTTGCGGTCCAGCGCTTCCTGGACCTGGCGCAATCCAATCCCTATGCTCACGTTTTCTCTCCCGGAATCGTTTCCAATCCAAAGAAGTGATTATCAAAGCGGTTGGATCGAATGAATTTGGACTTGGTCGGACCGCTTCCGAGATCTCTACTCAAACCTTGCTGGAGCATAGAACGGATCATTGCGAGATCGTTCAAATCCCATGTCAGTATAGATAACCTCATGGGAGACGTCAACTAAAACCTATCTCCCATTCGACTTCTTGGTTACAATAGCGCTCTTGAATTCGCATACGTTCCATTTGCACAGACAAACATCTCGAATCTAAAATGAGCGCTGGGAGTCCTTATTAACATGCCGGAGAAGGATGCGCATATGGTGAGGATTATCGATATCGATTGTATCGAGTCACATTATCAAAGGCAACTGGTTGAGGTAGGCGTCCGCTCTACCGAGAGGTTATTGCAGGTGGGTTCCACGCGCCGGGGGCGTAAAGATCTTTCCGAAAACACGGGCATCAGCGAGAAGCTAATCCTTGAGTGGGTGAACCTGGCAGACCTCATCCGCATCAATGGAATCGGAGAAGAATATTCCGATCTTCTTGAAGAAGCTGGTGTTGACACTGTGAAGGAGCTGCGCAACCGAGACGCCAAGAAGCTGCTGCAAACCATGACTGAACTCAATGATGAAAAGCGCCTCGTCCGCCGCCTCCCCTCAATCCGACAGGTCTCAAGCTGGGTAAAACAAGCCAAGACATTGTCACCACTCATAAAATACTAGTCGGCTGCACTTCTTGAGACACCAGATCTGATTTCAGCGCCTTCGTCTAAATCATTGGAAACTGGGCAATTAAACTCGTACTTTCGTTTCTCGACAACTCAACCTTGGTGGCTAATTTTATTCAATACTCATGATGGTAAAAACCAGATGAATTGGCCCGTGCTCTTCAGGATAATTCCAAATGAAATCACCTGATCGGAACCAACAGCGCACATATTTTGAGACCATCGATGGCCAACCTATTCCTGCCGTCACAGAAGATGAGATGAGAGAGGTCGACCGTCTCGCTGAGCAGGTTTTCTCACTGGGCGTGCTTCAGATGATGGAAAATGCCGGACGGAATCTGGCTCTTCACGCGATGCAGCTATGCCAGAAGGAAGCCCGGATATTGATTCTCGCTGGCCCAGGAGGGAATGGTGGCGGGGGTCTTTGCTGCGCGCGCCACCTGCACAACCATGGCTACCACGTAGATATTTTGCTCTCGCACCGCCCGGAAAATCTTAGCGCCCCGGCGAAATCGCAGTACACGATCCTGAAACAAAGTGGATTGCAGCCCCATCCTCTAAACGAGGTGTACACACTGCTGAGGGGAACATGTCTGATCATCGATGCTCTGCTCGGATACAGTCTGAAAGGAGCACCAAGAGGTCCGATCCACGATTTGATCCTGGCCAGTAATGAATCATCGCTGCCCAGCTTAAGTCTCGACCTTCCTTCCGGGGCCGATGCTACCAACGGAGAGACACCTGGTGTTGCGATCACCCCGGCGCGGACACTCACATTAGCGCTCCCGAAACGTGGCTTAGTGAATATCTCTGGACGCCTCTTTATGGCCGATATCGGCATACCCCCTGAGCTCTATGAACATATCGGCTTGTCTATCGGTCCAGTCTTCTCTGATCGATACTGGCTCGAACTGCGTTCGGCTACCAGTGATTAATCGATATGGTTGCGCTCTGGTTATCCCTGATTTTCCACATTTTGTATAATCAGCACCGTGACTGAACCTAACGACCGACTGATCTCCCCCGATCGACGCCAGGAGGATGATGGCGATCTGACCATCAGGCCACGCTATCTGCACGAGATGATCGGCCAAAATCGTGTCAGAGAGAATCTCTCGATCCTGATTGAAGCAGCCAAGGCCCGCGGTGAGGCGCTAGATCACGTGCTTTTTTACGGCCCCCCTGGATTGGGAAAAACCACACTGGCTCACATCTTAAGCGTCGAGATGGGTGTGAACCTTAAAGTGACATCTGGCCCGGCAATAGAGCGTGCTGGCGACCTGGCCGCGATCCTGACCAACCTCCAGGCTGGCGACATACTGTTCATCGACGAAATCCACCGTCTTGGCAGGATCGTCGAAGAAGTGCTTTACCCAGCCATGGAAGATTTCGCCCTTGACCTTACCATTGGCAAAGGCCCTAGCGCACGTTCCATCCGCCTGAAGCTGCCACATTTCACAACCGTAGGCGCTACCACCCGCTTGGCTTTGCTCTCCGCACCCCTGCGAGCACGTTTCGGTGCTACTCACCGTCTGGATTTCTACGAGAACGGTGCCATGGAGGCTATCGTTCGACGTGCTGCAAATGTGCTCGATTTGAGTATCGAAGAAGGTGGTACACAGGAAATTGCCTGTCGGGCGCGCGGCACTCCGCGCGTCGCCATCCGGCTTTTGCGACGGGTACGTGACTATGCGCAGGTCCGGGCAGACGGACGCATCACGCGCGATGTCGCCAAACAGGCACTCAAACTGCTCGAGATCGATGATCTCGGCCTAGACGATGCCGACCGTAAAGTCCTCCACACAATCATCAACAAATTCCAGGGTGGCCCTGTCGGGCTTCAGACAATTGCCGCCTCGATAAGCGAAGAACCGGATACGATCATGGATGTCGTCGAGCCGTACCTGCTTCAGCTGGGCTTCATCGATCGCACTCAACAAGGACGCGTGGCTACCGCGCTTGCCTACGAACATCTTGGGATGACACCGCCTCCAACCACCCCGCAAGCCCGTCTGCCCGAGATGTGAAATCATGGACGAATTGACTACCCTCGGACGCTGGATAATCTTCGGTGGCTTAGCGTTGCTGCTCGTCGGATCGATGATCTGGGCTGCAGGAAAACTGGGAATGCCATTAGGACGTTTACCCGGTGATATCCGCATCCAGCGAGAGGGCTTCACCTGCTTCGCGCCGATTGCCACCTCGCTCCTGGTCAGCATTCTGCTCACGCTGCTCTTGAATTTGATCGTAAGGCAGATGAGATAATCCTTCCGTGCGCACCTCAGATTTTGACTACGATCTCCCAACCGAGTTCATCGCACAGCATCCCGTAAAACCGCGCGATCACTCTCGATTGATGCGCCTCGATCGGCAAACCGGAGATGTCGAACATCACAGGTTTTTCGATCTCCCCAAACTGCTGCACGCAGGCGACCTGCTGGTCTTAAATCAAACGCGTGTCTTACCCGCCCGTTTGTTGGCGCGCAAGCAACCTGGCGGAGGGCGCGTCGAATTGCTCTTACTCAAACGCATGGGTGAGCGCACATGGCAGGTGATGGTTGGCGGAAGGGGATTGTCGAAAGGAAGAAAGCTGCGTCTCGATAAAGATATCGAAGCAACCATCGTGGCTGAGCTTGGAGGACCAAAGCGGCTGGTCAAGTTCGGGATACCAATCGAAGACTCCCTGGACGAAATTGGCCACATGCCTCTGCCCCCGTATATAACCCGGCCTCTTTCAAATTCAGAGGAGTACCAGACCACCTTTTCAAAACAGCCCGGATCTGCTGCAGCCCCAACTGCTGGGCTGCACTTCACCGAGCGGATATTTAATGATCTGAGCGAGCGTGGCATATCTACCGCGTTCGTCACACTACATATTGGCCTAGACACCTTCGCACCCGTGCGCGAAGATGACCCGAGCGAGCATCCAATCCACTCCGAATGGTGCTCACTCACAGGCCAGGTTGCTGAGCAGTTGAACAAAGCCAGGGCACGGGGTGACCGTGTCATCGCCGTGGGAACCACCGCGGTCCGCACGCTCGAGACTGCAGCGCTGCAATCCGATCCTGACCGCATTCAACCATTTGAGGGACCGACCGATCTATTTATTCTGCCTGGATACTCATTCAAGGTGGTCGACGCGATGATCACAAATTTCCACTTGCCGCGCTCGACGCTCTTGATGCTCGTGTCGGCTTTCGCCGACCGCAACACGATGCTGCGAGCTTATGATCTGGCCAAAGACGAAGGTTATCGCTTCTACTCTTTTGGCGACGCGATGCTGATTGAATAAATTGACTTTCAGATTCGGATATGAGATACTCTGCCCAATGCAGACAACATCTGCACCTTAACATTGCTATCTCTTTTATGAGGAGGTGATGCCCATGAGTAGTGACTTAGTTAAACCCGCTGCGGCATCCCTCCTCCTCATTGGATGAGGATGCCGCAGCAACCGAAGAGCCGTCTGTTTTCAGACGGCTCTTTGCATTTAAGAACAACTTGAATGGGACGGAACTTTTATGCGATAAATTGGCGAAAGTAACCCAGCCCCATCAAAGCAGCCACCAAGCCAACTTGAGCGATCAAGAACACAACGAATCCCCGACCTCGAAACATCTGTGCCACCGAGCCCCCGATGAGAGCGTAGACAAGACCCATCGTCAGCCATCCAATGATCGGCGCGCTGTCGAGGTTGATGACCCAGGCGATCCCGCGCGACATGGCGCGCATCAGATACCACTGCCATTCCGAGGCACAGACATCAAAGGGATCTGGTGCGAGGCGGATCGAGGCAATGGATGCACGACATTCTTGATCCATCGCAATCAGGATTTCTGCCACACCCGCTTCGATCAGGAAAACCGCTGCGGCCAGGAGCGCGCCTATTAGAAAAATCTTTGCACGTTTATCCAGCCTGAAAGGTCGACGTTTATCATTTTGTTCAGCGTTCAATCTTGCCTCCCCCAGGTCGCTTTCTCAGTCACCCAGGCTTATACCCAACCCGCGGGCAGTCAGAACCGCATCGCCATCGGTATCCACGCGCTTGGGTACCTCCAATGCCTCATCCAAAGTCACATCGGCGACATGCTCACCTTGCAGTGAGACCATGCGACCATGCTTACCTTCCATCGCGGCACGGACGGCTGCGGCTCCGAAACGAGTTGCCAACCAACGGTCAAATGCTGTGGGTTGCCCGCCGCGCTGGAGATGCCCCAGGACAGTGACCCGCGTTTCCATCCCGCAGGCCTCAGCCACGAATTCGCCCACCCTCTGGCTTATGCCACCCAATCTGGCGACGGAAATCTCATTGCCCGAGCGTGAATACACTTTGGACCCTTCCTGTGAGAATGCCCCTTCGGCCACGGCGATAATGCTGAAATGACGTCCGCTTTCGGCACGCAAATTTACCTTGCTGCAGATCTTCTCGAAGTCGAATGGGATCTCAGGGATCAGGATCACGTCCGCTCCGCCGGCGATGCCTGCATGCAACGAAATGAAACCCGCATCCCTTCCCATCAGCTCGAGCACCATCACCCGGTGGTGCGACTCAGCCGTCGTGTGCAGTTTGTCGATCGCCTCTGTTGCGGTGGACACGGCTGTATCGAAGCCGAAGGTTACATCCGTGCCGCCAATATCGTTATCGATCGTCTTCGGCACACCGACAACGGGACAACCTTTCTGAAAGAGCTCGTAACTGATACGAAGCGTGCCATCGCCGCCGACGACGATAAGCGTGTCCAATTGAAGCGCGTCGATTTTTTCCAGCACTTCATCGGATACATCCACCACGACCTCTTCACCATCGCGAACCACACGCCGGGCGAATGGGTTGCCGCGATTTG
>CBFDDM010000151.1:0-5924 GCA_965603565.1 uncultured Anaerolineales bacterium | reverse complement strand
CGAGGACGGCGAGAACCTGCACGCGCCCGCCTCCGTGAGCTTCACCACCGGCGATGCCATCGACGAGACGCCTCCAGAGATCATCGCTGACCTGATGGAAGAAGGTGTTTGTCTTGCCGGAGGTGGCTCTCAGCTGCAAGGCCTCACCGAGCGAGTCTCCAACGAACTTCGTATGCGGGTCTGGCAAGCGGAGGATCCGATGACCTGTGTTGCACGAGGGGCGGGAATGATCCTTGAAGACTTCGATTATCTCGGTCGCTTCTTGATTGGCCTGGAACGCGTTCCGGGATAGCCCCCTCCCCCTTTAACTCTTTGAGATTGTCATCATGAGAACGCTTTCATCCCGAGCATTGGTTGCTGCGATACTCCTGCTGGTCGCCGCAGGGATGCTCGTGCTGTATCAAGCCGGGTTCCTCACCCCGGTCCAGAGCACGATCGCACGGCCGATGACCGGCGTTCAGACTTGGTTCGCGACGCGATATGTGGCACTGCGTGACCTGCTGACCTCTCCACGCGACATGACCGCCTTGATGGAGGAGATCAATCGCCTTGAGACCGAAAATGCATTCCTGCAGCAGGAGGTCATTGCGCTCCGTGAGCAAGCTGCTGAAGCCGAAATCCTCGCTGCTCTGCTGAATTACGCTCGCACACAGCCTGAAAATCGCTACCTCGCCGCCAACGTGATCGGGAAGGATGTAAGCCCGTTCCTGCGATCCGTGCTTATCAATCAGGGATCTGACGCAGGGGTAGCCCGCGGAATGCCGGTCGTGACTGCTCGGGGCTTGGTAGGCCGCGTTGTAGAAGTATTCGCATCCTACTCACGGGTCGAACTGATCACGGATCCGCAAACGGCGGTCAACATTAAGTTCCAGGATTCCAGAGCAGAAGGCATCTTAAGCGCCCGCATCAATGGAGAGATGTTCGTCGATCTGATCAACTTGGACGCGGAGGTTGAACAAGGCGAACTGGTGCTGACATCCGGGCTTGGGGCCAAATACCCGCCGGACATACCCGTAGGAAGCGTAATCAGCATTCGTCGAAGAGATTTTGACCTGTTTCAGGCCACGACCATTCAACCTAGCGTTTCATTCGATGATCTCCAGGTGGTTCTCGTTATCACCAATTTCACCCCGTTCACGTTCGAAGAGTAGCGCGAGGTACGGGATGGCATACTTTATCGGGATACCTCTGCTTGCATTGCTTGCCATTCTACAGTCGACAATGTTCCCGGATTTCGGCTTCTACGACGGCCGTCCTGATCTGGTTCTACTTGCCGTGGTCGGCTGGGCACTGGCAGGGGAGGGAGAGCAGGCGATAATCTGGGGATTTATCGGTGGTATCTTTCTGGATCTGCTGTCTGCCTTGCCTATGGGTGCATCCAGCATTGCCCTCATCGTCGTCGCATATTTGGTATCCTTATATGCTAGGAGGATCTGGGAAGTGAATTTGATAATGCCGCTGGGTGTCACGCTGATCGCATCGCTGGCTTTCCACAGCATCATGCTCCTGGCACTCCTGCTGCTAGGGCGGCAGGTTCAGCTGGAATATGCCTATATACGCGTGATTTTGCCCAGCACATTCATCAATCTGCTCCTGGCGCTGCCCGTATCCCAGGCTCTTGCGGGCCTGCAGCGCCGGCTTTACCCGCCAGAAGTTGAAGCCTGACGCTTGAATTGGTATTGACATGGACGAACCAACCTACGGTCGCATCTCTGAATTTCGAATAAGAATTCTTTATGGCCTGATCATCTTTATGCTGCTGGTGTTCACCGGCCGCCTGTTCTATCTGCAGGTTATCGAATACGACACATACGTCGCTCAGGCACGGGACAACCGGCTGGATGAAGTCAGTATTCCTGCGCCACGCGGCGTGATCTATGATCGCAATAACTTCCAGTTAGTGCGCAACATCCCTTCTTTCCGAGTGACGATCACGCCTGCACTCCTCCCGGACAGCCAGGCGGAGATCGAGTCGATCTATCGCCGCATTTCCGAAATGACCGGAGTTCCGATCGATCAGGAAGGGCCACCGGCCGCTCCCTGCGTGCCCGGACGTGGTATCCGCCAACTGGTGCTGGAGGGTGATACGAACAGCCCTTATGACGCCTGGCCAGTGGCGTGTGATGTCGACGAAGACGTCGCCCGCATTCTGCGCGAAGAGCAGATCGACATGCCCGGAGTGGAGGTCATCGCTGTCCCGATCAGGGATTACACAACAGGTGGTCTCACGTCCGCAATGATCGGTTATCTGGGTCCGATCCCGGCGATTCTTCAGGATTTTTACGAAGAGCAAGGCTTCATCGCCGACCGCGACAAAGTCGGTTATGCAGGCATCGAGGTGGGATTTAGCGGTGTTTATCAGGATATCCTCGCCGGGCAGAATGGTCTCAAAATCGTCGAGCAGGACGTCGCCGGGCAGGTCCTCCGAGAAGTCGGCGAATTCAGCCAACCTACACCTGGAAACAGTTTGCGTTTGACGATCGACACCCGGCTGCAGTCCGTTGCCGAGACAGCGCTTGAAAACCGCATGGATTTCACCCGGCGCTCGGCCGGTCTGGAACGCGCCCCGCTCGGCGTGATAATCGCTATGAACCCACAGACCGGTGAAATTCTCGCCATGGTCTCGCTGCCGACGTATGAGAACAACCGCTTCGCACGCTTCATTCCGCAGGATTATTATCAAGAATTGGAGCAGGACGACCGCGGCAACCCGCTAACTAATCACGCCATCGCCAGCGAATTTCCGCCTGGTTCGACCTTTAAATTGGTGACCGCCACCGGGGCATTGAACTCGGGGATCATCGATCCCCAAGACAGGCTGTTCGATCCAGGCAAGATCACCATTGAGAATAAGTACTTCCCGACCGATCCGGGCAAGGCCAAGGACTTCGTTTGCTGGAAAGAAGACGGGCATGGGGATGTCGACTTCATCCATGGTATCGCCTACTCCTGCAACGTGTATTTCTACAAGATCGGTGGCGGCTACCAGAACGAAGTTCCCGGTGACGGGCTCGGCGTTGACGGCATCAATCTCTACGCGCCTGCGCTGGGCTACGGCGCACCGCTCGGCATCGACCTGCCGGGTGAGGAAAACGGGCTGATCCCAAACCGTGATTGGAAGCGCATTAACCTGGGCGAAAACTGGTCGACCGGCGACACCTACAACACCGTCGTAGGCCAGGGTTTCGTGAGCGCGACCCCGCTGCAGGTGCTTACCTCCGTCGCCACGC
Source organism: uncultured Anaerolineales bacterium (assembly GCA_965603565.1). GTDB lineage: Bacteria > Chloroflexota > Anaerolineae > Anaerolineales > E44-bin32 > E44-bin32. Next base: position 2,694 of record CBFDDM010000151.1, on the reverse strand, counting down.
TTGCCAACGGCGGCAAGGTCATGTGGCCGCATGTCGTGCAGGAAATCCTGGACGGAGAGGGCAACGTGATCGAGCGCTACGAGCCGTGCATTATGTGGGATATCGCTGATGGCTACATCACACCGCTGGACGAGATTGCTGCCGACTGCCCCTCTATGCCGCCAGAGCTTGTCGAGGTCGTTCGTGAGAGCCGCCGTGAGACATTCAACGGATCACCCGATGTCGATGTCCGCCAGGAAGTGATCGACCTGGTACAGGAAGGCATGCGCCTGGTCGTCGAGGATCCAGATGGCACGGCGTTTGGTTATGCGAACCTTGATTCCATCTCCTCCGCTGGAAAGACCGGCACGGGCGAGTTCTGTGATCGCGTGGTCTTCAACCGTGGGTTATGCAAACCTGGTGAGTGGCCGACGCACTCCTGGTACGCTGCCTATGCGCCCTATGAGAACCCTGAAATCGCGGTGATCGCGTTCATCTATTACGGCGGTGAGGGTGCCGTCACCGCCGGTCCGATCGTCAAGCAGGTCCTCGACGCCTATTTCGAGTTGAAATCGATCGACATTGCTCGAGCGCAGTGATCGGGTGGCGAGTCTGGGTCCTACGACCTCTACCCGCCAGGCAAGGTCCCTTTGTACTGAACATAACTGACGGCGAAGTACGGCTGCCCAGGTTTGTCGCACCAGATTCGCGTGCATGCTATAATCGCAGATCAAACGCGCTATGGACACTTCGCTGAACATCAAAGGCATTCAGCAAGGCCTGCTAATCAGCCTGGGAGAAGGTGATTGGTCAGCTGTGGGTGCCGAGCTATTGGCTGCAATCCACGAGCGAGGCGAATTCTTTCGTGGCGCTCGCGTGGCGCTGCAGATCGGCGAGCGGGAATTGAATGCGGTCGAGTTGGGTCGTCTGCGTGATGCGCTCTCCGATGAGGGTGTCGCTCTCTGGGCTGTTCTCAGCGATAGCGAAGTGACCAGCCGCACGGCAACTGATCTGGGCCTTGAGACGAGACTGGGGCAAACTGCCCGCGAAGCGGATGAGGAAGTCGAACCGTTCGACACTGAGTTGCCCGGCGAGGAAGCAGTGTTGGTTAAGCGCACGCTTCGTTCCGGCCACAGCATCCGCTATCACAGTCACGTGGTCATCATCGGCGATGTGAATCCCGGGTCTGAAATTATTGCCGGAGGGCATGTCATCGTCTGGGGCAAACTGCGTGGTACGGTTCACGCCGGCGCCGCCGGTGATCCGGAAGCCATGGTATGCGCGCTGGATCTGGCCCCGACCCAGCTCCGTATCGCCAACCAGATCAGTATCTCGCCGAAGAAGCGCGGCAAAGCCCGACCTGAGCGGGCGTATATTAAAGACGACCAAATCATCGCCGAACCGTGGCGTGAGTCCGATCGGCATAAGGCCTGACCTACTGGGAGTTGTAGATGAGCGCCAAAATTGTAACGATTACATCTGGCAAAGGTGGCGTCGGTAAGACAACGGCGACTGCCAATCTGGGCGTCGCGCTGGCGGCGACCGGAGCGAGTGTGGTTTGCATTGATGCCGACATTGGCCTGCGCAACCTTGACGTCGTCATGGGGCTTGAAAATCGTATTGTTTATGACTTTGTTGATGTCGTTGAAGGGCGCTGCAAACTGCGCCAGGCGATGATCCGCGACAAACGACTGGAACAACTTTACCTGATTCCGGCTGCGCAGACGCGCGACAAGACTGCCGTTTCTCCCCAGGATATGATCCGGCTCACAGATGAACTTCGCAGCCAACACGATTGGGTCTTGATAGATTCGCCCGCAGGCATCGAACGGGGCTTCCGGAACGCTATCGCTCCTGCCGATACCGTCTTAATCATCACGAACCCGGAGGTCTCTGCGGTGCGTGATGCCGACCGCATCATCGGTTTGATCGAAGCGGAAGAGAAAGGCCCCGGCAAATTAATCCTCAACCGGGTGAAACCTGAGATGGTCCGCCGTGGTGATATGCTCGGCACCGAGGACATCCTTGAGATTCTCGCGATCGAGTTGATCGGCATCGTGCCGGAGGATGAAACCGTTCTAGTCGCCACAAACCAGGGCATCCCCGTCGCCTCCGATCCAGGATCAAAAGCCGGGCGCGCATTCCAGAACATCGCACGCCGCCTCAAAGGCGAAGAGGTGCCTTTCGAGAGCCTTGATGGTCGCGATGGCTTCTTTGGACGGATTACACGCATGATGAAAGCGGGAGGCGAAGGATGAGCTTCTTCGAGAAAGTTGGACTGGGAAGATCCCGCAGCGCGAAGGACGCCAAGGAGCGTCTCCAGCTGGTGTTGATCCATGACCGCGCTGGCCTCTCACCAGGGCGCCTGGAAGCCTTAAAAGACGATCTGATCGACGTCATCAGCAAACATGTGGAAATCGATAAAGATCTTGTAGAGATCGCTCTGACCAAAGAGCGGGACCGCCAGAGGTTGGTGGCGGACATCCCTCTTGCGCCCCCTCGCAGGCGGCGTTGACGCTAAGAAGTACCCATGCAATCGACCCGAATCTGGCGCCATTTCGATGTGTGGCTGCTTGCCGCAGTCGCATTGCTGACCATCGCCGGCGTTGCGATGATCCAATCCGCGATCGCAGGCAACGAATTCCTGATCGAACAGGACACCGTTCCCAGACAGATCATCTACGGCCTTGCAGGCTTTGTCGTCCTCTTCCTCAC
>CBFDDM010000150.1:0-5979 GCA_965603565.1 uncultured Anaerolineales bacterium | reverse complement strand
GGATTCAACATTCACTGGTGTCGTTCGACATGTTTCTCACTGGCGTGAGGAAGACATCCCTTTTGCAACCCATGATGTGCTTGTGACGACGGGCGAATTTGCCTCTAAGGATCGCGTCCACGTAAACGTGATGTTCCACATATTCACCTACCGTTATCACGAGGACCCCCGTCCGGAAGGGACGATTAACCTGCTGCATATCGTTCCCGCCTCGGAGGATATCTACCGCCAACTACTCGAGGTGAGAGAGTGGAACCGCGTGACAATAACTGGCCGGGAGATCCTTCGCATCCAGCGTTTTGATGCGAAGGGGAACTATCTTGGCGCGTGGCAGGACGCGGGCTGCAACTCGATCCTGGTGAACTCGGTCGCGATTATTGCGCAGGGAACTCCTGTTCCATGACGGTTAGGTACAACGCGTAGCCTTGATTGAAATTCATCGGTAATCGGCAGATTCAGACCACAAGCAAACGCAGCGTGGCAGCGTCGAACCCTAGGGCTTGAGGTGTAGCCGCTTGCCAGGCGCTGGTGATCCGGGTGGTGCTGGTTCGACAAATACGGAGCGAAGCTGTAATACGCTGGATTATCTTTCGATACAATGTTAATTAATGAATACTATCCCTTCACGCAGAAGCATCTTCTTATACTTGCTTGTCCAGCGGGACAAGCCATGGATAAGTATTTCCATGCGAATCCTCATCATCAGTACGGTTTTTTTGATGGTGTGTTTCTCCATCCCTGCCGCCAGTGCAATGTCGACTTCCTCAAACGGCAACGCTTCACGAGACGGCTATCCGCCGCCGCCAACTATGCCTGGAGATCCCGATCTGCTTCCCGATCTGCGCACGCAGTCACCTTTTCATCTGGTGTTGATCGAGATCCCTTCTGCGGACAGACGCTTGCTGCGATTCAGCAATGCGATCTCGAACGAAGGTTTTGTCGATCTTGAATTACGCGGTCGTTTTGATCATGAAGAGGGCTCATACAAGGTCTCCCAGAAGCTTCCGGTTGAGGGAGGCGCATTTGAGTTCGTTGAGCTGGACGATGGCTATATTCATTACCATCCCGAACACTATCATTGGCACCTTGAAGGGTTTGCGCGCTACGAAATCTGGTCCTCGACGCCTGGTGGGAAACTACGGGAACTCCTTCGATCAAACGGTAAAGTAAGCTACTGTATTATGGATACGGATCGCCTGGAGGGTAGCTTGTCTAACTCGCAGTATCATTCCTGCGGACCAACACTGCAGGGGCTTTCAACAGGGTGGGCGGATACATATGAAAGACATCTCCCTGGGCAGTGGGTGGATATCAGCGGTTTGCCGGATGGATACTATGCGCTGCGCTCGATCGTAGATCCGTTTAACTTCCTGCATGAGGTTGATAATTACAACAACGATGTCCTGGTGACGTTTTTCCTTAATGACGGCACACTCAAAAACGTTCAAACCGTTTCGCTCGATTGGAATCTCACACGACCTCAACCATAAGGATGCCTCAAGCGAAACTCAAATAAAAACGAAGGCGGGCGGCATTACCGCCCGCCTTCGTTCGTATCTGTTTGGTGGTCGTGAGCGCTACGTCGATCTTTGTCGAAGCCAGAGAAAGCCGATCAGGAGGCCGCCAGCGATGGCGATACCGCCGACTGCCAGCAGGACCAGATAGACCGTGGCAATGCGGCCACCCGGCCGTTCGGTCGCATCGGCTTCTTGCTCCGTCCCGCTTTCCTGAGCATCTTCAGCATCTGAACCTTGTTCGCTTACTTCTGCGCCTTGATCAGCAAAGGTCGGGCTCTCCTGGGAGAGTCGGCTGCCTTCACGCGTGTGGATCGTGCCGCCGATGTTGATCGGTTCATGCTGGTGGCGTGCGTAGGATTCAGGGTCATTGGGATCCGTGCCGGAGGCAAGCTCTTCGAGGTCAGTAAGCGGGTCTCCGTCACTATTTGCTCTTGTGGGATCGGACTGAAAGTTGAACTCCTCATAATTCGTCAGACCATCACCGTCACCGTCCTCGCCCGCATCGGCGGGGTTAAGCGGGGCCAGCCCATATCTGTCCTCCCAGCCATTGGTCATACCGTCGGAATCGCTATCGCGATCAACTGTGAGCGTAATCGTCGCCTCTCCCACGAGCCCCGAGGTGCCTTCCGCTGCGAAGCGCAGTTCGTGCTGTCCCTCAGCGGGCATCTCGATGCGCAGGCTGCTGCCCGTGCCGATCTGCTCGCCGTTCAGGTGCCATGTGAGCGCCTCCTCCGGCAGTTGGGCTGTCTCGAAGTCGGCGGCAAAGCCCATCAAATCGAGCGCGCCTCCCGCTGCATAGGGTCGTCCGTCCAAGGGGTAGGCGATGCCGGCCTGCGGCGGCTGGGGTTCGATTGTGATGGGTTCAATCTGATCAAATGCGCTGTGGAACCTGTCTGTAGCCTGCACGCGCAGGTTCCATGTTCCGCCATAACCAGGCAGCAAGCTGGGTTCCAGCTCGACCTGATTCAGCGTGGTGTCCCCGAAGATTGGCATCCAGCCATCCTCACCTTCGCGCTGCAGCTCGACCCGGTAGTGCAGCGAGTCGCCATCGGGGTCGCTGCCTTCCCAGCTGACCGTGAACGACTCGCCTTCGCCCCAAATGGCGGATCCATCCGGCTGCGTGATTTGAACGGAAGGGGCGTTCTCGGAGGCGCTGACCACGCCGATCAGCTCGCCATCGCGCTCGATCTCGATCGCAGCGGCTTCCTCCAATGCGGGGATCAATTCGTAGAAGTTAAGCGTCCCGTCCTCGCTGTGGGTTTGCTCGTACGGTTGGAATGCACGACTGAAGATCTGCTCGCCACCGGCGTCCCGCACGACCAATCGGTAGGGTGAATCTGGCGCTTCATAATCCGGCAGTTCCGTCGTGATCTGCGTGATCGGGCTCAAACTCACCGATCCGTCGGGGTGGATCACGCCGCCCACGCGCAGGGCTTGTAGATTGGTCTGGAAGTTCCTTCCTACCATCTGGATAGAGCTATTCCGTGCTCTATCGAGTGCCGCAGAACCGTTCTCAGTGCGGAACGCTTCGACGATCTTGTTCCAGGTATACACAGAAGTCCAGCGCTTTGCACAGCCATATGACATAAAGTCATGGGTGTGATCCTCGCAGGATGAGTCGGGCGGGACGACTTCCAGGCTGTAGATATCGAAGCCAAACGCGTCCTCTTCGATCTGGCCGTGGTCACCCGGGTAGGATGGATCCACAGGACCCCCACTGCGCTCACCGTGGGCGTTCGAAGCGTGATTCAGCCCGATCGAGTGTCCGGCCTCCTGGGTAGCGGCCCAGCAGGCGCCGGTGTGGAAGAGCGGCGGATAACCGATACCAGCCACGCCACTGCACCCGATGATCGCCGAATCGGGATCGAACACGGTTGGCACATAAATGTATGGATCGGTGCTGAATGCGGGGCGGTCATTGCGGCCCGAAGGCGGGGCATATAGGTGTCCGAAGACGTCATGGAAGACGTTGTTATCCCAGTTAGGCGGATCCTCGATCGGCGGTTCGGCATCGCCGTGTGAGATACGGAACTGCCGGATCGGATAAAGACGCATCAAGCTCTCGTCGATCGGCCAGGTCTTCTGCCAGAAGAGCAGCATGTTAAAGATCTCTTCAAGCTCGGCCATGTCATTCACGATCGCGCCGGTCTCATCTCGCCAGAACCAGTTCGTGCGAATGATCTGTACCCAGATCTCCTTGGTTTGAAGCTGCTCGAACTCTACACCGGACAGATACGCGGTGTTGTCATCATCGCAGCCCGGGCATTCTCGCACGTAGTCAGGTCCGGTCGGGTTAACTCTCGCGGTGAGAGACAGCGAACCTTCCTCCGTCCAGCTTTCCGGCAGGATGAAAACCCACGACTTGGAGACATCGCGGCGTTTCTCTTCCAGTGTGAAGGTCCTTGGGATCACGTATTTTCGCTGGGGTTGCAGCGGTGATCCCGGCAGCTCAACGCCATCGCGCTGACCGTATAAGAGCGCGGTGACCTGGGTTGTCGGGCCGGTTTCAAGCAGCGGATAGACACGCACGATCGTCCTGCGACCGGCTACGTGGGTCCAGTTATCAGAACTCAAGACGAGGTCGCCGGTCACCGAGCGGTTAGGGATATCCTGGCGGATGCCCTGGGTGACCTCGATCGCCTGAGGCTGGACGTCGAATGTAGGTGCAGGCGTCGCCGTTGGGGGCACGACGCTCGGGATGACGACGTTGAAAGAGGTTGTAGCTTCCTGGGCGAACTCACCCGTATAGCACGAACCACCGCTGGCAGAGCAGATGCGAATGGTGTGATTTCCAGCGTTAGCTGCAGAGGGGATCGTGAAACCGGTGGAGAAGCTGCCGCCGGAGGGAATGTTGAAGCTCTTCTGGAAAGAGCCATCCCAGAACAAGCGGCCATCGTACCCTCCGGGCGTGAAGCCGCTCCCGCTCACGGTCACGTTCGTGCCGGGCGGTCCAGAAGATGGGCTGACACCGATCGATTGACGCAGCGGTGCGGCGTCCGTGGCTGTGTTGGGAATCGCGATGGGGAGAACGAGAATGATTAGAAGTGTAGGTAATGCCAATATGCGAAGAATATGTTTCAAACGATGCATTTAAGCGGAACTCCTCTCCTCTTGATCAAACGACATACGAATTGATTATAGGACAAAATCGGATAAATCGCATCCGAATTACATTCTTCCGGTGGCTGGTGAGCTGGTTTATGCGCTATATTGAGGTTGGCGGCGATTTATATTTACAGAACAGGAGAGTTTGTTGAGGAATTCGAGATGAGCTTCAGCTGGGAATACGCAAGACCGTATGAAATCGTCCCTGAGGAATACATTTCCCGGCTGCATTCAGATACGCTGCATGTGCTCCAGGATGTAGGCATAGTCTTTGACGACGTCGCGGCGCTGCACTACTTGGAAGAGCATGGCTGCGCAGTGAACTTTGAGACGAAAGTTGTCCGTTTTGAGCCCGAACTTATCGAGCATAGTCTGGCTCTGTCCCCGGACAAATTCAAATTGCGCGCCAGAAACCCCGAATTCGATATCGTATTTGACGGAGCCAGAGTGCATTTCGCGGCTTGCAGCGGGATGAGCGTGCTCGATCTTGAGACGATGGAGAGGCGTCCAGGCACATTGAGCGACGCGGAGCAAGCGGTAAGGCTTTGCGACGCGCTGGAAAACATGGCTGGTTCGAACACGGGTCTGGGTGAGGTCAGCGACAAGCCGACCGAGACCAATCTGGAATGGCTGTATGCGACCGCTATCCGCAACAGCGAAAAGGTCACTTCCGTCGGCGTGATGAACGACAGCGAGAAGTGGGGGATCCGCATGGCTCAAGCTGCCGGCGAGGATATCATCGTGACAGTCAACTCGGCCTCTCCGTTGGGGTGGACGGAAGATCAGATCCTCGGGGCGAGGAGGGCGGTTGAGTCCGGTCTTCCGGTGGGTCTTCAGTCGATGGCCAGTCCAGGAGTCACGGCCCCGGCGACCCTTGCAGGCACCGCAACGGTGATGAACGCAGAGATCCTGGCGATGGCGACCTACGTCCAATTGCTGAAGTCCGGCACAGGCATGATGTACTCCTGCTTCACGATACCGCTCGACATGCGCACGACGATGCTCGCCTCAGGAAGTATTGAATTGGGTATGCTGACGGCGCTCTCTGCGCAACTGAGCAGGCATTACCAGATGGGCAGCATCGTCTATCTGCCGATGACCGACGCAAAACTTCCCGATCAACAAGCGGGTTATGAGAAAGCAATGGGTTGGCTGCTGGCGGGGTTGTCCGGGATCAACCTGATCTGGGGTGCTGGCATGGTGGATGGGCATTCGCTGTGGTCGAACGCTCAGCTTGTGATTGACGCCGAGATGTGCGGCATGGTTGGGCGATGCCTCGAAGGAGTACAGCTCGAGGAAAACAATGAAGCGCTGGACCTGATTAAAGAGATCGGTCATTTCCCGGGCAGCTACCTGA
>CBFDDM010000149.1:0-6143 GCA_965603565.1 uncultured Anaerolineales bacterium | reverse complement strand
GTACGCTTCATACTCAAGGTGTGCGGTATAGTGGGGCCCATCGCGCTCCGTCCGTGCCCGAACCATACCGGTGAAGACACATGCAGCGCCAGTCGTGGGACGGATAATCTTCTCGAGGATCTTGTTCAAATCAAGATCGTCTTCTGTGACGAGCAATTCAGTGAGCAGCTCTTCCCCTCCACTGACGGGTGGGAACAGTGCAACCTCATCGCCGGCCTGAATGATGTAATCCTCGCCGACATACTCCCGGTTCACAGCCACAATCGTTGTCGGTAATGATTCCCTGATCGCAGGGTGCAGTTCGGCGATCAGCCGCTTGAACTCTGCAGCGTCCGTGCCGGCGGGTACATCCACCTGTTCCTGCCGCTGGCCCACTCGATCGCGCAGCGTGGCGAAATACAGCACGGAGATCTTCATCCGGAACCTTCTTCTAGCAGCAGATCGCCGCTCTTGCCACCGCGTTTCTCAACCAGACGGATATCGGAGATGCGTGCCGTTTTATCGATTGCTTTGATCATGTCATAGACGGTCAGCGCAGCGACCGACACCGCGGTTAGCGCTTCCATTTCAACACCGGTTCGCCCCCGGGTCTTGCATGTTGCCTGGATTTCAGCCCCCGGCAGCCCCTCATCCCACTCAACATGCACATCGATATGCGTGAGGCCAAGCGGATGGCACAGCGGGATAAGTTCGTGTGTACGTTTAGCCGCCATGACGCCTGCCAACTCGGCCACGGAACCGACGCTACCTTTTTCGATGTTGCCGGCAAGCACACGCGCCAGTGCTTCACTGGACATATACACACGGCCGCGTGCCACCGCAGTACGATCGGTCTCCGCCTTGGAACCTACATCCACCATGCGGGGCTTCCCACTTTCATCGAGATGTGACAATTCTGGAGTATCCATAGTGTTATTATACTTTTTGATTGGTCCGGCAGACCAGCAGCATATCTTGACAGGTCCTTGGCACTTGCTATAATGGTCTGAGCCTGCCCTGAGGGCAGGCTGTATTGTGAGAATCACAAAGGAGGACGCGAGATGCCACCCCTTCCGAAGCGGAAGATCTCGAAAGGGCGGCGCAATCGAAGGCGAGCACATGACGCACTTCAAGCCCGCCACCTGATCACCTGTACAAATTGTGGTGATAAACACCTCCCTCACCGTGTATGCCCGAATTGCGGACACTACAATGGACGTGAGGTTGTTGAGATCGAGAGCTCATAACCGCCAACTGACTGAATGGGCCGTGCCATTCGCACGGCCTATTTGATTCTTATGGATATCAACTCCGAAAAAACCGCCTTCGTCTTTCCCGGTCAGGGCTCACAGTTCCCCGGCATGGGCAAGGAACTCGCCCAAGCCGTTCCGGAAGCACGTTCGACCTTCGAGCTTGCCGATGAAGTCCTCGGCTATCCGCTCTCCGAGCTGTGCTGGAATGGACCCGAAGATCGACTCAACGAGACCGAGCACACTCAGCCGGCGCTGCTCACGCATGCTGTGGCTGCGCTCCGTGCCGTTCAGAGTCGTTATCCAGACCTGCAGTTCGACTTCACCGCTGGTCATTCCTTGGGTCAGTTCAGCGCGCTCGTCGCAGCCGCATCGATGAGCTTCGAGGAGGCGCTTTACGCTGTCCGCCAGCGTGGGCTCGCGATGAAATCGGCCGGCGAGCTTCAACCCGGCGGTATGGTTGCTGTTCTCGCTCTCGACATCGATACGGTTGAGCAAATCTGTGAGACCGCCTCGCAGCAAGCCGAGGGGGGAGCATGGGTCGCGAACGACAATTGCCCAGGCCAGGTCGTTATCTCAGGTCATGATGACGCGCTCGATATCGCCGAGGAACTCCTGAAGGAAGCTGGAGCACGCAAGGTCGTGCGGCTTGCCGTCAGCATCGCCGCACATTCCCCACTGATGGAAGCCGCTCAGAGCCGGCTGAACGAAGCGCTCGCATCGGTCGTCATCCTGGACCCGAAAAATAAGGTGATCGGGAATGTCAGCGCGAGCGCGCTGACCAGCCGTGCTGAGATAGTTCAAGACCTGAAGTCGCAGCTCACCTCGCGGGTGCGCTGGACGGAAAGCGTTCAAGAGATGATCACTGGCGGAGTTGAGACCTTCATTGAGATCGGCTCAGGGAGTGTGCTGACCGGTCTCCTAAAGCGCATCGATCGCAGCTTGACTGGCATCGCGATCGACACACCGGAGAGCTGGGAAAAGCTCTAGCACTTCTCCCGGCTGACAAGGCCATGATTCGCAAAATCATCTACATCATCATTTTTGGTCTGACGATCTTCTTTGTCATTCGCAACCACGACGAGCTTGTGATCATCATCAACACACTCGGTAGGGCGTCTCCCGGCTGGCTGCTCGCTGCTGCCGGCGCACAACTGCTCTGGATCGTCACCATCGCTGGCAATCTTCAATCCACTTATCGCCTCACTGGAATGCACGAGAATCTTAAAAGGATGGTCGTGCTCACCGCAGCGGGCAATTTCATCAACGTCATTGCGCCCAGTTACGGCGCAGGTGCGATGGCGGTCTTCATCGCCGACGGGACACAACGCGGCAAGCCGGCAGGAAAAATCACGACAGCGTCATTTCTGTACCTGGTCTACGATTATCTTGGCCTCATGATTGTGTTCTCAATCGGCGCGATCTTGCTTGAGCAGCGTGGATTGCTGAGTACCGCCATCATCGGCGCGGCAATTTTCGCCTGCTCAATCGGTGCGGCACTGATCATCATCACCGTTGTCGGCATTTTCTCCTCCGACCGACTGGATCGTCTGGTCGTCTGGTTTGTTCGTGGCCTCAACCGTTTGGCCAAGCCCGTCATCCGAAGGCAGCTTATCGATCCGGATGACGCCCGCAGTTTCGGGACTGACCTCGGCGGCGGCTTAAAAGAGATCAGGCGTTCACCCGGCAACCTGCTGCAACCGATCGGTTGGGCACTGGGCCGCAAAGCGATGATGATGGTGATCCTGTACATGGTCTCGCGGGCTTATTCAAGCCCATTTGATCTGTCCACAGTGATCGTGAGCTTCACGGTCAGCTACCTGTTCACGATCGCCTCCGTTACACCCTCCGGCGTCGGCTTTGTGGAAGGTGCGATGTCACTGATCCAGGTTTCGATGGGCGTCGATCCAGCGACTTCGGTGGCGATCGCTGTCGCCTACCGGGGGCTCACATTCTGGCTAATCCTGTTTTACGGTTTCTTCGCCATTCGAGCTATTGATTACCAACAAGAAACAAAGGGAACAGCTTCCGCTGAGCCCGAAAACTAAAACTGACCTCACTCGGTCTCGCCACAGTTATTTTGTGGTCATGGCTCCACTCGTGTAGAATCAATTGGCAGTTTCCAGAACACCGCTCACAGGCTCATGCCCGCCAGCGGATTTGAGCTCGACCAAACGGGAAGATGTGGTTTTCATAATGAGAATACGAGAGGTCGGACAGACTTAACGTTTGTCCAGTCCATCTTTCGATGAACAATGCGTACTCTTTACACTCCGCCCGCATGAAGATATCATGCAGGATCTAAGCACGTAATTCTTCTGGGGCGCATCAGTAAAAGAACCGGCTAAATGCTACTGACACAGGCAGCATCCATTCTGCTCTCAACCGAAGGCACGCTCGCCTATCACCTGATCTTAATCATCACGCTGGGATTAACGCTGGCGATGGGTCGCGCCCTCCATAGGGGAAGCCGACAGACTGATTTCTCGAGCTGGGAGCTGGCGGCGCTCGGCGTGCTTTTCCTGCGACTGGCGTTGTTAGGCTACAGCGCCTTTACGTGGTTGGGCAACCTCAACAGCACCGTTGTGCTCCCCGCACTTGACCGGTTTGTGGGCTTTTCAAGTCTGGCCTTATTCGCCTGGGGGCTACTGCAGCCCGGGGACAAGCAACGCTGGGACTTCGCGCTGCTCGGCACCCTTGCGCTCAGCGCGGTGGGGGTTATGGCGAGCGTACTACTCACCCCGGCAGGAATCACACCATACTTCAACCGCACTGCCGCAGACGCCCTATGGTCTATATCAGGTTTCCTCCTTTGCCTGGTCATCTGCGGTTGGCTGCTATGGCATAGACGTGAGAGTTGGTCACTTCTCCTGACCGGATTCGCACTGCTCGGTGCCGGTTACGCCCTTCACCTTACGCTGGGTCCATCCGACGCTTCTTTTCCCGCCCTGCTTCGATGGGCCGAGCTTGGAGCATATCCGCTCATCGCGATGAGCGGCGTCATCGCAGCGGTCACACGCTCCCAGGCACGTGCCGCCCGCAAGCCAGCGACCCGCTCCGATCAGGAAGCCCGCTTCCTGCCAGAGATCCTGCAGGAGACGACCAGCATTCTCGAATCAAGTTCACAGGATATTCTGGCGCGCGGCGCCGTCAAGAGCGTGGCGCGCAGCATGAAATCTGAAGTCTGCTTCTTAATCACGCCACCCGACCCTTCGGGCTACCTCTCCGTCGCGGCCGCCTATGATTTGATCAGCGAAAAATTCATCGAGGGCGAGACTTACACTGTCGACGAATTGCCCATTCTGGCTCAAGCGCTAAAGCGCAAGCAGCCGTTGGTGCTTCCCGCAGGCACGAAGATACCTGATGCACAAAAATTGAGATCGACGCTCGGTCTGGTACAGACCGGTCCAATCCTCATGGCTCCAATTTCATACAACGGAGAGCTTGTCGGCGGCCTGGTGCTGCTCTCACCCTATGCCCGCAGTCGCTGGTCTGACGTAAGCATGGAGGCGGTCAAATCGTTTGGCCAGCTCATCGGCCACCGCTTCTCACAACTGCGCAAACATGAACGCACGCTCCACGCCGCCATGACTTCCCCAAGCGCCAATATCGAAGAAACACGCCGTCAAGTCGAACGATTGCTCCAGGAAAATACAGACCTGACCCACCAACTCCTCGAAGCGACGGATCAGGCCGGACAGGAACTGGCAGGATTTCTTCAGAACCACAGCCTGGCAAGAGAAACGATTTCACTGCTCGAATCTGAGATTGACCGCATGAAGGAGTTTGCGGATGTGCCAGCGCAACCAGCCGATAACGAACAGATCGCCCAGCTTTCCTATGAACTCCAGCACAGCCTGCAGGAACTTTCAGAGGCACGCACTCAATTAGCCTTGTTGGACGCACTCCCAGATGGGCGTCCGCCTGTCAACGAAGACAGCAGCGATCTACGCCGGATCGCTCATCTTGCGCAGGACCTGCGCCAGCCGATGGCCTCGATTGTGGGATATGCGGATTTGCTTTCCGATGAACTCGAGTCGCTCCCGGATGGTGACACCTCGCTTTATGTGGAAAGGATCCGTGAGAGCACAGACAAACTGGCCAAACTGCTCAATCAATTAATCAACATCGCAGCAATCGAAACCGGATCCCTGGAGGTGCTGCCTACCTCGCTCGACCTTTCTTACTGGATCGAGGACTCGCTCGAACAGGTCAAACCCGCAATGGGGAAACGCGGTTTACACCTTCGCAAACGCATCCCGCAAAACGTCCCACGCGTGATGGCCGACCCCGATGCGATCTCCCAGGTAGTCATCCATCTCCTGAACAACGCCATCGGGGCTTCACCTGAAGGCAGCGTTGTGGGCATTGGGCTGCGCATTGCCGAAGCAGACGCCGCTGGTTTCCTGACTCTGCGCATCAGTGATGAGGGGCGCGGCATACCTGCTTCGGATCTTCACCGCGTCTTTGATCCGAGCTACCCTCCCGAGGGTCCTCCGCTCATGGGGCTTGGCGAGGAACCCATTGGTCTTTCGATCATGAAATCGCTGGTCGAAGCCATGGGTGGACGCATCTGGATCGAGAGCAAAGAGAATTTCGGAACCACCTTCGTTGTGCTACTGCCACTGGCTGAAGACCGGGAGGCGAAAAACGACGGGCTCATCGCCCTGATGTAGGCAGCTCAACTTCCACAACTCATCGAATCGCCCCCCTGGTACTTATTTGGCATGTGAATTGCACGCCTTTAACCATCATTCCATCATGAATAGAGGTATATTCCTATCTGTATTTACCGTTCACAGCAGGCGGATGCACTCCAGCCACACCAAATTGGAACTTTTAGGCTAGTTGCACCGTTATTAAGAGTATGAGACGCAACCGTTTCTTTCGAAGCCAATTTCCTTTCCCGCTGAC
>CBFDDM010000148.1:0-6167 GCA_965603565.1 uncultured Anaerolineales bacterium | reverse complement strand
CCAGTTCGGACTTACCGCAGCCGGACTCGCCGGCGATCGAGATCGTAAATTTCGGTGTCCAGTGCGTTTGGATAATCGGGACCTGTAGCGATCTTTTGGATCGAAATTGCCCTGTGGAATAATAATCGCGATCTGTAATTTCAGCGTTGAAGACATTAAGTCATTGCCTCCCCATCGCTGACGATCGCGCGCAGCCGGCGTGCAGCCACCTTGGGCAGTTCGGTGCAGATGTAGAGCCCCATGCGCTCGAGCCCGCCAAGCGTCTGGGTGTAGGGCAAGAACTCAAAATACAGCCCCGCTCCGGGTCCGTTATACGTGAGGATGTTGTAAGCGACCTCTTTGCCGATGCGCGGCATGAGATCGTGGTAGCCGCGCGTCGCGTCACACCACCCGCGTGCGACCGCGCTGGTTTCATCAGGCGTCAATTCATGTATGTATGCCTTCTGCGTGTCCTTAATGAACAACATCATCACGTACGGCCGGCGCATGAACCCGGGCACCACCAGCAACGCCGGCCCGTAATCCTGCACGATCAATTCTTCGGGGTTTTCACGCACCATGAAATCCGCAAACGTCTCACCGCGCTCCCTGAGGAAGGCACGCTGCAGCTTCGCGCTGCCGGGCTGCACGTTTGTGAGCATGATCTGCTGGTGTCCGTGCTTGAGCGATGAGCCGACAACTGCCCCATAATTCTTGATGATGGAAACGAACCTCTCTGCATCCACACCCTGCCCGGGCAGCGTTGTGGAAAGCAGACTGCGCTCAAGTACCGCAAGCCTCGACATGACGATCCCCGCATCCTCGGGGTTCATGTTATGCCAGTCGACGTCGTGGCAAGATGAGGTCCATTGCAGCAGGTGCAGCCCGGATGAGCCTGAAGAATCAAAAGGATAGAACGCCGGGTAGAGGTTCTTATTGATGAACGTGAAGCCTTCAGAAAGTTCAGCGACATCGACCACGCCGGTCGTCTTTCCCTGGCAGATGATGCAGCCCTCCTCATCGACGGCTGCCTCCGTCTGCTCCACCGGATAATCGTGCGGCCGCACTGAACGGGCGGTGCTGTAGACGACGCGCTCGCCACTGCGCGGATCCTCATACACGAGATCGCTGGGCCGGTGATTCGTGTTGATATCCTCACGGAACAACTCGAGCAGCTCAGCACCGCTGAGCGCGTCTATGTCGCTCACCTGCAGGAGCTTCTCGAGCGTGGATCGGCGGAGTTTTGGTCTCATGGCCTCCTCTTCATGCGGCTGTGCAGGTCAGGCTCGTCAAGAGCGTGTTCCCATTCATGCCGTGCGCGCGACGCCTTCAACAAATAAAACGCGGGGGGCTCCAATATCCGGGGCCCCACACTCCGGCCCGTGCAAGATTCACCAAGAGACCCTGTACGCCTGAACAACAACGCGTCGGGCGAGCCTATTAGCCTGTGCCGAACGCCTATCCCTTGACCGAGCCGGCCAGCATGCCGCGTACGAAGAACCGCTGTAAGCCAAAGAACACTGCCATGGGCACAATGAAGGACAGGAATGCGGCGCCGGTAAGAATGTGCCAATTCCCGCCACGTGGATCGATCAGGTTTGTGATCTGAACCGTCAGCACTGGGTGGCGGGAGAGGAAGATCTTGGCTACTAGAAAGTCGTTCCAGATCCAAAGAAATTGGAAAATCCAGAGGGATGCAATAGCTGGTACCGACAACGGAATCGCCAGCCGCCAGAAGGCATCCCAGTGATTGGCCCCATCGATATAGATCGATTCGAATACCTCGCGAGGCAAGCCCCCCAGGAAGTTGCGCATCAAATACACAGCGTAAGGCAGGCCGAAACCAGTGTGGAACAGCCAGATGCCAATGAAAGTGTCCTGTATTCCAAGATCGGTGTAAAGACGGGCAATCGGTACCAGCGCGAGCTGGAGAGGGATCACTTGGAGACCGACCAGGATAGCGAAGATCCATTGGCGACCCGGGAAATCCATCCAAGCGAACGCATATGCCGCAAAGCCAGCGAAGAGAATGGGCAACAAAGCGGATGGCACAGCGACGGCGAAGGTATTTAAGAACGCTTTACCCATGCCCTCTGGATGGAGGAGGTCTTGGGCGAAATTGCAGCTGTACTTGGCTAAGGTGCTGGGAACTTCCTGCTCGCAATCCGTAAGGTAATCCTGTGTACCCTTGTAGCCAACAAGAGCGTCAGTGTAGTTGTTAAGGGTGAAATTGAAAGAACCCTCGGCACTCTCTATCCCGGAGAGAACTTGCAGGTAGTTAACAGTTGGTGCCAGGATTTCCTGTGCATCGCGGGGGTTGTCCGGCAGCGTCGGATCCTTTAAGTGTGATTCCCCATCAATATCCTGCCGCAAAGTAGCTAGCAGGCTGGCCGATCGAGGATATTGCATGACGAGCCCAGGATCGGAGAGATCGGCCTCGGGAATTGCGCCACCGTTGGCGCCATGGCAAGAGGCACAATAAGTCGTGTATTCTTCCTCACCCTCTGCTGTTGATGGGGTGAATACAGTCCACCAACCACTCTCACGAACGGCCTCACGACTACGAAAGGAAGTGATAAAGACGCCGAGCGTTGGTACCAACCACGCGATCACGATAACAACCAGCGCCAGGTGGACGGGCAGTTTATTGAATAATCGGTTGAATCGAGCAAAGGGTTTATTCATCGCATGGCCTCCTGTTCACGGAAGCGCTGGACGTTGAAGTACATCACCGGGATTGTGAGAACCAGGAGTAGGACTGCTATAGCCGTTGACCGCCCGACGTTGGTCACAATCAACTGGAACATACGATTGGCGATCACTTCTGTGCCGAAGTTACCGCCGGTCATGACGAAGACGATATCAAAGATCTTAAGGATAATGATGATCAAAGTGGTAGTGACCACAGTGACGGTGGGCATGATCATCGGCAGCATTACCTTCCAGAAAAGTTGCCATGCGGAAGCGCCGTCTACTTCAGCTGCCTCCAAGACTTCTTGGGGTAGTCCCTTGAGCGCAGCCGATAGTATCGTCATGCTGAACCCAGCCCAGAGCCAGATACCGACCATCATAAGCGCGAAGTTGTTGATGGGTTGGGTGCTTAGCCACGCAACTGGTTTCATACCAAGGTTGGTTAGGATTGCATTGAGCAGGCCGATCTGCTCGCCTCGACCCGTCTCGATAGCGTACATAAAGCGCCAGATTACGCCGGCGCCGATGAACGAGATCGCCATTGGCATGAAAATGAGTGATTTGAGGATGCTCTCATAACTGACTCTGTCGGCGAGCACCGCAACCAATAGGCCTAAGGCGACAGTTGTCGGCACCATCACCAGCAACCATAGCGCGTTGTTGCGCAAGGCGGTAGTCATCTGCTCATTCGTCAGCGCATAGCGATAGTTTTCGAAAATGCCCCAGCAGGGTTGACCTTCCACACACTGCTCGACCGCGGAATCTTCTCCAGTACGGTCAGTAAAGCTGAGCGCGGTTGTGCTAATCATCGGATATAAGATAAAAATGCCAATCACAATCAGCGCGGGCAGCAAGTATAGCCAGGGCACTACGCGACCTTGCTTCATTATCTGAGGGGTCGTCATAACGCTTCTCCTCCGGGGTAGTACTTCATGCAAATAAAAGAGGTGTTGGGGGATCGCTCCCCCAACACCTCCGCCATTAGCAGATTTACTGGGATACAGTCTCCATTTGAGCTGCAGCTGCGTCGGCAAGGGGAGCGGGGATATCCGCACCTTGAACAACGCTGATAATCGCCGCCCATTCCGCAGATTGGAACGGGTTGCCCAAGGTGTCACCGAGGTCCGGCGTGAAACCCTGGGTGTTGGCGAGCATGTCGGATTTCTTCTCTAGCTGCTCGTCAGGATAGTTGCCCGTGGAGCCTGTATTGGGTGAAACATCGAAGCCCACAGCGGCCCAGTTGGCTCCGCCCACTTCGCTTGTGAGGTACTTGATCAGTGCGCTGCTAGCAGCGGAATCGCTGAAGGCAAACAGGTAGTCCGCACCGCCCTGTAATCCCTGAGCGCCGGGGAAGCCGAAGAAGTCGAAGTCCGTACCGTATACCAGATCGGGGAACTGCGCCACGATCTCGCCACCGGCGAATCCAGCTTGCTTGACCATCATTGCTTCTGGCGGATCAGAGAAGGGCTTGTATATAGCCTCGAGGAACGGGGTGTTGACCGTCCCTTCGGCGCCGCCCACTGTGTAGGCCGGATCTGACGCCCACTTCTGATAGGTCGCGTAGGCATCCTGAACGCCCTGATCGTCGTAAGCGACCGTCGCATCAAAGAGGCCTAGAACATAGCCGGGACCTTCATAGGTCAGCAGTAGATCCTGAATGAAGTCCGAGCCTGTCCAGCCAGTGGCTGCGTCGCTCTCGAATCCCATCGACCATGGAACGTTCCCATCCGCCACCATCTGCTCAACGAGTGCATCGAGCTCTTCGAAAGTGGCCGGTATTTCATATCCCCAGGCCTCGAACTGCACTGGGCTGTACCAAACCAAAGTCTTAGGGTCGGCTTTGGCGGGTAGCGTTAGCAGCCGGCCGTCCACTGTGCCATCGGTGACCCAGAACTCCGCGTAGTTGCCGGTGACAGCACCAAGTTCGTTGAGGTCCTGCATCTGCTCGCCATAGAGTGAGATGATGGCGGTCGAAGGCCAGAACAACACATCAGGCGGGGTGCTCTTCACGCGAGTGTCGAGAACGGCCGCATCGCGGGTGGATTCAGAGTTTATAGACACGCCGCAGGCTTCGACGAAGGCTGAGAGGACGGTGTTGATTTTCTCCGCCTCAGCACCGGACCACTGGGACATCATGCTGATCTCGTCACCCTCGCTGACACCGCTACAGTCGATGGCGGGCTCCTCCATTGCCTCGGTTGGTTCTTCCATCGCCTCAGTTGGTTCTTCCATGGGCTCAGTCGGTTCTTCCATGGGCTCAGGCATGTCGGTTGGCACAGCGGCGCCTCCGCCACAGGCCGACAGCACCATTGTGGCCACGAGCAACAGCCCTACGATTGTAAAGATCTTTTTCATCTCTCTTCACTCCTTAGTGAATGATTGACCAATAAACAGAAACGATATTGTCTCATGTCGTCTGATCTGCAGAACCCTCCTTTCGTATCGACACCATTCTCGTAATTGTCATTCAGGGCATCTCAGCCTTCTTGGCATGAGATCCCGGCATATGTTTATTGTGACACATCCCCTCTTGTTCATCCCTTCCTCGGGGGTGCGGTCGTCGAACGCAGGATCAGTCCGGTTTTCAACTCGGTGCAGACTGGCTCTCGGTCCCCCTCGGATATTGCGTCGAGCAGTAGCTGCAGCCCCGCTTGTCCCGATTCAAACAACTGCTGGCGGACGGTCGTCAGGCCGACATAATCGGCAAACTCGACATCGTCATAACCAATTACTGAAAGTTGTTCGGGCACGCGCAGTTCCAACTCTCGTGCCGCCTCGAGCACACCCAG
This sequence comes from uncultured Anaerolineales bacterium, assembly GCA_965603565.1. GTDB lineage: Bacteria > Chloroflexota > Anaerolineae > Anaerolineales > E44-bin32 > E44-bin32. Next base: position 708 of record CBFDDM010000148.1, on the reverse strand, counting down.
GGCTTGTGTGTCGCTGGCGGCGAAAATTGCGGTTGGTTTCTGTTCGATCCTGAGCATTTCCGTCGCCAGGCGCTGCGCTTCATATCGACCGTGATCGCCTCTGCGATGAAGTATCGGGTCAATCTCGATCCCCGCTTGCTGGAGCGCCTGTTGGTAGCCATCAAATCGGTCGCGGCTTGCAGAGAAATAAAAGGGGTCATCAAACGAATCGCTGATATAGCCGATGCGCCGGTGTCCCAGATCGATCAGGTGCCGTGTAGCTTTAAAGCCGCCAGCGACGTCATCGACGATCACCCGGGAAAAGTGGGCAAGTTCGGGGTGATTCACATCGATAAGCACAATTGGGATGTTCGCTGAGTTGAACCGATTAAGGCCCTCTGGCGAGGGTGGCAGCGAGATAATCAGCGCACCGTCCACACGTTCGCGACGAGTGACTTCGTCGAAGGTGTAATCGCGCCGCTCGGGTGTTTCCACGTTGAAAACAATCAGATCATATTCGGTTCCGGCGATAGAAAGTTCAACGCCCCGCAAACGTTCAATGGTTGCGGGGCGCGTGAAGAAAGGCGCGATTGCTGCAATCGTCAGGGTTTTTCCCCAGGAAAGACGACGCGCGATAGGATTGGGGCGGTAGTCCAGTTCTTTAATCGCTTCCTGGACACGCTCGCGGGTCTCGTGGCTGACCTGTGGACTCTTGTTGATCACGCGGGA
>CBFDDM010000147.1:0-6225 GCA_965603565.1 uncultured Anaerolineales bacterium | reverse complement strand
TACTACATCGACGACCGATGCTGAAACCCAGCAGTGGTAGTGCTGCTTATCAGGGAGGATCCAAAGCCAGGTACCATCCCAGTTGCGATTGTGGATCACGGCGCGATCGCCCGGATAAAGATCTGCGGCATGTAGGTATGCTTTGCCTGGACCATAACGGCAGTGCGCCTGCATGCTCACCGTTGCATCCGGGAAGTCAAATGTGGGCGTGGGCGAGATGGTCGGCGTTGAGGTGATCGTGGGCGTCGGCGTGATTGTCGGTGTGCTGGTGACCGTAGGCGTAGCCGTCAGGGTTGCCGTCGCGGTCACCGTCGCGGTTGAGGTTGGAGTGGATGTTGGAGTCTGCGTTGGCGTCGGCGTAGCCATGAAAGGAAGCGGCATCCCGCAGGCGCTCAGGAAAACGGCGAAGAGCAGGCAAACGACAAGTATGCCTGCCGATCGTCCCAGTAAATGCCTTCTGATACTCGCCGGGGGATCCTGTGCTCTTGAGTGCATGCCCGTGATTTTACGCGACCGGGCAGCCAGATTCAATGGCACCTTTGACCTGCAAGCACAGGACGATTATCCCAGGATTCACCCCCTCGCAGATCGCATCAGCCTGGCGGTGCGGGTTCAATTTCGACCCGAGTTTTCGCACCTTCATGCGCTTCAATAATCTCGATTTCCGCATCGATAAATTGGCGAACGATGTCGGCGTTTGTGAAAAGGTGTTGAGTGGCACCATCTACCGTGAATTGCGAAGGCTCACTTGCGACCGCGAGCGGTATCAAGAGTTGATCGGCCAGATATCGATCTACGGCGGCACCGGTCTGGATGAAGCTCAACATTTGCTCTACCGCTTCCTCTGCAACCACCTCAGCCGGTTTGCCTTTAGCTCCCAGCGCGCTGAATCCGAAATATGTTCGATCCGCCGAGCCGGTGATAAATACGGCACTGCCGCGACCCACCGATCCAGGTCGCAGGATCTCGATTTCTGCAGAAAGGTCATGTTCTGCGAGCCTTTCCAGCATCCGGCTTCGCTGACGCTCCGCCACGTGCTCAGGCAGATTCGCGCTCAGCGAGAGCCCTTCGAAAAGTTGATCTGCTTGCGAACGCTCTGCGTTGAGACCGCCATCAGCATGCCCGGGCGACACGAAGACTTCAATCTTCCCGCCGCCTCTCGGATAAAAACCTGCCTCCCGCAGGCTTATATCCGCGGGATAACCAAGCATTTTCATTACGGGCAGCCATACCCGATCGATGTATTCATAGGTCGGGCTCCATTTTACGTGTGTGCCACCCGTGATCTCGACCCGTGATCCGGCTCCCGCGCGTGCGAGCGGAAGAAATATCGTCTGCAAAACAAGTGAGCATGAGCCGGCGGTACCTATCTCGAAGCGATACTCACCTGCCTTCAAGCCTGAAGGTTGAAATGTCAAATCCTGGCTGCCCAGCTCATCTCCTTCGAGATCTGCTTCCCCCACCACGCCGGCAGCATGAACCGAAGCGAGATGCTGTGCCCGGAGACCAGGGTTTTTCCGCCGCCCGCGAATATTGCTGATCCGGAACGGCTTCTGGACCAACAGTGACAATGTCAGCGCCGAACGAAGGACTTGCCCGCCTCCCTCGCCCAGTGATCCATCGATCTTAATCAATTCTTTCCATCCTTCTTTAACCGGTCACATGAAACTATGAGCACTCGCAGGTATAATCCACCTTTGTTATCCTGGGAGATGGTTTGCCTGATTACCTTCTATATCTGATCACACTCCTGATCTGGGGTTCCACCTGGCTGGCGATTAAATTCCAGCTGGGAACCGTCGCGCCTGAACTTTCCGTCGCCTACCGCTTCGCGCTGTCCGCGATCCTGCTTTTCTTCTTCGCGATTGTCAGAAAGCTCAGACTACGCTTTCCGATTCAAGCTCACCTGTTCATCGCACTGCAGGGCTTTTTCTTGTTCTCATTAAACTACATCATGATTTACTATGCAGAAACGTACCTCAGCAGCGGATTGGTCGCGATCATTTTTTCATTGATCGTCGTTCTCAATACACTCTTCGGTGCCCTGTTCCTCCACAGCAAGATCCGCTGGCAGGTGATCACCGGCGCGCTCATTGGCATAGCCGGCTTGACACTCGTTTTCTGGCCAGAATTACGCAGTTTCTCGCTTACAAGCACTCGTGCTCTCGGACTCGGGCTGGCGCTCGGCGGGACGATCTCTGCCTCGCTGGGAAACATCATCTCGGCACGTAATCAGCGAAATTCTCTGCCGGTCGTCCAGACAAACATGTTCGGCATGGCTTACGGGGCGCTGTTTATGTTCCTGCTCGCCATCCTGCGCGACGCGCAAATCGACTACGAAGCCTCGATTTCGTACACTCTTTCGCTGCTTTACCTGGCGTTGTTTGGTTCTGTGATCGCCTTCGGTAGCTACCTGACGCTGCTGGGGCGCATCGGACCTGACCGTGCTGCATACGTCACGGTCCTCTTCCCCGTCGTTGCCCTCACCCTCTCCACCCTTTTCGAAGAGCTGCAATGGAATATGCTCGGCCTGCTCGGAGTAATATTGATCATCGCCGGCAATTTCCTTGCACTCAGACGTACACAAAAAACGAAGAAGAGGCCGATCTCTGATTACGAGGGTCAAGAAGCTCAACAGGGATAAAGGATGATACTTTTATGAGTTCAGACGTAGTTAAACTCTACCCACCCGGTGGAGGATCTCTCAAGCATAACGACCTTTACCTGAGCCAGGATCTGCGGTCCAGGGTTGGATCAAGCGATTCTTCCTTTGTCTATGCGAACTTTATTGCCAGTCTGGATGGACGCATCGCCGTTCCCGAATCTGACCGCGAGGGTTTGACGCTGGCGACGCAGATCACCAACGAACGCGATTGGCGTTTGTTTCAAGAACTGGCAGTGCAGTCCGATGTACTCATCACCAGCGGGCGCTACCTGCGTGAATATGAACAAGGACCCAAGCAGGAACTGCTGCAGGTATACGACGACCCCAAGTTCAAGGATCTCGGCCGCTGGCGGCAGGATCAGGGGCTCAATGATTACCCTGCTGTAGCTGTCATCAGCCGCAGCCTGGATTTCGATGTCCCCTCCCCGCTTCAGGATCCCGGGCGAGACTTATATGTATTCACAACCGAGAACGCCGATGATGATCGCAAGAAAGCTCTCGCCGACCAGGGCGCAGAGGTGATCGAGGCCGGTGAAGCCGACGTCACCGGTCCGAAGCTGATCGCGGGTCTCCAGGAATTCGGGCACCGCCTGATCTACTCCACAGCCGGACCGCACGTCTTCCACCTGCTGCTCGACGGCGGGGTGCTCGACCGGCTCTATCTGACGATCGCGCACCGCATTTTAGGAGGCGATCCTTACGCTTCGATCCTGGAAGGTGCCCTGATCGACTCTCCGGCAAGTTTCGAGATTGTTTCGCTTTTCTATGATCCCGAAGCACCGGAAGGAGTCGGACAGTTCTACGCCACATTCGACCGGATGAGCGTTGATTAAGGTCATCAGAGGACTTTCCTGATCATAAACTCATGATCAACCAACTACGAAGCACTTACAGAGAGTTCCCGCGATCCTTCTGGGTATTGGCCGGATCGGGGTTCATCGACCGGCTCGGTGCAACGCTCATCTTCCCTTTTTTCTCCCTCTATATCACGCAGAAATTCGGGGTCGGGATGACGCAAGCCGGCGTGCTGCTGGCCATCTTTTCGGTGACCGGTCTCATTGGAAGCATGATCGGCGGCGCGCTTACCGACCGATTTGGACGCCGCATCCTGGTCCTTTTCGGCCTGGTCATCAGCGCATTGAGCAGCGTGCTTATGGGACTTGTCGAGGACTTATCGGTCTTTTACATCCTCGCCGGTTTCGTTGGACTGCTTTCCGATATGGGTGGACCGGCGCGCCAGGCCATGGTCGCCGATTTGCTTCCCGAGGAGAAACGCTCGGAGGGGTTCGGCATCTTGCGCGTGGCCGGAAACATGGCATGGATCATCGGTCCCACGATCGGCGGCCTGCTCGCAGCGCGCTCATATCTCCTGCTGTTCGTGCTCGATGCCATCTCCAGCATCATCGTCGCGATCATACTTTACCTCGCTGTGCCGGAGACGATGCCTTCCAACGACAGCGAAGCGAAGGGCGGCAATCTGCTCGATACGATCAAGGGTTACGGTCTCGTGACCCGCGACGGGCTCTTTCTGGCGTTCGTGCTGGCCACGATGCTCATGAGCATCGTATATCTCCAGATGTACAGCACTTTATCTGTCTATCTGCGTGATGTCCATGATGTACCCGCCCGTGGCTTCGGCGCTTTATTGAGCATGAACGCAGCCACGGTCGTGCTGCTGCAATTTTGGATCACTCGAAAAGTCCGACCATACCCACAGATGCTTATCATGGCTTTGGGGACCGGGCTTTATATGGTCGGCTTTACGGCTTATGGCTTCGTCTCGACCTATTTTCTTTTTGCGGTTGCAATGCTCGTGATCACTTTCGGTGAAATGTTGATTATCCCCGTGGGTCAGGCGCTGGCAGCGCGATTCGCACCTGAGGCGATGCGCGGTCGTTATATGGCTTTCTTCGGGTTATCCTGGGCGATCCCGAACACCGTCGGTCCATTCGCCGCAGGCTTGATCATGGATCATTTTGACCCGCGCTGGGTGTGGTACGCAGCCGGGATTCTTTCTGGAGCTGCGGTCATCGGCTACCTTTCCCTCTACACGCGAACACGCAAGCGCTTTGCCGAGCATGACCAACCGATCCAGCAAAGTGAGGCTACCCCCTCCTCGACGTAGGACAGCAAGCCACAGATCCGCAATGTCATCATTCCATTTCAGCTAACTCGACCGGCGTTGCGACTTCGGCAGGAGCAGCCGGCAAGCTGAATTTTGCAAGCACACCCGTCAGGATAAATATGCCGCCAGTGATGAGGAACGTCGTGCGGATGCCCAATGCGAGCATCACACCCGAGACGATCAGCGGAGCAATCGCCCGTGCGCTGGCTCGTACGGCATTGTCGATGCCGTACACCGAACCTTCACCTCCAGCCTTCGAGTAGCTCGCCAGGAGCGCGCTGATCAACGGCAGCACCCCGCCCATCGCGATGCCTACCAGCAGTGAGAGCGCCAGCAATTGCCAGGGCTCTTGCACAATACTCTGCGGCAGGTAAAGCAGACCTGCTGATATCGCACAAATCGAGACAAGCGACCTGAATCCAATGCGATCGCCAAGCCGGCCGAAATAACCCGACGTGAGCGTAGTGGCCCCCGCTCCCAGACCGATGATCAGTCCTGTAAAGCTGTTGACGCCGCCGGATCCGCCCATAAGCTCCTCGACGAAGAATGGCGCTACCGGAATGAACATCATCCGGCCCAGTTGGCTCAAGAAACGCAGCGTGTAGGACATGGCTACGCCCGGTGTTGTGAACACCTGCTTCCACAATTGCATGAAACCGGTCGATCTGCTCTCAACCGCGCTGCCTTCATCGAACTCCTCACGAACCCCCCACAGCACCATCATGCCAGAGATGAATAGCAGCGCCGAGGTGATGAAAAACGCCGCCCCGTAACCGAATGCGTCAGCGACAGCACCACCGATGATCGGTCCAAACGCAACGCCGGATCCGAGACCCACCTGCAGCATACCCATCGCATATCCAATTTTCGAGCGCGGGACCTGAGCTGCGAGCAATGCGCTGTTCGCGGCAACGGTGCCGGTGACCAAACCCTGGACCGCCCGCAGGGCAACGAGCTGCTCCCCCGACTGCACAAAAGCCATCAAGAGCAGCAGCACCGCACCGCCCAGACTCGCCCGGACAACCATGAGTTTGCGTCCGTATCGATCCGCCAATGTCCCCCAAATCGGGGAAGCGATCATCATCGTAAATGCCTGCGCCGAGAAAACGAGACCGGATAACAGCTCGACACTGAGCCCGAAACTCGACCCAAGGCTCTTAACATAGAGTGGCAGGAAAGGAAAAATGCTCGAGAAGCCGACCGCCGTTGTCAGTTGGCTGATAAAGAGGATCGTCAGGGTGCGCTGCCAGGGATCTTTCCCCTGCTCCGCTTCCCCGCGACTTTCGCTGACGCTCAAATTAGCCACCTGCCCAGAGCTCGAAGCACCACGATGAATTCCACCATGAGCCTATGAACGCGTGTCGTCGTTCTTGATGCGCGTGACTAAAGGGTTGCCTGGGAGATACTCCACCAGGATCTCAGCGCCCACATCCAT
>CBFDDM010000146.1:0-6286 GCA_965603565.1 uncultured Anaerolineales bacterium | reverse complement strand
CAACGCCCGGCGCCTGGAGATCATGGACATCATGATCTTCTGGACATTTGTAACCGTAGTAGCGGTCGTCTTCCCACTGCTGATGGGTCTCTCGGCTGCCACCCAACTGCCATCCAGCTCGGGATTCGAAGGAACAATCTCGAGCTCCTCCGATGCAACCCGACGTGGACCTATTACACCGGGTTCACAGGTCCAGGGGAGCATCGACGATGTTTTTGGCGTCGAAGAATGGACATTTAGCGGCTCCGCAGGTCAACAAGTGTCCATCTGGTGTGCACCGGCGGCGGGCAGTGACACGGACCCACGGATCAACCTTCTAGGTCCTGATGGACAGGTTATCGCAAGTGATGATGATGGCGGTGAGGGTATGACCGCACTGCTCAGCAACCTCACGCTGCCAACATCAGGCACGTACACAATCCAGGTCGATGTGTGGAGTACGGGAGCATACATCCTGGCGCTGGAATGAGAGTTGGATGGGAATAAAGCAAAGGCTGGTCAAGCTGCCTGGGTCTTGCAAATATTTGCAGGACCCAGGGCTTTTGAGTATTCCGGGATGGCTATTGGATCGCGTTGGGGTAAGTTCATGACGCATCAATTTTGCGCTCAGGGAAGGGGACGAGCTATCGACAATCCTGAGAACAGTAAGGTAACTGTAATGAAACGCTAATCTGATCCTCCCTTATGCTATGGTAGCATCTACGATTGGCATCCATCGAGTTATCGATAGGGGCCGGATTAGTTCATCAAGTGTCCCACAGAGTTCTACCAGTATTGATCTCAGGAAATAATGCTATTCAACGATACATCGCAGCCCGCTGCATCGAACAGAGACCAGCATGTCGACGTACGCGGCCTCAACAAAATATTCCAGACGCCAGCAGGTAATTTCCCTGCGCTCCACAAGGTTGATCTGCAGGTCGATCAAGGCGAGTTCGTTGCGCTGCTCGGAAAATCAGGAGCAGGCAAGTCCACACTGATCAATATGATCTCGGGCATCGACAAACCAACCGCTGGATCCATTGAAATCGGCGGCGTTGCGATTCATAAACTAAACGACGATCAATTAGCGCGCTGGAGAGGCCGGAATTTAGGCGTGGTCTTCCAATTTTTCCAGCTGCTCCCATCGATATCGTTGATCGAGAACATCACGCTGGCGATGGACTTCAACGGCATCCATCCGCCTGAAGGCCGGCGCACCCGTGCGATGAAACTGCTTGAACAGGTTGGGATAGGGGAGCACGGGAACAAGGTGCCTGCAAAGATTTCAGGTGGACAGCAGCAGCGTGTCGCCATCGCCCGGGCCTTAGCTAACGATCCGCAGCTTGTCCTTGCAGATGAACCAACTGGAAATCTGGATTCACAAACAGCCAGCGGGATCATGGATTTATTTGAGGAACTCAAATCATTTGGCAAAACGTTGTTGATCGTAACTCACGACCATGAAGTCGCTGAACGAGCCGATCGCATCATCGACATTCACGAGGGCGTTCTGGAAACCACATCCTCCATTGGTTTGCCCACCCACAAAATTCACGCGGGGCAGACGCAATGATCAGCACACCCACCCGGTGGATCAAAATTCTGAAAGACACCTGGAGCAATCGCTCGCGATCCATGCTCGTCATTCTCTCGATTGCTGTGGGTGTGGCGACCGTAGGCATGATCAACCACGCCGGCGTGATCGTAAGGCGAGACTTATTCGGGGCTTTCTATGCAGGCGCGCCTGCAAGTTTGCACATCTCCGTCTCCCCTTTCCAGCGCGGCTTAGATAGTGCTGTTGAATCGCGCTCGGACGTCCAGGCTGTCCAGGCTCGCCGGATCACGAGCGGTTCAATCCAGACGATGGATGGGGAATGGATTGATCTCAGCCTGAACGCATTCCCAGACATTAATGATTTGAACGTCAATCAAGTGCGCATTGAACGGGGCGATCCGGATCTGGACGTTCGCGAGATCGTGCTGGAACGCCTATCCGCAGAGGGCCTCGGCGTTCAAATCGGGGACACCTTATACATACAGGTCGATGACGAGCGCGTCTATCCGCTTGAGGTCACTGCAATCGCGCATGACCTTTACACGATGCCGTACACTTTGTTAGGTGAGGTTACAGCTTACGTGAACATGGACACCCTCGAGTGGATGGGCAAGGGCTCCTATTACAATCGATTGGATCTCATCGTTTCCGAGAATCAATTTGATCGCGATCACGTGCTGCAAATCGGCGAAGAAATCCGCGAGCGGGTCATCGAGCCTAGCCATCTGCAGGTCTTCCGGATGGAGATCCCCGGCATCGGCGCGGACCCCGGCCGTCATTGGGCGGAAAATCAGATCAATGGATTCTTGCTGATCCTGCAGATCATGGGCATTATGGCGATTTTGCTCAGCGGTGGTCTGGTCGTGAACACGGTATCGGCGATGCTCGTTCAACAGATTAAACAGATCGGCATCATGCGATCTATGGGAGCCAGACGTGGCCAGATCATCGGGATGTATTTGTTCAATGTCATGATCTTCTGCTTCCTTGGGCTTATGATCGCTCTGCCCGCAGGAATGCTGGGTGCCTGGTGGCTCTCCGAATTCGCCGCAGGATTTGTTAACTTCGATCTCACAACCGTCGTGCCGCCACTCAACGTGCTGCTGCTCCAGGTCAGCCTCGGGCTTTTGATGCCGATGGCTGTTGCCCTGGTGCCCGTGATCAATGGGACCCGCATCTCAATTTACGATGCGATCTACCAGTACGGTATTGGTAATGAGGAAAATCAGGGAATCATTGATCGCATCTTGCTCAAGATTCGCACCCTTGCCCCGCCAATTTTGCTCGCGCTGAGAAATACTTTCCGCAACAAATCCAGGCTGGGCTTTACGCTTGTCACATTAACATTGGCAGGTGCGATGTTTATCGCAGTCTTCAGCACCCGCGCTTCGTTGAATTCACAGCTAGACGAGATCTCCCGCTACGTAATGTTTGATGTGACAATGGGTATGCCGCCCGGATCGAATATTCACACGACGCTGCGGGAGGCAGAGCGGATACCCGGGATCGCCGTTGCCGAAGCCTGGGCGCATGGCCTCGTGGAGATCGTGCATGATGACGAGACGAGCAGCGCGGAAATCGAGCTGGTGGGCTTGCCTTTCAACGCCAGAACGATCGATCCGCTGCTGATTGAAGGGCGCTGGCTTCATTCCAACGACCACCAATCCATCGTGATTAATAAGGACTTGATCGAAATCGAGCCCGGTCTAAGCGTTGGATCTCTGATCACGCTCGACGCCGGTCAACGCGAGCGAACCTATGAGATTGTCGGCGTGACCTCCACACATTTGTCCGGCGCCCGTATCTATATGCCCTACAAAGAATTCGGGTCGCTCACAAACCGACCAAGCCTCGTCGATTCGCTGCGCATTCGCGGGAATGAGACCCAATTGAGCGATCGGGTACAACAAGAGACTCTCGCAGATCGAATCGAGACACGCTTTGAGAATGCCGGCCTCAGTTCAAGCGACAGCGTCACGCACTACGCAGTCTTTGGTGATTTCACCGATGTATTCGATTTGATCCTGATCGTGTTGATCATTATGGCTGTGCTGCTGGCGATCGTTGGTGGGCTGGGCCTAACCGGAAGCCTGGGCATCAACATCCTCGAACGCACACGTGAAATTGGTGTGCTGCGCGCCGTGGGCGCGTCAAATGTGGCGGTCCGAAATGTCATCGTAATTGAAGGTTTAACGGTGGGCATCCTGAGCTGGATCCTCGGCGCGGCGCTCTCCGGTCCCTCGGGTCGGGCGTTATCGGGTGCGGTCATCGATGCGGTCATGTCCGCCAATTTAAGCTTCCGGTACTCATTTCTCGGTTTGCTCTTATGGCTGCTTGTCGTCGTACTCATTGGTATCCTCGCCAGCCTCGCACCGGCGCAACGCGCGGCACGCCTTACCGTCCGCGAAGTTCTGGATTATGAATAGGTCGATATGCTAAATATTTTCTGGCAAACAAATGGAAAGAAGAATGGTCCGAATGGCCACAATGGTGTCAATGGCAAGCACCATTCGAACGGTTCGTTAATCCATTTCGATTCGGTGAGCAAAATCTACCGCACCAGCGCAGGTGAGTTTACAGCACTTAGAGATGTGGATTTGGAAATCAAGGATGGTGAGCTGGTATCTATTGTGGGAAAATCCGGAAGCGGCAAGACAACGCTAATTAACATGCTCACCGGGATCGACAAGCCAACCTCAGGCCAAATTTCAGTAGGAGGCACATCCGTGCAATCGCTGAATGAAGGCCAGCGGGCTATCTGGCGCGGCAAGAACATCGGTATCGTGTTTCAATTCTTCCAACTGCTGCCCACACTCACGCTGCTCGAGAATGTCCGCTTACCCATGGATTTTGGTGGAGGCTTGACCCAGGTCGAACGTGATCGTCGCGCCGAGGAGTTGTTGGAACTGGTCGGTCTTGAGGACCAGGCGCACGTGCTGCCGGCGCGCTTATCGGGAGGGCAGCAGCAGCGTGCCGCCATCGCCCGGGCCCTGGCCAATGATCCACCCATCATCGCTACAGACGAGCCCACAGGTAATCTTGACAGCAGCTCCGCAGAGCAGGTCATCTCGCTCTTCGAAGACCTGGTCGGTCGTGGCAAGACGATCCTCATGGTCACGCACGATGATGAGCTCGCCTTGCGCGCCCCGCGCATCATTCGGCTTTCAGACGGAGAGATCGTCAGCTAAGCATTCTTTGATCAAAAAATATTCGGTGGCGCGGCTCGACGTTCAATCCTTCCCAGGTACACGCCCTACGTACAAACCGTAACCCATATAGTCATAGGCAGAACGCGGCTCGTTTAACGCCAGGCGCATCAACTCACGCGTCTCCTTATCAACGAACATGCTCTTGATCGCCCGCGCAAGGATTAGGAGATATTCTTGCAATGAGAGAAACCCCATCTGGGCACCGACCTCTTTCTTCATATCGACCGGGTAGGTCCGGTCTTGTATGTCCTCGAGTCCCGCCTGGCGGAGCATCTCGATCCACTCTTCTGGGCTTTTTAGCTCCTGGCCGGTTAATTCGCGCATCATCTGTGCCCCTTGTTTCGGCGGCATCTCATACCATACTGCCTCATTCAAACCTATACAGCCACCGGGTTTGACGACACGGACATATTCGCGCGCGGCACGATGTAAATCCTGGATGAAGGTGTTAACAGATTCGCAGAGCAGCGCATCAAACCTGTCGTCCTCGAAGGGTAGCGCCAGGGCATCGGCCACACGAAATTCGACTTTGTCCTTCACGTTCTTGCGATCCGCCCACTCCCGGGCGGAGGCAACCATCTCCTCCATGAGATCAACCCCCACCACCCGGCTGTCATACCGTTTGGCAATCTTTATCGCCGCCAGGCCAGATCCGCTGCCGACATAGAGCAGTTCCATCCCTGATTGAAGCGACATCATCTCAGCAATTTCCTGCGTCGATTGCCACCCGCCGACATGTTTTGTATGACCGATGCGCGCTTGCATATCGAAATAACCAGGCAGTCCGTGTTCACGCGCAGATCCGCTGGAATTTACTTTTGTCTGCATGATTTTCTTCCTTGACTACCCGCAGACACCCGAAAGTGGGCTGCGATCTCAAACTATACCCATTGTAGCCAAGACATTTGATGGTTCCTGACAATAAGAGATGCTCCGCAACAGCCTGCCTGACATCCCTCAGACATGCATTGTTTGCCTCTATGCAGGATTACTTATTCAGCAGTAACCCGTTCGAAGAATTCCCAGATGAGTCCGCCGGCATGTGTATCCCGGTTAGTACGGCCGATCATGAATTTTGGGAGGTATTGGATTCCTCCCGGCCACGTATGACCACCCCCGTGTACGGTGACAAGGACGACTTCCTCTCCCTGTGCACAATCCTCATATCGTTCGATCTCAATCCAGCTCCTATCCGCAGGTTCTCGATCGTCAAGCACGATTCGCTCTGGCCCGGGATGACACTGGTTGTGCTCAACCCAGAGGGAAACCGTCTCCGCAGTCGAGCGTATGCCACCCAGCGCTCTTCCAAATGCGTTCACCTGCCCACCCTCCCAGGGTACGAGCGGATCTTTGGTGCCGTTCATGATCATGATCGAGATAGGTTCCTCTGGCTCGCATCGCAGATCGGAAGGCAGCAAGGCGATGACGGGTGCAGCTGCGGCAAAGATCCCCGTCGTCTCGCAGGCCAGCCGGAAGGACATCTTGCCGCCATTCGACATGCCTGTGACAAAGACGCGCTCAGCGTCCAGCGGATACTGTT
>CBFDDM010000145.1:0-6326 GCA_965603565.1 uncultured Anaerolineales bacterium | reverse complement strand
GCTCGATGTTGTCTTTGGGCATGTTCTCAGCTTTTGCCCGATCGATCGCGAGCCGCAGTGTGAAGTTCACTTCTGGGTCACCGCCACCTTCGCGCGCCGCAATTGCGATCTCGCGCGCCAGACGCGTGAAGACCGCCCCTCTTTTGGCATCGTTTGCCGCTTTCTTACGCTTTATTGTTGACCATTTTGAATGTCCAGACATCGTTCACTCTTCCCATTTTCGCCTTAAATTCGGGCAGAATGAGGCCCTCAAGGACGTTTGCGCGATTATACCATTCGGGCTTAACTCCACACAATGTGAGCGTCTCATCTGAAAAGCGTGTTAATCACTTTCCGCAAGCAGAGATTCCAGCTTATTGAGTGTGTCTACACTCTGTCCTCGATAATGATTATTGGCATACACAAGCGTCAAAGGGGCAGATGCATCCAACTCGCGAATGCGCGGCACCCAGGATCCGAGTTCCTCTTCGCTGTAGGTGTAATCGTAGCGCTCCCATGCATGCTCGTGCTGCCACCATTTTTCTGCATTACGTCCATGAAACCTGACGTACGCGATATCGCTGGTCAGCCTTGCGATCGGCGGCATCAACCCTTTGATCCGTGGCTCATCCACGCAGCAAAAACCGATATTCATCTCCGCAAGCATCTCGAAGGTAGCCTCACTGACCCAGGCATGGTCTCGAAATTCAACCACCAGCGGCATCAGCGCAAATCCCTCCCGCACTTTCCGCAAATAGCTGCGATTTTCATCCGTCGGATGATATGAAAATGGAAACTGTGCCAGTATACAGGCTAATTTTCCGGACTCGCTGATCGGTGCAATAGAATCTAGAAATGATCCGAAATCAGGATCCTCCCGTTCGTGGGTGATGCTGCGGTGTGCTTTGAGCGTAAACAGAAAGTGCTCCGGTGTGCGATCAACCCATCCTGAAGCGATTTTCTGGCTCGGCAAGCGATAGTAGCTCACATTCAGTTCAACCGTATCGAACCGCTCCGCGTAGAAGCCCAGCCACTGCCACTTCTGGAGCCCCTCCGGATAAACAGGCCCAATCCAATCATCATATGAAAAGCCAGACGTACCCATACGGATCATATCTGCAGAACTCCTGCACCATCGATAGCGCTGTTTTTCAACTCGATCAGTGCCTGGTTGGCCTCCTCAAGTGGATAGACTGTGGTTTCGGAGCGGACCGGTATCTCCCCGGCGAGTTTGAGAAATTCAACGCCATCCTGATGGGTTAGATTGGTCACGCTGCGCAACGTGCGCTCCTCGTAGATTAATTCGTACTGCATTTCTGGAATGGGCGACATATAGATGGCGTTGATTGCCAGCGTTCCCGCTGGTCTCAATTTCGCCAGGATCGTGGGTACGAGATGACCGGCCGGCGCAAAAATCACGGCACGGTCCAGCAGTCCGGGTTGATCATCTTCTGCACCGCCCACCCAATGAGCGCCGAGCTCCCGCGCCAGCTTACGGTGTCCTTCGCTGCGCGTAAACACATAAACCTCGCAATCCCAGTAAAGCGCAACCTGAATAGCGAGGTGCGCGCTCGCCCCAAATCCGACCAGGCCAAGCCGTTCTCCCTTTTGAAGATCCGCCAGGCGAAGGGAGCGGTAGCCGATGATCCCCGCGCAGAGCAGCGGCGCGGCAGCGACATCTTCGATCCCATCCGGAATCTTCAACGCGTACGCCGGGTCGGCGAGCATGTATTCTGCATAGCCGCCATCACGATCAAAGCCGGTAAATTTAGCATTCGGGCACAAATTCTCCTGACCGCGTTGGCAGAATTCACAGGTGTCATCAGCGCTGTAAAGCCAGGGGATGCCGATACGATCACCTTTGCTCCACCCATTAACCTCCGCGCCGATGCCAACGACTTCACCAACCGCCTGGTGTCCCGGGGTAACGGGCAGATCGGGCGGAGTGATATCCCCTTCAACAGTGTGCAGGTCGGTGTGGCAAATTCCACATACGCTTACTTTCACGAGGAGTTCACCACTCCCTGCTTGCAGCTGCGCGATCTCTTCGTATCGCAACGGTTTTTCCTCGATCGGCTTCTGTTCATGAAGTCGCATGGCTTGCATAATCGTCTTCCTTACTTCGACCTAATTTATAAAAAGGCACCCGAATGATCTGGGTGCCCTTATCATACACATCATCGAATATCCACGTTGACCCGATCAGGATTTTTCTTTCTCGGTTCCTTCACCTCGAATATACGCCTCGGTCCGATCGCGAGCTTCATCATCGGAATACTGCACCGGCGGTGTTTTCATGAAGTAGGAGGAGGGTTCGAGAATTGGGCCGGAGAGCTTTCGGTCCAGCGCCAACTTCGCACAACGAACAGCATCAATAACCACCCCGGCAGAATTGGGCGAATCCCACACTTCAAGCTTCAGTTCGAGATTTAGTGGCACATCGCCAAAAGAGGTGCCCTCCATGCGGATATAGCACCACTTCCTATCGGTCAACCACGGAACATAATCGCTCGGGCCGACATGGATGTCTTCCTCCGCGAGCTTGTACGGCAGCATGCTGGTCACCGCGCCGGTCTTCGAAATCTTCTTTGATTCAAGCCGTTCGCGCTCAAGCATGTTATAGAAATCCATATTCCCGCCGAAATTCAGCTGGTAGGAGTGATCCATGAGCACACCGCGGTCACGGAATAAGGCCGTAAGCACGCGGTGAGTGATCGTCGCCCCGACCTGGCTTTTAATGTCATCGCCTATGATCGGCAACCCGCGCTCCTCAAAGCGACCGACCCAATAGTCCGAAGAGGCGATAAAAACCGGGATGCAGTTCACGAATCCGCAGCCGGCTTCAAGCACCTGTTCGACATACCATTTCGTCGCCATCTCCGCACCGACAGGCAGGAAATTGACGACGACATCTGTCTTGGTTTCTTTGAGAATACCAACGATATCATCGGTTGGACCCGGCGCCTTCTCGACGACCTGGGAGAGATACTTTCCGATGCCATCGTGGGTCATGCCGCGTCCTACTTTGATCCCTGTTTTAGGGACTTCGGCAAATTTAACTGTGTTGTTTGGCTCGGCGTGAATCGCCTCACTCAGGTCTTTACCCACCTTGGATGTGATCACATCAAATGCAGCGGTGAACTCGATATCCTTGATATGGTAGCCACCGAGGTTGACGTGCATTAATCCCGGGACCTGGTCTTCGGGATTAGCGTTCTTATAATACTCAACGCCCTGAACGAGTGCTGAGGCGCAGTTCCCCACGCCAATAATTGCGACTCGCACTTTCTTGCTTGCTGGCATTCTTGGCCTCCATGCTTCAAAAGTTCATTCTTTTCAACACCACATGGGAAGAAAGGATGCTTGTTTTTTCCTCCACGTGCTTGCTATGCTACAATCGGCTTTCACCTCCTGGACAAACTTATGACTGATCGGTCAGCGACCAAAAGCAAAAGCCAACGACTTGAAAGATTGCTCGAGATCAGCCGTACACTCTCGGCAACCCTCGATCTCAAAGCACTCCTCTATACAATCATTGAAGTCGCCCAGGAACTCACCCATAGTGAGGTCGCCTCGCTACTGCTCTACGATGAGGAGAGCAAAGAACTACGCTTTGAGGCATCCCCCGGCTATCAACACGACCATCTCCAATCGATCGCCGTGCCGCTCGATTCCAGTGTGGCTGGCTGGATCTTTACGAATGCCAGACCTATGGTGATTCAGGACGCCAGTGAAGATCCTCGCGTGTATCGTAAAGTTGATGAGGAACTGGGTTTTGAAACTCACTCAATACTCGGTGTCCCGCTAATTGTTAAAGGCGAGCCGCTCGGTGTTCTCGAAGCAGTAAATAAGCTCGGCGAAGGCCATTATACCGAAGATGATCTAGCCATACTAGAGACGCTCGCTGCCCAGGCTGCTGTTGCAATCGAGAATGCCAGGCTGCTGCAGAACATCCAGAACGCCAATAAGGAACTCAAGCGCCTCGATCGTATGAAATCCGATTTCATCGCCATCGCATCACATGAACTTCGCACCCCACTCGGTCTGATCCTCGGTCATGCAACCTTTCTTAAGGAGATTATCCCTACAAAACACCAGGAGCAGATGGAAGTCATCATCCGCAGCGCCATGCGGCTTAAGGACATCATTGAAGATATGGCAACGATTGCCCACAAAGAACAGGGCCAATCTCGGGTTCGACGCAAGCCTTTCTCGATGAGCCGTATGATCGAGGAGACTTCCAACAGCTTCCGGGAGGAAGCGAAGAGCAAGGAAATCGCCTTCGAGTTCGATGTTCCCGATAATAACCCACTCATGGTTGAAGGCGACCGTGAGAAACTGGACATTGTGCTAACCAACTTAATCAAGAACGCGCTGGCCTTCACCGATCCGGGCGGTCAGATCGGCGTCAAGGCGGAAGGCGATGGTGAGCTTGTCAAGGTCTTTGTTGTCGACACGGGAATCGGTATACCAGAAAAAGACGTCGCCCGCGTCTTCGATCGCTTCTATCAGGTCGAGTCCCACCTCACGCGTAAGCATGGCGGGATGGGATTAGGATTGTCGATCGCCAAGGCGATGGTCGATATGCATAACGGCCAGATCTGGTGCGAGAGCAAGGAAGGTACTGGAAGCCTCTTCTGTTTCATCATTCCCAAGACACAGAAAGCCGCCGACAACGCTGGCAAGGTGTTTGTCTCCTAGCGAAGCCTGCGCACGCTGCCTTCGTAAGGTCCCTGTAAGGTCGTGAACTGTAATACCTGTCCCTCCTGAACGTTAACCCTAGTGTAAGAAGCATGAAAAGGCACGGAGGAGGGTTCACATGACACCTATGGACAATATGAGCATTGATGAGGCTGTACAATTCGCCGCTGAGGCTATCGACCAGGGGGATCTTCACACCGGTAAATCGATGTTGAATCAGGTGCTTAAGCAAGCGCCGGGTCACCCCATCGCCTGGATATGGATGGCCTGCTGTGTCTCAGAGGAAGAAATGAAACGGGAATGCTACCGCCGCATTTCCCTTTAATCGCTGTTCCACGCTAATTATTCATAACCGAAGAGCTGCCAAAGCGCGCGTAAAAACTGAGCGGCGTCCTGCGCTTAAGTCGCATGTTCTGATCGTGAACGCGTTGACCGATCGGAGTTAAGGCGATATACTCGCGATCGCCACGGGGCGTGGCTCAGCCCGGTAGAGCGCACGGTTCGGGTCCGTGAGGTCGCCGGTTCAAATCCGGCCGCCCCGACTGGAAAAAAGGGCAGCGATCGCTGCCCTTTTTCGTTTCAAAATCAAATCTATACAGAATTAGATTGTGTTTACCGCTTTCAATCGTTGATTTCGACGACAACACCTTCTTCAGCCCAGTAGAAGAGTTCTTCGGCAGCCTGGAGGTCGAGGATGATGCAGCCATACGAAGCCGGGCTTCCAAGCACGTTAGCCCAGAGCCGCCGCCCGCCAGACAGCATAGGCAACCCGTGGATGCCGTTCGTTAAGCCCGGAACGGCGTCGTAAATACCCATGAAGTGTGGCATATATAGATCCCAGATCGAAGCATACGCATTTTCAAAGTGTGTGCTGATCTGAAAGATCCCTGGCATTGTGGGCGAATCCGGTATCCCGGTGCTGATCACATGTTCCCATTTCAATTGACCCCCTTCGTAAACCCACATGCGCTGCTCGCGGATCGAGATCATGATGCGCTTCTCAGGAATTACAGGGAGCGTGAGGAGATCATCCCTGGGTGGGACCTTAAGCTTCTGACCAGTGCTCAATCCATGAGAAGCGAGCGTCGGATTCGCCTCATGCAATTTCCAATAGGGCATATGCACCTTGAAGGCAATCGAGATGAGCGTATCGCCGGGTTGGACGATATACTCCGAGGGATAGTAATGAATGATGTGTTCTTCACTCCGATTTGATCCCCATTCCGTAAGGATACCTTCGACTACCGCCAATCGATCGAGATACCTTTCCCCACCCAGGAAGAGATTCAACTCATCAACATAAGCTTCAATCTGTTCGGGATCGGCGGCGATGCTGATCCTTTCTCCATCGTCGTCAAGTGATAACCAGCCAGCAGCTATAATCCCGGAGGGTGCCCAGGTGAAATGTTCATCCGTAACCGGATCATAAGCCCGGATGGTCGGGATATCTCCTAACAGCGCCTCCAGTTCAGCTGCCTCTTGGCGGACATCGAACCGCTGCGGTACGGTCGTGAATGTGAAGATCGGGATCCATCCATCTTCAAGAAAAATTGTCTCGTAGTTTTCCGCTAAAGAATTTATGGACCGGGTAATATCAACGCTCAGTCCAGGATCCGCTTCCTGAACGCGAATATGCGAACCGGCTA
>CBFDDM010000144.1:0-6407 GCA_965603565.1 uncultured Anaerolineales bacterium | reverse complement strand
CTGGGCGTCTGGCAAAGCCGCAGGCGCAAACTGGATTACCTACCACCTAAACTCGCCATAGAGGGTCATGGTGTCAAGCGCGGCCTCACAGCTGTTGAAGCAGCTGTGCTGCTTGAGACCCCGCTCGATAAGGTCCTCACGATGATCTTGTTCTCGGGGATCAAGAAAGGCGCGGCCAGAGTCATTAAGGAAGATCCGCTCGAGGTCGAACGCATGGAAACAGACACTACTCTGCGTGATTACGAAGAAGCATTTCTCAAGGTCGTCACCAAGAAACAAAGCAACATCAGACGGTCTGAACTTCAGGATGTCATGGTCCAGCTTGTTAAGGGCGTTCAGAAGAAGATGAAAGGCTTCAGCTTACGAGAAACTCGCGACTATTACCGAGCGATCATGAAGAAAGCCTGGGACCAGATTGAGCAAGCGGAGACGCCGGAAGTGAGGTCTGAACGTTTCGCCGAGGCACTGGAATGGACGATGCTCGATCGCAGATTCGATGACCATACGCAGGAAGTGTTTCGAACTGGACCTGTACACCTGCCACCTTGGTGGTGGTATTACCGCCCTTCGACTCCGGGTCGGCCAGCCTCAGGCCCGAAGGTCTCGGCACCAAGCCCGACCGGCAGAACCGTCTCAATGCCTACGCTGCCCGGATCCGATTTTGCCGCCTCAATCGTCACTGGCGTTCAAAATACGGCTTCGAATCTGGTCTCCAATGTCGTCGGGTTCACAAATGGGGTCACCAAAACTACAAATCCACCACCACCTCCTTCTAGGTCGTCTGGACGGAGCTCCTCTTCCGGTGGAGGTGGTTGTGCATGCGCGTGCGCTTGCGCTTGTGCCGGCTGCGCATGTGCCTGCGCCGGTGGCGGCAGATGAGAACCAAGATGGGAATCTTCGGAAAGAATCATGAGAACGATACATTCAGCCCGGGTTTATGGCCTTATCACCTCAAGGAGGCTGATGACAGCGCCCGAATTCATTTGCGCGTCGAAACGGACGAGTCTGGCCTATTACTCATCAATGCCAATCGGGCGGTACATCTCAACCCAACTGCAACATACATGGCCTGGCTGCATCTCGAAGGCCAATCGGAGGAACAAGCACTAAAACACCTTTCCCGGAGATATCGAGTCGGTCGGAACGTTATCGCCGACGACTACCGAGAGACCGTCCGCCGTGTTCGCTCTATGGCGTTGTCAGACGGCGCCTGCCCTATCCACGACCTGGAGCTCATTATCGACGCTCCGCTATCCAACCAGCCGTCTGCACCCTACCGCATGGACCTGGCGCTTACTTATAGGTGCAACGAGAACTGCAGCCACTGCTACAACGCCCGTCCGCGCAATCATCCCGAGATCGACACAACCTCCTGGCAGCAGATCATCGGACAATTATGGGAAATTGGCATCCCCCATATTTGTTTTACGGGCGGTGAAGCGACGCTCCGTGAAGATCTCGCTGAGCTGATCACCCACGCAGAATCTCTTGGGCAGATCACCGGTCTGCTCACGAATGGACGCCGCTTAGCCGATTATGGCTATGCGCAGAGCCTGAAGACAGCCGGCCTGGATCACGTCCAGATCACGTTCGAATCCGCCCGCAGCGATGTGCATGACCAGATGGTCAGGGCCAAGGGCGCCTGGAATGACACTGTCGCTGGCATTCGCAACGCTCTCGATCTCGGTTTGTTCGTGATGACGAACACGACACTGCTCCAGGCTAACGCATACCACATCGAGGAGACCATCGATTATCTTGCTCGACTCGGTGTACCCACGATTGGATGCAACGCCCTGATCTACTCCGGTAAAGGTAAACAAGTTGGCACAGGCATCTCCGAAGAGGATCTGACACCACTGCTCGAAATTGTCAAGGAAAGGACAACGAAACACGGACAGCGGCTGATCTGGTACACGCCGACCCAATACTGCCATTTT
This sequence comes from uncultured Anaerolineales bacterium, assembly GCA_965603565.1. Classification (GTDB taxonomy): domain Bacteria; phylum Chloroflexota; class Anaerolineae; order Anaerolineales; family E44-bin32; genus E44-bin32. The sequence continues at coordinate 4,467 of CBFDDM010000144.1, read as the reverse complement.
GACCCGATGCAAATGCAGCTCGGGGTTAAATCCTGCACAGCCGCACAGTACAACATGTGCGTGGAACCTGATGGCAACGTCATACCCTGCCAGTCATTCTATGAACCACTGGGCAACATGCTCGAGGATCCATGGGAATCGATATGGGAGCATGATCTGGCTTTGTGGCTGCGCGAGCGAAAATATATGCCCGCATCCTGCCACGGCTGCGCAATCGTCGATGAATGCGGCGGAGGCTGCCCGCTCACACTCCTGAATCAGGATCAGCAGCCAATTGACTTCAGCGAATATGCACTCTCGCAGATCCAGATGAGAGGATGAAGCGCAATGGATAAGCTATTATCACGGATTTTCCCATCAGCCGAACTGCCCGACGCACCACCTACAGGTGTCTACCACCGTATGCTCAAAGACGAAGACCCTGATCACCCGGACCGTCTTCATCTCAGAATCGAGCCATCCGGGGACGGAATCTTGATCGTGAACGCTGCGATCGTCGTGCACCTGAACCATACAGCAGCAGAACATATCTACTGGTGGCTGCAGGGAAAGGCTGCCGATGAAGCGGCTGCGATCCTGGCAGCGCGCTATCGGGCTTCCAAGCAGCAAGTCCAAAATGATCATCTAGATCTGCGCGAGCAAGTTCTGGCGCTATCGAGAAAACCCGATCTCGATCCCGTCATTTTCCTCGACATGGAACGCACGACTCCTTATCAGCACGAGATGTCTGCACCCTACCGACTAGACTGTGCGCTCACGTATTTGATCGACAAGGCGGGGACCTATGACCCGCAGGCACGTGCCCGTGTGGACAGGGAACTGTCTAACTCCGAATGGAAAGAGATCCTCACCAAAGCCTGGCAGGCAGGCATCCCACACGTTACCTTCACCGGTGGAGAGCCTACGCTGTTTGAGGGTTTACCTGCACTGATCGAACACGCCGAATCTCAGGGACAAATCACGGGGATGCTTACTAACGGCATCAAGTTAGCTGACGCCAATTACCTGCACACCCTCGTCATGACTGGAATCGATCATCTGCTGATCTCGGTGAATTTCGACATGCCGGAAACCATCTCTGGATTGCAAGCCGCTCTGGCAACAGATGTGTTTACGGCAGCTCATTTGACGATAACTACGCAGAACCTCACAGCCGTTAACGAGAGGATCGAAAAACTCAAGGCGTTTGGTGTGACCGCCGTCTCGCTCGCAGCCGGTGTTGACGAACCAAGCGTTGATGAGGCAGTCTTGCGTGCGCGCGACCATCTTGCACATCTCGGCCTTGACCTCGTGTGGGACCTACCAGCCCCGTATTCGCGCAGGAACCCAATAGACCTCGAACTGGAAGATCCACCTCGAGGTTCTGGCCGAGCCTGGCTCTATATTGAACCGGATGGTGATGTGCTTCCCGGTCAGGGCATCAACGAAATCCTGGGCAACATGCTCCGTGACAACTGGGACCAAATCTGGAACCGCGCTCTCGGTTGGTCAAGCAGCTGACCTCGTCCCGCTCCTCTGTGGATTATCAACCGTGAGAGCAAACGCTTCGGTCAAGGCGAGATGAAAACCGAGTTATCTTCAGCCGCCAGCGAACACAACCGATACGTCATTCAAGCAGAGTGGACGGTGGATTTACGATCCAGGATTCTAGGTCGAATTAATGTCGACCCTGACGCCAGGCTGCTGGAGGTCGGCAGCGGTACGGGCGCGATTACGACCTCAGTCGCGAAGGAATTGCGATCCTCAGGAATTTTCGGAGTGGACATCGTCCATGAGCTGTCTGTATTTGCCAGTGGGCTCAGCGAAGGTGCATATTTTTCGACAGCCGACGGTCATAAATTGCCCTTCGTTGATGGCTCGTTCGACGTCGCCTTCTCACACTTCCTGCTTTTATGGGTTCGTGATGCAGAACGCGTGCTCAACGAGATGAAACGCGTCGTCCGACCCGGCGGATGGGTTATCGCGTTTGCTGAGCCCGATTATGGTAGCCGAATCGATTACCCTGCTGAATTGGAGCATATCGGCCGATTGCAGGCCGAATCACTTCTACGGTCTGGGGCAGATCCCGAGATCGGTCGCAGGCTGCGTGCTTTATTTGCGAGTGTGGGCCTCACCTCCGTCGTGTCAGGGGTGCTCGGCGGCGAATGGCACACCTCCCTCGACGATCGTCTCACTCGCTCAGAATGGGACACGCTGAAGTCAGACTTACAAGGACGCATTTCCGAGGATGAGCTCGAACGTCTCGAGAACGCAGATCGCGAGGCCTGGAAAAATCAAAAGCGCATCCTCTTCGTTCCAACATTTTATGCCTATGGGCAGGTCGGTTGAAAATAACCCGAATCAATATTGTTACAAGCCACATGAGAGGTCCCCGGCACGTATTCAGTGTCGGGGACCTTGAACTTGAATAAAACGCGAGCTTCAGACGGATATACTTTTAGACAGTGCGCATCCGCTAATACAGTCTAAAGGACCTACGCAGCCATGAACCAATCGAATGAAAATGGGAGAGGCGCCGAACGCTGGGTCCTTGCGGTAGCGATCCTCGCTTCCAGCATGGCGTTTATCGATGGCTCAGCCTTGAACCTGGCCCTTCCAGCTCTGCAGCGCGATTTAGGCGCGACCGGAAGAGATCTGCTCTGGATCATGAACGGGTATTTGCTATTCCTCTCCGCGCTGATCTTAGCCGGCGGCTCGCTTGGCGATATCTACGGACGAAAGCGGATCTTTGGCGCTGGCATCGGGCTTTTTGCTGGAGCATCGTTGTTATGCGGACTGGCACCCTCAACCGAATTCTTAATCGGTTCCCGCATGCTTCAGGGTGTTGGTGGAGCATTGATGGTCCCGGGTAGCCTGGCGATTATCACCGCCTCTGTGGCACCACAACGTCGAGGTGAAAGCATCGGTACCTGGTCAGCGTTGAGTACGGTGACCACGCTTCTCGGTCCGCTATTGGGCGGTTACCTTGCATCCATTGGCCTCTGGAGGGCAATCTTCTTCATCAACGTCCCTCTAGGCTTGCTTACGCTTGGGATTCTGATCATAAAAATCCCCGAGACGATGTCCGTGGATGCCGATGTGAGGCTCGATATCCCCGGAACGATTGCGGTTACTTTGGGATTGGCCGGGATCACCTACGGTTTCATCGAGGCTCCCGAAGTCGGTTTTTCTGTGCCAAGGATCTTCCTCAGTCTGGGAATAGGATTTGCAGCTCTGGTTTCATTCATCTATATCGAAAATCAAAGCCAACACCCAATGGTCCCACTGAGACTATTCCGCTCGAACACATTCAGCGGCGCCAATGTGCTGACATTGCTGCTGTACGCCGCGTTGAACAGCATGCTTTTCTTCCTTCCGCTGAACCTGATCCAGGTACAAGGTTATAACGAGCGCATCGCCGGGCTTACATTCGTCCCCTTCACGCTGATCATGATGCTGCTCTCCCGCTGGGCCGGCGTTTGGTGTGATCGGCGAGGTGCTCGCGAACCGCTCACCGTGGGTCCGCTGGTCGCCGCTATCGGCTTTGTAATGCTGTCGTTACCGGGCGAAACAGCGGGCGCGAGCGAATTCTGGACGACCTTCTTCCCGGGGTTAACCGTTTTCAGCATCGGGATGAGCATCACTGTTGCGCCGCTCTCAACAGCGGTGATGAATTCAGTACCCGAACAGCGTGCCGGCACCGCTTCAGGCGTGAATAACGCCATTTCACGTATCGCGGGCGTCCTCTCGATCGCAATCATGGGGTCGATTGTTCTTTTAACCTTTCAATCGCAACTTCAGAGCAATTTGAACGTACTGCAGCTGCAGTCAGGCACAGAGGCGCAGGTCATGCAGGAGGCGGAAAACCTAGCAGCCGCTCAAGCCCCCCAGGATATTCCTTCCACTCAGCAGGCGGTGATCCGGGAAGCGATTGACATGGCATTTATCTCCGCATTTCGCCTGCAATCCATCATCGCAGCAGCTTTGGCTGGGGCAGGTTCGCTGCTGGCCTGGATCATTCTCGATCCAATGGAAGAACCCGAAAGAGCAGATGGGGCAATTTAAAACAAACAGGGCCTGGAGGTTTCCAGGCCCTGTTGATTCGAATCGACAGTTTAGAACAAGCCGATAATCTTGCCTGTCTCTAAATCGATATCGATGTCCATGAACGCCGGGCGTGTGATCATGCCTGGCATCGTGCTCATCTTTCCGACGAGCGGGTAAATAAAGCCCGCCCCGACGCTCGCCCTGACCTCACGGATCGGGATGGTGAACCCGGTCGGAACACCTTTCAGGTCAGGGTCATGGCTCAAGCTGAGATGCGTCTTGGCCATGCAGATCGGCAAATTGCCGAAACCGGCCTTCTCGTAGTTCTCAATCTGTTTCTCAGCGATTGGTTCGTAGCTTACATTCGCAGCGCCGTAGATCTCTTTGGCGATCGTCTCGATCTTCTTTTTAATCGGCCAATCGAGTGGATACAGGAATTCG
>CBFDDM010000143.1:0-6528 GCA_965603565.1 uncultured Anaerolineales bacterium | reverse complement strand
TCACGACTGATCCCTATGTGACCGGCATCAAAGCGATTGATTTGCTAACCCCATATCCCCGCGGTGGCAAGATCGGGCTCTTCGGGGGCGCCGGCGTTGGGAAGACGCTGCTCATGATCGAGTTGATGCACCACACCATCGAACAACATGCGGGCATCGCCCTCTTTGCTGGCGTTGGTGAACGCATTCGCGAAGGTAACGAACTCTGGCTCGACATGCAGGAGACCGAAGTCCTCCAGGAAGCCGTCCTGGTCTTCGGTCAGATGAATGAGCCCCCTGGCGCGCGTTTGCGCGTTCCTTTAACCGCGCTGTCGATCGCAGAGTATTTCCGGGACTATGAGCGCAGACCGGTGCTGCTTTTCATTGACAACATCTTTCGCTACATACAAGCAGGTCAGGAGGTCTCTGCTTTGCTGGGTCGCGTGCCCAGCGCGGTGGGGTATCAGCCCACGTTGGACAGCGAGATGGGTGCACTGCAAGAACGTATCACAACCACAACGCATGGCTCAATCACCTCAGTCCAGGCTGTTTATGTGCCCGCGGATGACCTGACGGATCCGGCCATCGTCGCGACCTTCGCCCATCTGGATGCAGCTACAGTCCTATCCAGGCGCTACTCGAGTCAGGGACTCTACCCGGCGATCGACCCGCTTCAATCCTCGAGTTCGTTGTTAAGCCCTGAATCAGTCGGCGAACGCCACTTCGAGATCGCCTCGGAGGTGCGCAGGATACTTGCCCGATATCAGGAGCTACAAGACGTGATCGCAATTCTCGGTATGGAGGAACTGAGCGAGACAGACCGTCGTACGGTTATTCGTGCTCGCAGGATCCAACGCTTCCTCACGCAGCCTTTCTTCGTCTCAGAGCCGTTTACCGGTATGCAGGGTCGTTATGTTACGCTTGAGGAAACGCTGCGCGGGTTTCGTGAGATTATCGAAGGACATCACGACGAACTGCCTGAGCAAGCATTCTACATGATCGGCACAATCGAAGAGGCTCAGGAGAAAGCTGAGCATGATCTGGAAAGATGATCGCATGAAGTTGGTAGTGTTAACTCCCGATGGCATCTTACTGGAGAAAACCGAAGTAGGACGCACCCGCTTGAGATTGGCGGATGGCGGGGAAATCGGCATCCGGCCCGGTCACCACCCTCTCGTGGCAGAGACAGCTGCGGGAACCCTGCGTTTCGGAGGGCAGGAGTATGAAGAACAGGTCGAACTGCAAGCAGGTATTCTTGAGGTTGATCGTGAGGGCATCGTAATCTTTACACGCGGCTGGCTGGATCAGCAAGCGGAGCAGGATGCCCTTGAGGATGTTCGCGCCGGTAGAGCGATCATCAAAGAATTCATCTCGATCCAGGCTCAGAGCCAAGGCTAACCCGGATCACATGACGGAAAATGACGATCGGGAGTTCTGGATGATCCTCTGGCGCGAAACGCTGCGTGCATTGACGCTAGGATGGGATCTTGCCATCCCTATTTTCGCCGGTGTGCTGATCGGGCAGCTCCTCGATCGCTGGTTGGGCACGCGACATATCTTCACGCTCGGTCTGCTTGTACTGGGCATTATGATCGCTTACTACAACCTGGGACGCGTAATTCACCGCCTGGCGGCACATGACCGCCGCAGGAAAGAGCGTTCCGAGAAGGAGAAATCAGAGGACCAAGACCAATGAACCTGATCTTTTTTCTTGCCGGGATGCTGCTGGCCCTGGGATTGGCATCGAGCCAGAGGGCGTACGTCGAAAGCCTAAGACCAGAGCAGAACCTGCCATCGAAAAAATCCTGGATACCCGCTGCCGCGGGGCGCTACTTGCTTACGGCTGGCTTCTTCATTTTCGCCATCCAGGTGGGGCACGCGATGCTTCTGTGTGCATTCGCCGGATTGTTTTTCGGCCGCTGGTTCTTTTTAATCCGCAGCACGAATCCGCGGGACAGGCGACGAGGCACACCTTCGCACAGTAAAGGACTTGAGCGATGAACGACATCTTCCCGGAGGTCGCATTCCGATTGCTGGGGATCCCCGTAAGGAACACTGTGGTCAATACGTGGATCGTGATGGCCTTATTGACCGGGCTGGCAGCATTGATCGGTCGCCGCATGCCAACGGGCCTGGAGATGCTCGTAGATTTTCTGGATGACCTGCTCTCTGAGCTTTTGGAGAGGCGCGCTGATCCCTTCCTGCCTTTGCTCGGATCTCTTGCTATCTTCATCGCCAGCGCGAACATCATCGGTGTCGTCCCTTATCTGGAGCCACCGACCGGAGATGTGAACACCCCCATCGCGCTTGCTGTCATTGTCTTTTTCTCCGTGCATTATTACGGGATCCGCGAGATGGGCCTGTTTGACTACCTGCGCAGTCTGGCGTCGCCAGTATTCTTACTTCCACTCGAGATCATCAGCCAGGTCAGCCGCACAATCTCGCTCGCCGTACGCTTGTTTGGGAATATCCTCAGCGCCGAAATCATCGTCGCTGTGTTGTTCGCCTTAGCGCCGCTCTTTGTACCGCTCCCGCTGCAGGGGTTTAGCATCTTTACCGGTTTGCTCCAGGCTTACATCTTCACGGCCCTTGCTGCGGTCTATATCGCTGCTGGCCTGGAGCAACCGTTCGAAACGGAACAAGAGAACACCGATTCACCAACCAACTGAAACGAGGTAACCACACAATGGCTGAGATGGACCCTGGAACGCTGATTACGATCATCACCATCGTCGTCTCCGGTATTGGCATGGTCCTAGGCGCAATCGCACCGGCGATCGCTGAGGGCAGAGCCGTCGAGAAAGCGCTGGAAAGCATCGCCCGGCAGCCGGATTCGGCCGGCGATTTGCGCACAACATTGCTCATCGCCATGGCACTGCTGGAATCCACCGCGATCTATGTGCTGCTGGTCATTCTGATCTTGCTCTTTGCCAATCCTTTGCTCGATCGATTCTTCTAACCAGCGAGGTTGAGCTTCCGTGGAACTGAATATCCCGACGATCATCTTTGAAATCATCAACTTTCTCGTCCTCTCGGTATTGCTCTACCATTTTCTATTCCGGAGAGTGCTAGAACGCGTGCGTGCTCGAGCCGAAGAGAAAGAACGATTGATGCAGGAGCTCGAATCCGAACGAGAGCAGGCTGAGCAGATCCGGGCTGAACTCGAAACGCGTCTGGAATATGCCGGCAGCGAGATCGATGAGATGATCTCAGAGGCACGCGAACGGTTGAACGAAGAGCACAAGAAGACACTGCAGGGAGCCCGTAAAGAAGCAAATCGCATCTTGTCCGAAGCGCGCTCCGAAGGCGAGCAAATCAAGCAAAATGCCATGCGGGATTTTGAAAGCCAGATCCTCGACACGGTGTTCCAACTAAGTGAAGGCATCGTTGAACGGATCACGCCAAGGGAAACACACGATCAGCTTGTGGAGGAGATCAACGAGCGCATTTGGGATTTGGGCGCAGATGAAATGGATGTGGTTGAAACCATCCGGCGTTCGCTCGGCGAACGGTCACCGACGGCGAACGTCGAGACAGCCCACAAACTAAAACCCACACAGCAGAAACAGTTAATGAGAACATTGAGTGCCCTGATCGACCGTGATGTTGAGCTGGAGATCGAGAAGAAACCAGAGCTTATTGCCGGGATCAGATTACGCGTCGGTGACACTGTCATCGACAATTCGGTCGCTGCCCAACTCAAGAACATCCGCTCCGAGACCGAGGAGTCATTCAGCGATGGGGATCTCAATGACTGAAACACGCCGGAACAGCTCTCCAATGACCGATTTATCCGAGCTGCGCAGCCATATTGAGACCATGCTGGAGAAGACTTCCAGAGAGAAATCCGACATCCTGCAGCAAGCCAAAGAAACACACATCGAAAGCACTGAGATCACGAGCCACTTCGGAGAATTGCTCGGAACGGTCAAGTCCGTGAGCGATCGCTTCAAACCCAAGGTCTTTTTCAGAGACATCGGCACGGTATTACATATTGGTGACGGTGTGGCGACTCTGTCCGGGCTGCCACGCGGCCAGACAGAAGAATTGGTTGTCTTTCCAACCGGAGTGCTTGGCTTAATCTTCAGCCTTGACCGCCATCACGTTAATGTCGTCCTGCTTGGACCGGATCGGGGCATTCAGGGTGGCGATCAGGTTAATGCAACCGGACATCGCCTTCAGGTCCCTGTAGGACCGGACCTTTTAGGCCGTGTGGTGAATCCACTGGGGGAACCACTAGATGATCGCGGTGCGCTTCAGGCTTCTGCACGCCGCTACCTGGATCAGGAAGCGCCGGGCATCATCGACCGCCAGCCTGTATCGGTGCCGCTGCATACCGGTTTGAAAGTCATCGATGCACTGCTGCCGATAGGTAGAGGCCAGCGTGAACTCATTCTTGGAGATCGACAAACAGGCAAGACCACGATCGCAATTGACGCCATCATGAACCAGCAAGACCAGGATGTCCCTTGCATTTATGTTTCCATTGGACAGAAAAAATCCTCTGCTCTACGGGTGATTAACCGGCTGCGCCAGACGGGAAGCCATCAGCACACGACCATTGTCCTTGCCAGCCCGGATGACCCTCCTGCACTTCGCTACCTGGCACCTTTCGCAGGTTGCTCCATGGCGGAGTATTTTCTTGAGCAAGGACGGGACGTCTTGATCATTTATGATGACCTGAAACGCCACGCTGACTCCTACCGCGAACTCAGTTTGCTGTTACGACGCCCGCCCGGCAGGGAGGCTTACCCTGGCGACATTTTCTATTTGCACTCAAGGCTCCTGGAAAGATCTTGCAAACTCTCCGAGGAGCACGGGGGTGGATCGATCACTGCGCTTCCAATCATCGAGACACAGCGCGGAAACATCTCTGCATACATACCCACAAACCTGATCTCAATTACGGATGGGCAAATCGTCCTCGACACAGATCTGTTCAATAAAGGCATTAAACCCGCTGTTGATGTCGGCGCGTCGGTCTCACGAGTGGGCGGCAAGGCACAGACGGAAATCATGCGCTCACTGGCTGGAGAGCTGCGTCTTCAACTCGCCCAGTATCGCGAAGTGGAAAGGTTTGCCCAATTTGGCACCGATGTGGACGAGTCGACACAACAACAAATTGAACGTGGGGAGAAGCTGCAGACAATCCTAACCCAGCCTCCCCATCAGCCGTTAGCGATCTGGAAGCAGGCTGTGGTACTCATGGCAGCTCGAGAAGGGCTGCTCGACGACATTCCCACCCGCGCTCTTACTCACTTTGAACGCGAACTCATCGCCCGGGTCGCAGAACAACACCAGGATCTTGTTGATCATATTCAATTAGCCGGAGAGATCTCCGATGATGATTACCAGAACCTATTGGAGACAATGAATGCTTTTCGTGAGCAATGGATGGAAAGGACGCCGTAAGAATGAAGATGATCATGGCCGTGATCCCTCACGACCACTCACGAAAGGTGCTGGACGAGCTGGTCGACGCCGGTTTCTCGGCGACATTTGCCGAGAGCCGGGGCGGTATGCTGCGCCAGACGCAGCATACGATCTTTATCGCGGTTAACAAACAGCAACATGAGCAAGTATTGTCCATCATCCAGGAGAATTGCCGTACACTCACAGAACCTCGCGAACGCGACGATGAGCAAATCGCAGATCAAGACGATTCTCCCGTCACTGCAGAACTTGGTGGTGCGGTCGTCTTTACCTGGGATATCGACAACGTCCAGACATACTGAGGATCACGCATGGAGGATATCGAAAGAGCTGAAGACCGGTTGGGCAACATCCGCAGCGTTGAGCCGATCCTGAGCGCCCTGCGAACGATCTCTCATGCAACCTGGCAAAAAGCCCGCAAGAAATTGGATGAAGTACACAGGGTGAACAATCGTATTCGACGCTTGATGGCGATGGTCCCTGCTTCGCTTGGCTCGGACGTCCGTCTGACCAGTGAAACAAAGACGCGGCGCGTCCTGATCGCCATCGGTACTCAACGCGGCCTATGCGGGTCTTTCAATCAGAATGTGCTTAATGAGGCTCAACGAATCTCAGCAGAGTGGAGAGCGGCCAACCAGCACGTTTCGTATTGGGTTGTCGGCTCTCGATTAGCACGTGTCTTTCGCAATATGGACCCCGAACTCGATCGGGAATGGAGCATATCCGGCAGTTCGCTTCCATCCTATGCCCTGGCGGTGGACATCTTTCAAACATGCCTGCTGAGTTTCCGCGATCCAAGCGTCGCCTCTATAGAGGTTCTCTACAATCGTCCCTTGAAAGGTGCAATGAGCAAAACCACCCGCCGGCGGATCCTCCCCCCGCAAGCGACACAAAAGCTATCTGCTCAGCAAGTAGCCCCCTGGCCACCTCCAATCATAGAGACTGATCCCATCGATCTTATCGCGCACCTCTTTCTGGAGGGCCTGTCGATACAGATGTTGACCTACCTGCTTGAATCGGCAGAAGCAGAACACGCCACGCGTTTCCATCTCATGGAAGATGCTTCAGATCGGAAGAGCGTCGTGTAGGGAAAGAGTGTAGATCTCGGTGGTCGCC
>CBFDDM010000142.1:0-6588 GCA_965603565.1 uncultured Anaerolineales bacterium | reverse complement strand
ATGATGAGCGAAGGTCCATCATAGGCTTCCGCTTCCTGCATCGCTTTCACCAACTGCGTCATATTGGCACCGTACGCAACCTGGGCAACGTAAATATTGCCATAGGACATGGCGATTGCGCCGAGATCTTTCTTCGGCATGTCCTTGCCCGCGGCTGCGAATTTAGCCACAGCACCTCGCGGGGTAGCCTTGGATGCCTGTCCGCCTGTGTTGGAGTAAACGCCGGTGTCCAGCACGAGCACGTTCACATTGCGCCCGGAGGCAAGCACATGATCCAGACCGCCGTAGCCGATATCGTACGCCCAGCCATCCCCACCTACGATCCATACAGATTTGGGCGTGAGGAAATCAGCCACGCTGAGCAATCGCTTTGCTTCCGGCGATTTGCTCTTTGAAAGTTGATCCTTTAGCTGCTCAACGCGTTCGCGCTGCTCATCGAAGACTTCTGGAGAGTCGAACGTCGTGCTGGCGATCGATTCGACCAGATCAGATTTGCCATTCCATTTACCTTCGGAGAGCAGGTCATAAGCGTATGTTGTGAGCTTATCGACCGTCAGCCGCATGCCCAGGCCAAACTCGGCGTTGTCCTCGAAGAGCGAGTTCGACCATGCCGGTCCGCGCCCTTCGTGGTTCGCAGCATAAGGCGTAGTCGGCAGATTGCCGCCGAAGATCGAGGAGCAGCCTGTGGCGTTGGCGATGATCAGACGATCGCCGAACAATTGTGTAAGCAGTTTGATATAGGGCGTTTCGCCACAGCCAGCGCAGGCTCCCGAGAACTCAAACAGCGGGAGCAGGAACTGGGACCCCTTGGTCGTGTAGCGGTTGAAGAGCTGTGGATCAGGATCCGGAATCGAAAGGAAGTAATCCCACTTCTCGGCTTCCTGTTCCCGAATCGGCGCTTGAGGTGCCATGTTGATCGCCTTGTGATCGGTCTTTTTGCCCTGTTCGTCTTTAGCGTGCGCAGGACAAACATGCACGCAGGCACCACAACCGGTGCAGTCCTCCGGTGCGACCTGCAGCGTGTAGACCATATCATCGAAGCCACGGCCCTTCGCATCGACGAACTGCCAACCTTCCGGCGCATTGCCATTGGTGTAGGAAGCGTCATAAACCTTGGGTCGGATCGTGGCGTGCGGGCACACGAATGCGCATTGGTTGCACTGGATGCAGATCGCAGGATCCCAAACCGGGATCTCGGTGGCGACGTTGCGTTTTTCATACTTTGTCGTACCAACCGGGTAGGTGCCATCGTTCGGCAGCAGTGAAACCGGGATTTCGCCACCGCGACGTGCGATCATCTCGCCGGTTACCTTTTGAACAAACTCAGGTGCTGATTTGGGCACCGGCGGCACCATCTCGATTTCCGAAGTGACCTTCTCGGGCACCTCCACCTTGTGAATACGCTCGACAGCCAAGTTTGCCGCTTTGATGTTCATGTCCACGACGGCTTTGCCCTTGTCCCCGTAGGTATCTTCAACGGCGACTTCCATTTTCTCCATCGCCTGATCCTCGGGAAGCACGCCGGACACTTTGAAGAAGGCTGCCTGCATGATCACGTTGATGCGTGCACCTAAGCCAAGTGACTTCGCCAACGAGTAGGCGTCGATAATGTAGAACTTGGCCTCTTTCTCAATCAGCGCGTTCTGCACTTCGCGCGGTAGCTGCTCCCATACCTCATCTTCAGAGTACGGGCTGTTCAGCAAGAATGTCCCATCTTTCTTGAGGTGTTCCATCATGTCATAACGCTCAAGGAATTGGAACGCGTGACAGGCCAGAAACTCGGCTTTGTCAATTTCGTACGTGCTGCGGATCGGCTTCGGGCTGAAACGCAGGTGCGAGATCGTCAGCGAACCAGACTTTTTCGAGTCGTACACGAAGTGGCCCTGAGTGAAGTAATCTGTTTCCCTACCGATGATCTTGATCGAGTTCTTGTTGGCGCTAACGGTGCCGTCGCCGCCAAGACCGTAGAACATGGCTTGATGCGTACCTTCGGGCAGCGAGGAGAAACTATCATCCCACTCAAGACTCGTGCCGGCCAGATCATCATGGATGCCTACCGTGAAGTGATTCTTGGGTTTCTTGGCCTTTAAATTGTCAAATACAGATTTAGCCATGCCCGGATTGAACTCTCGCGATCCGAGCCCGTAGCGACCGCCAACAATAATCGGTGCATTCTTGCGATCGATCTTACCGTCGACGATAGCCTCGCTAATCGCATTCTGGACATCCAGATAAAGCGGTTCACCAGCAGAACCGGGTTCCTTCGTACGATCGAGCACGGCGATCTTTTCTGCCGATTTCGGCAGCGCTTCAATCAATGCTTCGGCATGGAAGGGGCGATAGAGTCGGACCTTCATAACGCCGACCTTCTCGCCGTTTTCGTTCAGATGATCGACGACCTCATGCACCGTGTCACCGCCGGAGCCCATGATGACGATTACGCGGTCGGCATCCGGCGCGCCTTCGTAATCGAAGAGCTGGTACTGGCGACCGACGATCTTCGCAAAACGATCCATGGCTGCCTTCACGATACCAGGTATCTTCAGATAATACGGGTTGACCGTCTCGCGCGCCGCGAAAAACACGTCCGGGTTCTGGGCCGTGCCGCGGATCGCGGGGTGATCCGGTGACAGGCCGCGTTTGCGGTGATCGATGACCCATTCTTCGTCGATCATCGCGGCCATGTCGTCGTAGGTTAGCTCTTCAACCATCTGGATCTCGTGTGACGTTCGGAAACCGTCGAAGATATTCAGGAACGGCACACGCGCCTCTAAGGAAATTGCCTGCGCGATGAGCGCAAAATCCATCACTTCCTGCGGGTTGTTCCCGAAGAGCTGCCCCCACCCCGTAGAACGCGCCGCCATCACATCGCTGTGATCCGCGAAGATGGACAGCGCCTGGGCAGCCACCGATCGGGCTGCAATGTGGAAGACCGAGGGCGTAAGCTCACCGGCGATCTTGAACATGTTGGGGATCATCAGCAACAGGCCTTGCGACGCCGTGAACGTGGTCGTAAGCGCGCCGGTCGTGAGGGCACCATGCACGGCACCCGCCGCGCCGCCTTCGGCCTGCATCTCAACTACATTCGGCACCGTGCCGTAGATATTCGGCTGACCATTGGCTGCTTTCTCGTCAGCAATTTCACCCATCGGCGAAGAGGGTGTGATCGGATAGATAGCGATGACCTCGTTGGTCGCATAGGCGACATGAGCCGCCGCCGCATTACCATCGTAAGGCACGAACTTCCGTTTGGATTTATCCGCCGCCATGGGAAACTCCTTTCAATTCAATTAAATACTGGAAAGCGCGCGTAGGGCGCGCAGGATTCCTCTGGACACTCCGAGTTGAGTCTATTCACGTTTAAAGAAGGTCAATAGTGTAAAAGTGATCCTAAAGTGGAGGATAGTTGTCACTATTACATGACCATCTTTTCGACCATCCTTTATAATGTCCTCGTTCGCCCCCAGGAGGGATCATGGCCAATTTAAAAACTGCGTACATGGGTATTGAAGTCGATTCACCGCTGCTCATCGCGGCGAGTTCAATTTCTAGCTATATCGACCGCATCAAACTCGCCGAGCAAGCCGGCGCCGGCTTGCTCGTGATCCGTTCGTTGTTTGAAGAACAAATCCAGATGGAAGCGCAGCGGTTTGAGGAATCACTTTCAGTCGGAGCGGAAATATATCCTGAAGCACTTTCTTATTATCCTGAGATTGAACACGGTGATGCCGATGAACACCTGATGTGGGTTGAAAAAACACGTGCCGAAGTCGAACTGCCATTGATCGCCAGCCTTAATGCGATCTCGCAGGGATCGTGGACGAAATATGCAAAGCAGCTTGAAGCAACCGGCGTTCAGGGTCTCGAACTGAACGTCTACTCCATCGCTGCCAACCCGAAACGCAAAGGCGTGGATGTCGAGAAAGAGCTTTATGACATCGTTGAGGCGGTAAAAGGTGAAGTCGGTATTCCGGTTTCCGTCAAGCTGAGCCCATATTATTCATCTATGGCCAATGTCGCTGCAGAACTGTCAAAGCGCGGCGCCGACGCGCTGGTGCTTTTCAACCGTTTCCTGCAGCCGGATATCGATCCGCTCACCGAAGAAATGAAGCATGAGATGGTCTACAGTTCACCCGAAGAGATGAAACTTCCGCTTCGCTGGGTGGGACTGCTTTACGGGCGCATCGACAGCGAGCTAGCACTCAACACCGGCGTACACTCTGGTCACGACGCCGCCAAGGCGTTGCTCGCCGGCGCTCAGGTGGTGCAGATCGCTTCTGCCCTGCTGCAAAATGGAATCCCGTTCCTGTCCACGATGCTGCGCGAGCTTGAGGATTGGATGGAAGAGCACGAATACGGCGATCTTGCGGAATTCCGCGGATCAATGAGTCAGAAGGAAGTTGTCGATCCATTGGCTTTCGAGCGTGCGCAGTATGTGAAACTTCTCTTAGGACAGAAGTAAATCCAAAAATATGTTGAATGTTGTAGGGGTCGGGTAACCCGACCCCTGCGAATTTAAGGACCGGGTTCATCACCCCGTAGAAAAGTGCCGGGGACTTGGTGTGTGCTGGGGCGACCAGCTGATTGCCCCTACGAGTTGTAGATTACTTGACCAAGCCTAGAACAAGTCAATCCGCAGCGGCAAAATCAAGTTCAATACCAATCCCAGCACAAACATACCCCCTGCCAGTTTGTTGTGATAGAAAGCCGCAGACACAAACCACAGCGGCCAGACGGGATAGTCCTCCGGTGGCTCATCCGGTTTGGGTTCATTGTAGATACCCAGCACCTCCACCAACCTGGGCAACGCCAGGAAGACCAGCAGCAGCCAGACACCCAGCGAGCCTGAAAGTACCAGGCCGACGATCACCAGGTAGTAAGCCACCATCAACGCTTTGTTCAGCCAGAGCGAAGCGCGCTCTCCGATGATCGCCGGAAGCGTGCGGATGCCTTTAGCGGCGTCGACCTCGAGTTTGTCGATGTGCTTCCCGATCAGCACAGTTGTGACAACCAGCGCGTAGGGCACGCTCGCTAGCCACACCTCTACCGGCGGAAATATGCCGGCGGTCACGTAGTAGGTGCCACCGATCATCAGCGGACCCCAGACGATGAACACGCCCGGCTCCCCCAGCCCGTGATGTTTGAGTTTGATCGGCGGAGCTACATAAAATACGCTGATGAACAAACCAGCCAGCGCAAAGAATAGCGCCCAAAGACCCACGGTGATCACGAAATACGTCAGGATCAACGCATCGATGAAATTCACTACGAGGATCGCGGTGAGCAATCCATTCTTACTGATCAGTCCGGCAAGCACGGGGTGGGGCGCGTAGAGCGCGCGCGTGTACTCGTCGGTGTCGACGCCACCCTGCATATCGAAATAATCATTGATCATGTTATTCGCTGCATGCGCCAGCACCAGGCCCACGACGGCCAGCACGAAGTTGAAGTAATTAGGCGTTTCAGCAACTGCCGCGGCGAGCAGACCGCCGATGAGCCCTGAGGTAGCGGTCATTGAAAATACGGCCGCCCGCGTGATAATCAGCCACTTGCTGACGACATCCATCTCTTTGTCAGGGGATAGATTCGCAGTGTCGATTACCTCTTTCCAATTCGATAAAAGAGACATGTTTATCCTCACCTCATTTGATCCATTGAATAGTCTACCTGTTGGCAGATTGACTGTAAAGAAACAGAGCCCCCATGCACCTCCGCCCACACTGATGTAGAATCCGCGCACTCTCATTCTTTGAAAGAAGGATGCTCTCATGCCCGAAGCCGTGATACTCTCTGCCGTCCGCACGCCCATCGGAGCCCACGGAGGAAGCCTGGCAGCGGTCCGGCCAGATGACCTTGCCGCGCTTGTCATCGAATCTGCCGTGGAGCGCGCCGCCCTCGACCCCGAATTGATTGAAGAGGTCTACCTGGGCTGTGCCAATCAAGCCGGAGAGGATAACCGCAACATCGCCCGCATGAGCGCGCTGCTCGCCGGCCTGCCCGTAGCCACAGCAGGGGTGACCTTCAATCGCCTCTGTTCCTCAGGCCTTACGGCAATCAACGCAGCCTATCGGGCGATCAAAGTTGGCGAGGGTGATTTCTTCGTAGCCGGCGGCGTGGAGAGTATGTCCAGGGCTCCTTACGCGCTGTCCAAGGCCGAACGCAGCTATCCCTGGGGTCACGAAACGCTCTGGGACACGACCCTCGGCTGGCGCTTTCCCAACCCGGCGATGGAGCGCAGTTTTGGCACAGATGCGCTTGGCATCACCGCGGAGAACATCTACGACGAGATCGCCATCAGCCGTGAGGATCAAGACGCATTCGCATTTGAGAGTCATCAGAGAGCGATAAAAGCGATCGACAACGGGCTTTTCGCAGAGGAGATCATCCCCATCAGCATCCCCCAACGTAAAGGTGGAGCGCACATCGTGGACACGGACGAGCGACCCCGCCGCGATACATCGCTGCAAGCGCTGGCCAAACTCAAGCCCACATTCAAGGAAGGTGGGACGGTAACCGCCGGCAACTCCTCCGGTATCAATGACGGCTCCGCCGCGCTGGTCATCGCCAATGAAGACCGCGCCCGCGAAT
>CBFDDM010000141.1:0-7211 GCA_965603565.1 uncultured Anaerolineales bacterium | reverse complement strand
TCGGGTTTACGCTTCTCCATGAAGGCTTTCATCCCCTCTTTCTGGTCCTTCGTGCTGAACAGAAAATAGAAATTACGGCGTTCTTCGGCAATTCCATCAGCCAACAGAGTCTCGTGTGCGCGCACGACCATCTCCTTGCCCATACGCAATGCGATGGGAGCTCGCGCAGCGATCTCCCCGGCCAGCTTGAGCGCTTCTTCGAGATATAGTTCGACTGGTACGATTCTGTTGATCAGGCCCATCTCGAGCGCCTCTTCAGCGGATAGATGGCGGTCATTCAATACCATCTCCATCGCAACCGCTTTGCCCACCGCCCGCGTCAGTCGCTGCGTGCCACCCGCCCCGGGGATCACACCCAGGTTAACCTCCGGCTGCCCGAAGACTGCTGTCTCTGAGGCAATAATCATGTCACAAGCCATCGCTAATTCATTGCCGCCACCCAGGCACCAGCCCGAAACAGCCGCGATGACGGGTTTGGCGATCTCCTGAACGCGATCCCATAAGCCTATCAGATCGTTCTCGAGCATTTCGACCGCGCTGGCCTCTGCCATCTCCTTAATATCTGCTCCGGCGGCAAAGGCGCGCTCATCTCCACAGATCACGATCGCCCCAACCTGTGGATCGGACTCCAGCGATTGCAGCGCCTTGTGCAGCTCCTCCATAACCGCCCGATTGAGCGCGTTGAGCGCTTTTGGCCGGTCGATCTGGATCAAGCCTACCTTATCACGCACTTCAACCTGCAGTTCACGGTATGTCATGCCTAAACTCCTGTGATCAACTCGTTCGGTCAATCGACTTGTCTGCTCTCATCAGCGACCCATCCTTGCCGATTGTCAACAGCTCCCCTGAACGAAGCTGCTCGGCCCGGAGGCATAGATCCAGCGCCGCCGCAGCCAACCTCTCTGGCTCGCGCTGCCACCAGGTAAGTCCCCCTGGCTCTTCCTGACCCGACTGGTGAGAAGCTTCGCCATTTTCTTCCGCTTCGATAGCACATACGATCACATCATGTGGCCCGAGTTCACGCGCCGCTTCACGCGTCAGCGCGCGGATACCTGCGGCGCTGACCGCATAGGCCGGGTAATGCTTACCGAGCTCATAACGTGTCGGGGGGATGACAACATTGATGATCAAGCCCTGGCGGCGATCGCGCATTATGCGCCCGACCGATTGGATCGCAAGGAAGTAGCCTTTAAGGTTTACACCCAGGGTACGATCCCAATCCCACTCGTCGATCGTCATCAGGTCGGTCGCCGGAGCGACTGTTGCCTGGTTGATGAGGATATCGATTTCCCCGAGCGCCTCTCGAGCAGCCTCGATCATGCCCTGGACCTGCATCTTCTTGGACATATCCCCGATCAGCTCCAGCCCGTTTGATTTGGAATCCTGGATCTGACGCATCGTCTCGTCGAGGTTGACGGGTGAGATATCCTGTGCAGCGACGCTGGCACCGTGCTGTGCAAACTCAACCGCCAGCGCACGACCGACCCCGCGGCCCGCGCCGGTAACGAGCACAACTGCTTCATCTAACGATTTCATAGTTGCTCCCAGAGGATCACGCTTTTGCCAAACGACCTTCTTCGCTAACCGGCTTCATGAGGCGATAAACAGCCCGGCTTGTTTCTCAATTCGGATCACGCCAACGCGCTCCAGTTCCCTCCGCCAGTAGCGTTCTAGCCGCGTCAACGCCTCGAGCTGCTCGTCCAACCTCTCCGGCGGGATCCCGGTGCGTGCGTAATCCAACAGCGGCTCAACCTCGGTCACACGCAGTGCATCTTTGAAGTGTATACATTCGACGCGATCGAACAACTGCGCAAGCAGTTCCTCACCGTTCTGGAGGCTGAAACTAGACGCATAATCGAAATAAGCCGCATTCACGCCGCAGCGCTGCAGAGCCGCCTTAAATTGGCGCATGTGCCGGTCGCCATTAGTCGCCGCAAGCAGCCGGCCGCCCTCTTCCAACACGCGTTTGATCTCTTTCAACACAAGGGTGGTATGACTTAAGTGATGGAAGACGTGCAGACCGAGCACAATCTCGAATGACTTCCGAAGGAACGGAAGCCTCCCGGCTTCAAGTCTTACGTATCTGACCTGGGGAACCAGAGCATCCAGTTCGTTGGCCGCCATGGCGAGCATGCCCGACGATCGATCTCCGAGAGTTAAGGACCAATTTGCCGGCATGCGCCCGGCGTTATGCTGCCAGAGATAACCCGGACCGCAGCCCAGGTCAAACAGGGTGGTCGGTTGAAACTTAAGCAGGTGATCAAAGATCCAATCGAGATAATCACTCTCTGCCGTGCTGAACTGCTGATGAACGAGGTAGCGTGATTGCAGACGCTTGTCGTCTCGGTATTGCTCGATGACCATCCGGGATTGGTGATCCCGGGCAGGACCTGCTGATTCGCCCTGCATGCATGCCTCTTTTACTCATATCCTGCGGTGTAGTCAGCGTTTATACCATCCTTGAGACGTCAAACCAAACCAGCCTTTGTCAATTATGAGCCAGGCTGCCTGCCTTGCCCTCTTCCTCAAACTCTTCACAAGCTGGAACCGCGCCGCCGAGCAAATCGGCGTTCACCAGGATCCCGATATACGGCGTCGGATCCAGCGTGTTGCGGATTTCGAGTTCGTTGCGGTAGTTGCCGTGACCGTCATCTCGAACGATCGAGAAGTGCAGGTGCATTCCGGTCGGATTGTCAGGGTCAGCGGAGTAGTTGCCTTGATAACCCAGCAGTGTGCCCGCCGGCACGAAAAGTTCGTATGTCCCCGGAGGAAAGGCATCATCGATAAATGAGTTGCCTTGGGCGTCAGCCATATGCGTGTAATAGGCCCAG
Organism: uncultured Anaerolineales bacterium; assembly: GCA_965603565.1. Lineage (GTDB taxonomy): Bacteria > Chloroflexota > Anaerolineae > Anaerolineales > E44-bin32 > E44-bin32. Next base: position 4,380 of record CBFDDM010000141.1, on the reverse strand, counting down.
ATCTGTCGGTCCGGCTGCAGCGGGTCTGCGGGGATGCGCATGATCACAGCAGAGCGCCACTCCGGCAGGCGTGTAAGGTAGCCGTCAAACACTGCGACGACAGGCGTCTCTCCAAGCCCATCGGGTCCGGATGGCCCAAATATATCCAACCCCTGATGTTGGTGCCCAGGTCGGAACGAATCGCCCCAGACGAATCCGATGTAGCCATCCGTCGGAAGCAGAAACGGGGCATCTCCACAGCGTTCGCCAGCCCCGATCGCCCAATCGGCATGCTGCTCAGGGTTTGACCAGTATTGACGCAAGCGCACGATGCGCCCTGTCTGGGGCCGCAGCATGCGGTAAGCGGCATAACCAAGGCCGCCCAGGACTAAGACCAAGATCAGGATCATCCAAAAGCGCACTCGTTTGCTCGATTTTAGGGGAATCGGCTGCATGCCTATACCGTATCAGAATGTGATGGTTATTTCCGGAGTTGTATCACATTTGCGCCGCTCAGACGCAGGATTTCCTGCGGGGAGGTCCGCAGCAGAACATTGGACGCGCCACCCCCTGCGTAGACTTCTTCTGCGTCCAGTAGGCTTGCATCCATATATGCGGACAGATTGTTTGCATGCCCGAAAGGCGGAACGGCTCCGACCGGGTAACCTGTCGCCTCGACCACCTCATCAGGCTTTGCCAGACGGATCAATTCCCGCTGTGTGCCAATTTCCCCGGCAAGGACATCCAACGCCACCCGGTCAACGCCGCTAGCGATGACCAGCACCGCTTCACCGGAAACGACGAAGATCAGCGATTTAACGATGTTTCCCGGCGAGGTTCCGACGGCCTGAGCGGCTGCCTCGACGGTCGGCGTCTCCCCCTCGACAGCAACCAGCTTCGCTTCGGCCTCGACCGCGCGGATGAACTCATTTAACGCATCTGGACCGAGCATTCTACGTTCCATGATGGTGATTTCCGTCGCGCTAGCGCGCTTCCTCCAGGTGTTCTGCGAGCAGGATCGTTGCCGAATTCTCGGCGAATGCCATCAGCGCCTGCCCCGCCCTCTGGCCCTCTTCAGAAGCCATGGCGTGCTGCAGCGCGGGCAGGCTATCAAAATAAAACTCGTGGATCATGTGAAACGCGGAAGCCTCGTTTGCCCCACCGAGGATCCTGGTCACCGACACTCGCCGGATCCCGGGCATTTTCTCTGCAAGCGGTACGAAACGACCACTCCACTGCGTCTCCAATTGAGTGGGATCATTCGTAGATTTAAATAGAACAATTAGCTTGTGCACGCCGTATCACTCCTTGGGGTTACTGCGCCGCTCGAATGTACTTTGGGGCTATTGTGCACCAATACAGGCATACTCTATACTATAAATCGTTATTGATTGACGTTTTTATTCTGGAGGCATTCATGATCCGCACAACCCCTCATGGGCAGGGGCTGGTGGAGTACGCGTTGGTGATCCTGCTGGTCGGCATTCTTGTTATCGTCATGCTGGCACTGTTCGGATCCGGTGTAGGAAACATGTTCAGCAATGTGATCGCGAACTTTTGATCGCCAAGCGTACCTGACCGCGCTTTCGCTTGTGCGGTCCGAATCACCCCTAAGCGCCTTCCTCGTCTTTCGGAAGGCGCTTTTTCATTTTTTTGACGACCTCGCGCCTCGGGATCAAAATCCGGCGTCCACAGCCCCTACATTTCAAACCAATATCCGCGCCGATGCGCACGACGACCCAGTCGGTGCTGCCGCAAGGATGCTGCTTTCGCATGCGGATGATTTCGTCAAGTTCAAGATCGGGAAGCACGAGCCATAACCGCCTTATTTGGAGGTAGAGTCCGCTTCAAACTGCCTGCTTCTACGCCGTCAGGCGGGCGGGATTATACCATTTGCGGATGGTATAATCCCCGGGCGATGCTATTTGGCAATGAAGATCTTTCGACAATTGTTGGTCGGGTTATCACCTTGGTTGTTGCCCTTACGGTGCATGAGTTCGCGCATGCATGGTCCGCGGATCAACTCGGCGATGACACACCTCGGCTCCAAGGCAGGCTTACGCTGAATCCGCTTGCACACCTCGATCCGATCGGATCTTTAATGCTCCTTATCGCGCGATTTGGGTGGGCTCGACCGGTACAAATCAACCCATATGCATTGAGACGTGCTCACCCTGCCGGCATGGTGATCGTCGCTGCGGCAGGACCCTTTTCCAACTTGCTTCTGGCGATCATTGCAGCCATACCCTTCCGCGCCGGGCTGTTATCGACAGGGTTCGTATCCGACATGTTCATCGAATTCATCTGGATCAACCTGATCCTGCTGTTTTTCAACCTCATCCCCATCTTTCCTTTGGACGGGGAAAAGATCGCCGACTACTTCCTGCCTCCACAGGGACAGAGGGTGCTTGATCAGCTGCGCCCGTACGGGCCGATCATCCTGATGGGTTTAATTGTGCTAGGCAATTTTGGTGGGTTGAACATCCTCAGTCTGCTGGTTGCGACACCAGCCTCACAATTGCTTCGCCTTCTTATTTTTTAAAGTATGAGCGTACGCTACCGCACGATCCAGTTCCTGCGGGCGCTTCTGGATAAACCGAGCCCTGTGGGCATTGAATTTGCCCGCAGTCACCTGCCCGCCGAGCTGCAGCCTCTCTTTAGACGCATGAGTCCCTCCGACCAGGCCCACAGCATCCGCGTCTGCCGGGCGCTTCGACAGGATGGGCATTCCGATCCGGAACTGCTCGTCGCGGCGCTTCTGCATGATGTGGGCAAATGCCTGGAACCACTCAATGCATTTGAGCGTGTACTGGTCGTCCTGGCGAACCGGATGGCACCCGGGCAAGTATTAAAATGGAGCGAGGGACAGGCGAATGGCTGGAGACGAGCGTTCATCGTCGCTCAGAAACACCCTGATTGGGGCGCCGCCCTCGTCGCTGAACACGGCGCATCACCTACGACGGTTGAGCTGATCAGACAGCATCAAAGGTCGACCGCCGAGCGGGGCGACGATGCCTTCACCCATCGGCTGTCGCTGCTGCAAGCGGCAGATAGCGAGAATTAGCGAGGTAAACTATGGCTTTTGAAGTACTTTTCATCGGGCTCGATCGAGTCAATGCTTCGATCGGGATTGCCCTGCAAAACGCGCAAGGCGAGATTGTCCGAATCGGATTTGACCCTGATAAGCGCACCGCCCGAAAATCGCAGTCCCTCAACGCCATCGACGAGGTCATCTCTCACCCTAGAAAAGCGATCAAGAGCGCAGACCTGATCATCTTTTCACTCCCGGCTGGAGAGGTTGAGGTCTACCTTGAAAATCTGGGAAAGTCGATCAAAGACGGCGCGGTTTTGATGGAAACGGCACCGATGAAATCTTCTTTCTTTGAACTCGCCGAGAGCACGCTGCCGGAAAATGTCAATGCCATCGGCATCACCCCGATCATCGGCTCCGATGAACTATTTGCATTCAACCTCGATCTCTCCGAACCGCGCGGGGACTTGTTCGAAGAGGGCACCCTGGCGATCGTCGCGCCACCCCGGACAGGTGAAAATGCCCTCGCAATGGCGGTTAACCTAGCGACGCTGCTGGGCGCTGAGCCGTTCTTCATCGGACTCGACGAGCACGATGCCGCAATGGTCGCCTCTGAGGATCTTCCCCCCCTGCTCTCAGCTGCGCTCATGCGCGCCTCTACCGATGCGCCCTCCTGGCGCGAACTGCAGCGCCTTGCCGGGGCGACATTCGCCATGGCGACCGAGTTATCCGCGAAGCAGAGCCCGGAGCAGTTCCGCAAGCGCTTTGAACCCAACCGCGCCAAGATCCTGGCTAAACTGGACATGGTGTCATCCGAAATCGAGGATCTACGCAAATTGGTCGCCGAGGCCTCTGGAGATGAAATGGAACGTTATCTGGAAGAGGCTGAGCAGTCCCGTCACGCCTGGCATGAAGCTCGCAGACGCGCCAATTGGGCTGCTGAGGAGATCGACTCTAAAGCCTCGAGCGGCATGAGCTTCTTCGGGAACCTATTCAGCATTCGACGGCATGATCAGGGCGAATCCTGACCTACCTGAAAACCAGGTCACTTCCCACTCCCCCTACAAAGCTCCGAGGAGCCGCGTGCTTCACTTGGAGAGACCTGCCGGCAGACGTATAATCCCAGCGTGTCAGAATGTTACTGCTACATCATCGAGTGCGGTGATGGCACGCTCTACACTGGTTGGACCACCGATCCTGAGCGCAGGATCAAGGAACACCGCGCTGGCCGTGGTGCACGCTACACAGCTTCGCGCAGGCCCCTCCGGCTCGTATATGTCGAACCCCAACCCGATCGCTCTACCGCCATGCGCCGCGAATTGCAAATTAAAACCTTCTCTACCAAGAAGAAACGTTCCTTGATCGAAGGA
>CBFDDM010000140.1:0-7270 GCA_965603565.1 uncultured Anaerolineales bacterium | reverse complement strand
CATTGGGCTTTGCGAAAGAGCACCGAGATTTTCACCCACACATAACCGTGGGTAGAGTTCGTCGGCACGCATCAAACATAGATCTCCAAAAATTGGCATCTGCTTTAGAAGGATTTTCATTGGACCAGATCGCTGAAGTGGAAGTGGGGCAGTTTCAGCTCGTAAAATCGGAACTGACACCGCAAGGACCTATCTACACGTCCATCGCGACTTTTCCAATGGGTGAAGAAGCATGAACAAAAAAGTTGTTAGTGTCATTGGTCAGAGCAGAAGTACACCTGAGCAGGATGCACAGGCTCATGAACTTGGGAAGCGCATTTCAGAATCCGGCTATGTAATTGTTTGTGGTGGTAAAGGTGGTGTCATGCAGGCGGTAGCAAGAGGGGCGGCAGAAAGTGGCGGGATGTGCATAGGCTTGCTCCCAGGCTATGATCGATCAGAGGGCAACCCGTTCCTCACGATGGGTATTCCAACCGGGCTAGGTCACGCGCGCAATATGCTCGTGGTGCGGGCCGGAGATATCGTTGTCGCAATTGGCGGGGGTTACGGCACCTTGTCTGAAATCGCATTCGCGCTGACAATGGGCAAAGTTGTGATCGGCCTCAACAGCTGGACCGCTGTGTCGCATGCGGGGGTTCCGGCAGAAGTGCTTGCCGTCAGGTCGGCTGATCAGGCTATGAAATACATTAACAAGCATCTTTCAGATTGAATTTAAGGGAGGCAGCCATTCCAGAAGCGCTAGAGATAGCACATACGCTGGTTGAAACACTCGATCAGAAAAAAGGCGAGGACATCCTCCTGCTCGATCTGATCGGGGTTTGCTCATTCGCGGATTATTTCGTATTTTGCTCGGGTACGAGCGAGCGTATGCTAAAAGCTTTGGCGGATGAAGCGCAGCAAGCAGTAAAAAAGCAGCACGGAATCAATGCCAGAAATGTCGAGGGTACTCCGGACGCAGGCTGGATTTTAATGGATTATGGGGACGTTATCCTGCACTTATTTGCGCCTGCAACACGCGAGTACTATCAGCTAGAAGAACTCTGGCGCGAAGGCAATATCCTCCTGCGCATGCACTAATTGCTATTCTCGAAGTGCTGCCACCACTTGCGAACGCCGGACGTCGCCGGCTCCCTGAATATCTCATCAGCCAGATTGGATATTGGAGTCTCTTGTGGGTTGATTTCGACGATCCTCGCACGATTTTCTTTTGCGATGCGGGGCAAGCTGGCCGCAGGATAGACGAGCGCAGACGTCCCAATCACAAGCATAATCCTCGCCTCGGCTGCGAGAACCGTTGCCTGCCTCAGGATCTCGGGATCGAGGGATTCGCCAAACCAAACCACATCAGGTCTAGCGAGTCCGCCACAGGCAGGGCAGGTTGGGGGCAGCTCAGGGAGTGGCACATCGTCTGAACTCCATTTGTGATCACAATTCGTGCACTTGAGTTTCCATAAAGAGCCATGCAGCTCAATCACATTCTGGTTGCCGGCTTTTTGATGCAGGCCATCGACGTTTTGTGTGATGATTTGTAGCCCACCTGCATCGAGTTCAATTTCTGCGAGCAAGTTGTGGGCATCGTTGGGCTTGCAGCGCGAAACAAGCTCTCTCCTCCAGGAGTAGAACTCCCACACGAGCTTTGGATCACGGTTGAATGCCGAGGGAGTCGCTAAATCTTCAGGGCGGTTGTCCCGCCATAAACCAGCGGCGCCCCGGAATGTTGGGACGCCGCTCTCAGCAGAAATGCCCGCGCCTGTCAGTGCCACAATACGCATGATTGTTCAGTGATTTACGATCAACAAGTTGCCCGGACCTATCAGCTCTCGAAAATCCACCGGTCGCTGTCTCGCAACCATTCTATGAGTTCATCTTCTGAAAACCAAAGGTTGATCTCAATGGCTGCATTCTCGGCTGAATCGGAAGCGTGCGTCAGGTTACGCCCGATTTCGAGTCCGAAGTCATGCCGCACCGATCCGGGCTCTGCCTCAAGTGGATTGGTTGCTCCCATCGTCTGGCGCACTGCGCTGATCGCCGCCGGACCTTCCCAGACCATCGCGAGCACAGGGCTGGAAGTTATGTACTCGATCAAGCCCTCATAAAATGGTTTGCCTTTGTGAATGGAGTAATGTTCTTCCGCCAATGACTTCTCGACGGGCATGAATTTTGCCGCAGCCATTCGCAAGCCACGGTTCTCAAGTCGCTGGATAATCGCGCCGATGAGCCCACGTTGGACCCCGTCGGGTTTGACAAGTACGAATGTACGTTCCAATTTGTCCTCCTATAAATGTCGGACTCGGGTTTCCCCGAGTCCGGAAATTCTCATCTTCACGCGGGCGGGAGGTCAGGCAACCTCCATACCTCGCTTGTATGCATTGATCGCTTCTGGAAGCTGATCCGCCTTCATGTAGGCGTCCCCGAGGGCTTGCCAGACTTTAGGGAGGTTGGGGTAGCGTTCAGCGGCGCGCCGCAAGTCTTTAATTACGGTCTCAATATCTTCTTTTCGATCGATCAGCTTACGATAATCTGAGAGGGCACGTCCAGCGTCTCCAGCGCCCAGTGCCTGTCTAGCGCTTTGTAAGAGCTGGGTGGGCTCGGTGAGCGGCTCTTTGAACTTGGCTGGCTTCCCGGGCTTCTTTTCAACCTCCGGTTCTGGTTCAGCTTCAATTGGTTCTGGCTCGACCGCAACCTCGATCGGAGCTTCCGCCGCCGGCTCGGGCGCAGGAGTTGGCTCCGGCTCTGCCTGTGTCTCCGGTTCAGGCTTCGAAGGCGCCGGCTCTATCACGGCGCCGGGGGTAACCGGTGTTTCGGCAGGCGGTTCAGGAGTCACCTCAGTGGGCTCAATCCTGGTCGCCTCGGGTTCTGGCACCGCTGCTTCTGAGGGAGCCTCTGCGGGGATTTCTTCGTCAGGTTCTTCAATCGGTTCGGGCACTTCCCGCTGAATCGGTTCCGGCGGAACCTCTTGCGGCGCCGGCTCTATTTCCTCAGGAGCAATTTGAACATCTGCTTCACCGGGTTCTGCCGGCACATCAGCTGCGATCGTGGTCGCCTCATCAAGCCAACCCGGAACTTCAGGTTCTTCGTGTTCCGGTTCAGCAGGCTCAGCCTGCAGTTCAGCTGGGCGCGGTGCAATCACAGTTTCATCTGAGGAGCTAGCCGCCATTTCACGAAGCCAGTCAGGGGCTTCCTCCTCTTTCTCCGTTTCCTCGGGTTCGACAGCGGCCGGCTCACTTTTTACTTCTTCAGGAGCAAGCTGACTTGCATCCTCCTGGCTCGTCACATCAACATCGAGGCCGCGTTCGGAGGCTAGATCTTCGAGCCAATCGAGACTGGCCTCTGGTTCCTCCGGTGGCAGTGAATCGCCGATGATGGGCGCAGGTTCCTCAGGTGTTCTTTCCACCGCGCCTGGGGCTGCGTCTCTTGCTGGCTCCTCGCCCTGGTCTTGGGCTAAAGATTCCAACCACTGGTAAACTTCTTCGTCATCCAGGTCTTCTCCGACACCAATTTCATCAGGAGTGCGTGCTAAAGGCGTATCTTCTCGCTCCGGTTCTGCGCTAATTTCTGCTTCATATTCGCGCAGCGATTCAAGGTCAAGTTCGTCTTCGACAGGCTCAGGTTGGCTAACCGTTTCTTCTTCCCCGGAAAAATCTTCCAGCCAGGAAGGCGGCAATTCTTCATCTGCAGCCCTGGATGGCTCGGCGATTCCCTGGAGCCAGTCTGGCACTTCCTGCTTTGGAGCAGTCGAGGGTTGTTCAGATGCAGTCTCTTCGACTTCAATACCACGCAGCCAGTCCGGTTCTTCCTCTTTGTCAGTACCGCCCTCTTCAGGTTCCGTGATGCCTTGCAACCAATTCGGCACCTCGCCAGGTTCTGCTTCAGCAGTGGGCTCATGTTCGTCCTCTGCTGCCCAATCAGCTTCCTGCTCATCGATCGGCGCTTCTTCGATTTCTGTCGCCGCGAGATCCCTCAGCCAGGCATCTTCATCAATAGTTTCATCAATCTCGGCCGCAGCAGCAGGCTCTTCCAGATCTGCATCAGGCATCTTCTCTTCCGCAGGTGTGGGTTCGCCAAATCCGAACTCCATATCAGAAGCGGCATCGGCCACACCGGCAAGCCAGGAAGGCACTTCTTCGTCTTCTCCGGCTTCAGTCTCTTCGGAAGAGGGCATGGGTGCCGCTTCTTCCGGCTCCTCGATATCCAACCCTTCCAGCCATGAAGGAATTTCACCTTCATCATCGGATGGAACAGGCTCTTGGGCCATTTCAGAGACCTGTTCTTGCGCTTCTTCAGGCTCTTGGCCCTCTTCGGTTTCCGCGCCAGGGCGATCGCCGAGCCAGGAAATGATTGTAGAAGTGGCACCAGGTGCCTGATCTTCCACCCAGGTTGGTACCTCCGGCTGATCTTCGTCGTCGAGCTCGACGACCGCTGGTGGCGTCGAGGGCTGCTCAGCTTCAGGGGTCACTACTTCCTGGGTATCTTCAACGGGTTCAGGAGGGAGGTCATCTTCTTCTTCATCACTTGAGATATCCGCCAGCCAGTCTGGGACGAATTCTCGCTTTTCATCTGCAGAAGCTCCTGCTTCAAGATCGCGTTCTGGCTCAGGTTCCACAGGAATCTCACTCGGGGCAATATCTTGAAGCCAATCGGGAATGTCGGCGGGTGCTATTTCTTCCTCGTCGCCTCTTTCATCCTCCGGTACTGGCATGGGACCTCCTGAGTCGAGTGCGTCTAACTCTTCATTTGAAAAACTAACGGGACCTTCTTCAACTTCACCTGTGGATGCTTCCCAACCTGCTTCCCGCATCCATTCCGGGATGTCATCTTCTTCGGAGAGCGCTTCTTCCGGTTCTTCTGCAGAGAATGCCGCAGAGCCTCCAGGGCGTGGACTGACATCGCCTTCCAGTTCACTCATCCAGGAAGGGGCCGATCCCTCAGCAGTCACTTGCTCCCCCTCGCTCAGGTCAACGCCTAAGGAGGAAACCCAATCGGGTTCTGCGCTTTCTGCCTTCGGCAGCGGCTGACCGGGAATCCAATCAGAATGGTCGATCTGTACAGCCGAAGCCGAAATTTCGCCTGGTTCAGACGCAGCCGAATCAACAAATGCCATATAAGGGTCGAGTGCGGCAAGTCGCCGGTGATACTCACTGGCCTTTTCCGGATTATTGGTAACTTGATAGATTGATGCCATGATGCGATTTGCATCGAAGCTGTAAGGTAGTTTATCGATGATTTGTTTGCAAAGATTTTTTGCAGGATCGTACTGCTCCGCTTTCCAGTACATCTTCGCAAGCAAAATTTCAAGATCCGGTCGATCAGGATCTTCCTGCAGCGCTGATCTCAATTCTGCAATCGCCTGGGGGTACAACTCACCCTGCGCATATTGGCGTGCCAACGCGCCACGGGTGAGCCGGATCTTGTGTGGTTCAAGACCATCCCGCCGACCGATCAGGCGTGATAGCTCCTGCCGGATGGCGGGATTGGCGGGGTTGGCTTCGAAAGCTCGTTCCATGTGCCATATGGCCGCATCCAGGTTGCCCTCATCCTCGCGGACAATCGCCATACCGATATGTGAGACGAAATCTTCAGGGACAGCAGAAAGCACGCGTTGAAAGATATCCGCCGCATCGCCAAAACGCTTTGCCTCCAGATACGCTTTTCCAAGCAAACGGTAGGTTTCCAGATGCTTGGGGAAGGTCTGGAGAATGTGGCGACAATGGGCGATAGCCTCATCGAGTTGATCTCGCTCGATAAGGTTATCGATTTCTTTAACGTATGCGCGTAGCGTTACATCTGCCATGGCAGGGCCTCGACCAAGAGTATGCCTCATCTAAAGCTATAACGCAAGATATCCCTGTTGAAATCGGGTAATTTTCAATGATCGTCTCTCATTGATCTTTTTCGCCGCAAGAAGTATGCCAATATGAGCCTACAGCTGGAAATCAGAGCGAGTGGATTTTGCGGATTTCTTCCAACGAATCTTGAATACTTGGCTCAGATATTTGCTTTTCACGCTCAGGTTCATCAGATAGCTCCAGGCCGGCAAGTGCCAGACAGGAGTTTCGGACGCTGACCGACAGAGCCTCAGGATTGTAACCTCCCTCCAAGAGCATCAGCATTTTACCCGCGCAAAGTTTGTCTGCGAATCCGGCCAGCTTGCTGGTCATTTCAAAAAAGCCTCGACTCGTCACCTGCAGTCCAGCGAGTGGATCCTGGTTATGTGCATCGTACCCAGCAGATACGAGAAGCATATCTGGACTGAATCGTTCCAGGGCAGGACCGATGATCTGGTTAAAAGCGCGTTCAAAGCCGAGATCACCGACTCCACCAGGAAGGGGGATATTTATGATCGTTCCTTCGCCTTCCTGGCTGCCTACTTCAGTCTTTGCGCCTGTCCCCGGAAAGATTCCCCACTGGTGTGTTGAAATATAAAGCACGTCTGGGTCGGCGTAGAAGATATCCTGGGTGCCATTTCCGTGGTGCACATCAAAATCGACGATTGCGAGGCGCTTGAACCCTTGAGATTGCGCCCGTCGTGTGGCGATGGCGATGTTGTTGAACAAGCAGAAGCCCATTGCCTTCTGTTCACTGGCGTGGTGACCAGGTGGGCGGATTATTGCGAAGCCTTTTTGAGTCTGGCCGGAGCTGATCGCATCGAGAGTCGTGATAGCCCCAGCGATAGCGTTTAGAGCGTCCTGATATGAACTCTGGGTGACGTATGTGTCGCCATAGTCGACAATCCCGGGTCCGTTCGCCGCGCTCTCCTGGATAAAGCGTAGGTAAGACTTGGGATGGACAGCAGTGAGTACATCTTCGCCTACTACGATTGGTTCGAGCCAAGTGATCTTATCGGTGAGGTGCTCGGTTAATTCGCCACGGATGGATCGGAAGCGGTGCGGACCCTCGGGGTGGCCGGGGGATTGATGTTCCGAAGAGCGAACGATCACCAATGACACAGTTCCCATATTCATTTCATACATTCAGCAGTCCACACAAATATATTGCCAGGCAAGCCCAGGGTTGTTTCTGATCTCTTATTATTGTTCACAAATGCTGGCGGCTCTCGAAGGTCCGCACTCCGGGGAAGCCCAGAGTGTTGTGAACATGGAGACTGACTGATAAGTGCTTCGTTCGAATGGATATTCGTCGGCGTCATCATTCCTGGTCGATCGGCAGCCAAAAATTCAGGAGATCTGCTACGTAAGAACCCTTCCCGGGATCTACAGCTTCAAGTGTCTTTCCATAATCAAGAAAGTCGTTGACCATTTGCTCGCTCAAG
>CBFDDM010000139.1:0-7282 GCA_965603565.1 uncultured Anaerolineales bacterium | reverse complement strand
CCCGCCTCTATAAGCGTCACGATCACGACCAGCGCGAACGTGTCCCGCCAGAAGCGTTCCGGATACAGCCGGATGAACGTGTCCGAGTACGCGAAGAGCCACGTGTCACCTTCGAAGAAGATCCGATGAAAACCAACGAAGAACACGCCAAAGCCAACCACTAGAGCTGCACCGATGGCTATCATCAAAATCAGCGTCCATCGGGAAACCGCCATAAGTGTCTCTCCAACAAGGTCAAGAGACCCCCGCCATCCTAAGATCAAAAGCCCGACGACCGCAACGACCGAGCCCCAGCCAAGCACGGTCCATACAAACTGGATCAAATCATACACATCCTGCATATGCCTGAGCTCGCGCTCATTATGCATCGGCGATCCATCGGGAAGCCGGTAATCGTCGAAATAACTGATGTCGTGATCGCCCAGCAAGTACTCTACATCCACCTGCGACCAGAAGATGCGATCTTCTGTGGTGAAGCCAAATCGATCCTGTGGGAAACCGGGCATGCGGTACTCGAACGGGATCCAGATGTTTGCCGTCGACAGGATGATCCTGACCGCTAAAAGCACCAGAATGAGCACAAGCAGAATCTGTGTGAAAATTTGGAAATACCGGAGCGCTTTCTGTTCACTCATCGCTTCAACGACTACCTTTCATTAACGCAGCAAATCCATCTGATCGCTCAGCACGAAACGAAGCGCGATTGCATTGGTCAACTGCTCGATCGGCGCCTTGTCATCAGTGAAGACGACGTCTGAATCCGGTGTCGGCTGCAGGTTCTCAGCCGAGCGGCGCAGCACGTCGATCAATAATGGATGGGCGCCGCTGGAAGCAAGCTCTAGCTCGTTAAGCACCAGATTCTCGGCCGAGGTGGGCCGTACAGTCGCAAACACGATCGTGTTGAAGGTCTGCGGGACATCCACGACATGCACGCTCTCAAACACAACCTGCAGCGTGCCCACCATACCCTCGATCAACCGTCGGTCAAGCGGCGTACGGCCGACATTGATCACAACCGTCCCATGCTCGTCGAGATGGTCTCGCAAAATCTGGAAGAATTCAACAGTCGTCAGATGAAACGGGATGTACGGCAAACGATACGCATCCACACCAATGACCGTGTATTTGTGAGGGCTATGCGCAATCCCCCAGCGCCCGTCCTGTGCAATCGCGTTTAGGTTGGGCTCATTCATATCGAACCACTGCCGGCCAACCTCGATGATCCCGGGGTCAATTTCCCACCCGTCAATTGGCACGGGACCATAGACCTGTGTGTACTGCTTCGCAATCGTGCCGGCTGCCAGCCCGACCAGCCCGACACGCTCCACCTCGATCTCGTTTTCCGGCGGATAGAAATAGGGCGCAGCCAGGAAGTAGTCCCAGGTCCCATACGTGGCGGTCATCCCGGGCGCATACACGGAATGAATGCCCTGCCCTTCGTTAAGCATCAGCATGCGCACGCCATCGCGCTCTACGACCTGGATGTAGTTGTAGCCCGACTCGGCTTCGTAGATCTGTCCGGTGGCATCCTTGATCGGTGACGATGCCGTAAACGCTGCCAGCCCTCCGATGACCAGCGGCATCCAGAGGTGATAGAGAAACTGACGACGATCATTCACCAACAATCCGATCAGCCCCGTGCCCATCAAGGCCAGACTGAAGGTGAGAAACGTATTTCGCGTGCCGATCGCCGGGATCAAGAACAGGACTGGCAGAAAGGTGCCCAGAATGGAGCCCAGCGTCGACAGCGCATAAATGCGCCCGGAGGTGCGCCCGGCATGCTCGCGGTCCACGATGGCGAGCCGGATGGCGTATGGCGATACGCAGCCCAGCAATGTAACCGGGACGCTGAACAGGAGCAGGGTCGATAGGAATGAACCAACCATCAAACCGGTCTGCAGCTGCTCTACCGCTTGTGCCGCGCGCAGCAGCACAGGCTGAGCGATCACAGGCACCAACCCGGAGGTGAATCCAGCCCATGCAATCACCCGATAAAACGCGGTCGGATAGGGCCAGCGATCGGCCCAACGCCCGCCCAGGAAGTACCCTGCGGAGAGATAGACCAGGATCAGGCCAATGATATTGGCCCAGACGATATTGCTGGTTCCGTAAACGGTCCCGAGCAGCCGGGAGGCGGTCAATTCGATCCCGAGGGTTGACATGCCAGCGATAAATACCGCCAGCATCAGGTACCACTTACGCAAAATTCACCTCATCCTGAATTCAGGCAGCTCGCACAACATATGGTTTGCGATCTGCTGATCCCAACGCGGAGCCGAGCGCATCCCCGAACTGTATCCTGCGCACGATGATGCCGGAGCGAGAGGCCGCATCCACAAAGGCAGCATTGCTCTGTGTGCCGCCAAATGTCTCCGCATCCAACGAGATCAAGACCGGCTGCCGGCCAGCGTGAAGGAGATTATGCACGCTCGCGAGCAACTTCGTTGATGCCGAGGGGCTGATCATGATCACCGTCGCGCCCTGCGGGATCCTGGGTGACTCGATCTTCATCACGTTTTCAAGCCTGAGATCCCCCCTCGCCCTGAATACGGCGAGCGATTCAAGCAGGCGGTATTGCTGTGCATCTCCCGGTTCCGGCTGGATCACATGACGCATTTCACCGTAAGCGACCAGTCCAACCGCCCTGCCGCGCTGCAAGAAATGGTATGCAATCGAAGCGCCTGCTGTCACGGCGTATTCCTCGCTGGAGGGCGGCAGTTGGAAAAGCTCATCGTCGGCGCGTTTGCGGTCGTCGTCCTCACTCGACGGCTGCTCCACATGAACATCGTCCTCTCCATCTAATACGATCCATATCTCAGCCAACGGATCGAGCTCGAATTCCTTCACGATAAGCTTGCGGCGCCGGGCTGTCGATTTCCAATGGATGCGGCTGAAACTATCCCCAGGCGCGTAATCACGAATACCGGATGCGTTCGGGGTGACCTGGTGTGTTCGCTGACGCAGCGCTTCGCCTCCCGGAAGCCGACCCAAGGGCAGCGGGAATCCGCTCAATGGAATGATCATCGGAAGCACGACGACGTGCTGTTTCACCGGTACCTCCCGCGAAACAGGAAAAATCCCAAATGGGTCGCTCGAACTCATCGTAATCGGCCCGAGTCGAAAGCGCCCGCGCTGCGTGCACAGCGTGCGCATAAGCCATGTCCTTGACTGCCCACCTGCCAACCCCGAGGTCACCGTAACCGCCTGATGCGCTCCCGCGACGGATGCCCCCCGGAACCCCAGCCCGACGGCAACCGCCGTGACTCGATAGCCGGGCAGGTCCGAGGCGTCGCGGGTTTCCACCCAGAGCTTGGGCAGCCTGCTCTCGTTCGAGATGCGGAATCGCTCGACAAACAATTCGCCGACCTGGGCACGCGGTGCGCGTGCTTCACGCTCAATCTGTACACCACGCAGCGCAAAACGCCCCCATAGAAACGAGAAAATCAATAAACCCGCCCATAAATAGGTCAGGCTGTAGAAGAAATCACGTCCGGATATTTGGGCTGCCAGTAGGCTTGCCGCGAAGAGAATCAGGACGATACGCGCACGCGAGGAGGTCAACCGATCTCGCCTCCCGGCACAGGCATTCGATCGATCAGTTCGCGCACAATGTCGCGCTCATCCACTTCACGGATGCGCGCCGCCGAGCCGACGATCAAACGGTGGGCAAGCGCCGGAACGGCGAGCAGTTTGACGTCATCCGGGATCACGTAGTCCCTACCGCTCATCGCTGCAAACGCCTGCGCCGTGCGATAGAGCGCCAGACTGCCTCGAGGGCTGGCGCCAAGATAAACCTCGCTGTGTGAACGCGTCGCGTCGACCAGCTCGACGATGTATGCCATCACCTCAGCAGAGACTTTGACCTTGCGTATTGCAGCCTGCGCCTGGAGCAATTCGTCCACTCCCACAACCTGCTGAAGCGATTGAATGGGATGTTCTAGTTGCTGATTGGAAAGCATCTGAATCTCATCACGACCGGCTGGATAGCCAACATTGATGCGCAGCATGAACCGGTCCATCTGCGCTTCAGGCAGCGGAAATGTGCCCTCATACTCGATTGGGTTCTGCGTCGCCATGACCATGAAAGGTTCCGGCAGTTCGTATGTGCGTCCGTCAACGGTAACCTGGCGCTCTTCCATCGCTTCCAGAAGCGCAGCCTGGGTCTTCGGTGTGGCGCGGTTGATCTCATCGGTTAAAACGATCTGCGCAATCACCGGGCCAGGCCTGAACTCAAATTCGTTGGTTTTCTGGTTAAAGATCGACACGCCGGTGACGTCGCTCGGAAGCATATCCGGTGTGAATTGAATTCGGTTGAAGCTGCACCCTATCGAACGGGCCAGGCTCTTGGCAAGCATCGTCTTGCCTGTCCCGGGGACGTCTTCGATCAAGATATGTCCCTGGCAAAGCAGGCCGATAATTGTTAGCCTGATAGATTCGGGTTTGCCCACGATCACCTTGCCTACGTTGCTGGCGATGCGTTCATATAAACCTTCAATATCTGGCATGTGAGCTCCTGGAACTGAAACGTAAACGTATTATCACCCTCTGGTGAAGCACATTTTACCCCGTAAAATCTTCACGATGACGCGAGCCTCGCCGTTATCCGTTACTGATTGATTAGAAGCGCCAACATCGCGATCCAGAAATAGGCGAGATTCAGATTTCTTCTCTCGCCGCTTTCTGCGTTTAGTAGCAAAAAGCTCAAAACCACACCGGTGAAAATGCGCACCAGCCCGAGCGGTTCTCTGAACGACGAGAATGGCAGGAACATGATGACGGCTGAATTCAGCACCGCGCTCCATGCAAATTCATTCGCCTGTCTCGAGCGCAGCTTTGAAGCGGCCTGTATGAGCAAATACAGCGTTGGGAAAATCACTGTGGGGACAAAGATCAGCGCGTATAAACCGAGCGCTTTCAAGCTCACAAATCCTATGCGGATGAAGCCCATGAAAGGGATCCACTCAAATGGCGTGGCCATGTCACCACCGCTGCCCAGTCCGGGCATACCGAAGGTGCGCCAGAGCCAGCCCTGCCAGATCACGAAGAGCAAGCCGCCACCGAGAAGCGTCAGGTGACCGAGATCGAACTCACGATCGATTAGATCCGTGATTAATATCGCAAGCCAGAAGACACCAGTGGTCTCCTTTGCAAACAACGCCAAGCCGATTGCGATACCCATCAGCACACGTAGACCCTTATCTCGGAAATAAAAGGCCAACACCACCAGCGCGAAGGCAAGTGGTTCGTGTAAGTAAAGACCGACACCCGACACCAGACCAACCCACAGCCCGTATATCAGCGCATATGAGGGCGCCGTATCTCTCCTGGCGAGCAGATCAGCGAGCAGGTATGTCGCACCTGTATGTGCCACGAGATTTAAGATGATCAATGACCAGGGGATCAGCGCACGATCCCCAAACGCCAGCAGTCTTGCCAGTAAAGGGTAGAGAATACGCTGGTAGCGGTAGGCGGGCACATCCAGATAGGGTGCCACACTGTCTGGTGTGGGGTCGAGAGCGATGTATACATTGAATTGCCCGTCATACCCCGGGGTCCCGTCAGGGTTCAGCTCAGCATAGCGCGTCCCGATCTCAGCGATGGCGACGGGATCACCACCATACGCAGCCAGCCGCCATCCGACATAAGCGGTCGAGACCAGCAGGACCAGGAACGCCGGCCATAATCTGCTCATCGCCTACGCTGCCTGATTGCAAGCCCGATTGCGGTTAGCCAGGCAGCACCGGCGAAGAATGCGGCATAGATGAAGTATGACGGCTGGTAACGAAATTCAATGAAATGATCACCCTGGGGAACCCACACGCTCATAAACAGATAGTTAGCCCTATAACACTCCGTCTCATCACCATCGATAAACACGCTCCAGCCCGGATACCAGGTATCCATGAGCAGCAGCCAACCACCACCGGCAGAAGAAGCCTCGATATGCACACGGTTAGGGTTCGATTGCGAGACGATCAGCGCCTGCCCACCGCTTCCCGAAGGAAGGTTATTTACTGCTCCCTCGAGCAAGACGTGCTCTGTTGGATCGTAAGTGGACCTGGAGAGGAGTTTCAGAACTTCTTGGCCGCTGTCCACATTTACAGCTTCAGGAGCCATATGGACACGCTCACTGGTACCCAGATCTTCGTAGGTGACACCGAGCACACCGTCTTCATCGGCTCGGGCGTGCCAGCGGACATCTACCCAGTGCAGAACAGTCGCCCGATCACCTTCCGGCATGGACTCCAGCCATTCTATCCAGCGCTCATAGCGTGCTGGCGTGAACGGATCGAAATTGTTTGCCGAGTGAATATCGTCCAACATCGTTGAGTTCGGAAGCCCAATATCACGCACTTCCCGCCAATCGATGGCGGGCGAGTACGTGTTAAAACGATGCGTGCGCTCGAACTTGACTTGCTGTTCCAGGTCCGAAGGCATGTAGACTCTTTCTGTCCCCTCGACAAAACTTGTCATCTCACTTTCCCCCTCGAATACCCCGAGATCAATGCTTGGGTTCAAGCCATATCCGGCAGTGACAAGGTCGACAAGCAGAAAGAGGGCCAGGCTGGCGACCACACGCCATGGTTTGTCTTTCTTCAGGAACAGCGTGAGCAGCCCGGCGGCGAACAACATCAGCCCCGCTCGAGCGAAGGCGGGTATAAACGTCGCTTCCACATCCCCCAGCAGCAGCGATCCGGCGTAGCTGGCAACTCCAATAATCCCTGCACCAGCTGTCCCGAGCCTGGTCCAATAAAGGCCTCTACCCTCCGGGGTCCTCCATCGCCCGGCACCGATCGCAGCCAGCAGTGAAAGAGAAAACACGAAGATCAGATTCCATCGCGCCGGCGCCTGGAAGAGGTCAAACGTGGGCACATTATCGTACAGGAATGGGAAGACCGGCGTGTTCTTGCCCAGTGCAAATACCAGTGAGAGGGCGCCGGCACTCAGCAGGAAAGCTGTCAGTCCCCGATATTTTTCCTGCCTTCCTCTGAAGGATGCAATTGCCACGATCGCCATAAGCAGCGGAAATACACCGATGTAGATCGCGTCCTCCCAGAAGTTCCCGTAGCCCCAATAGTTGCCTGCGGCAGGGCTGCCGAAAAGATTGGGGGCGATCAAACCCGCCAGTCGCCAGGGCCAGAAAGAGTATGTCAGCGCAAACTCACGATCCAGCCCGGTGGAACGCTGCGATTGCAGCAAGTATTCCAATGTTGGGACCAGTTGAGCTGCCGCCAGCGCGAAACCAAGCAGCCCTGCAGCGAGCATCAGCAGCGCGTTTCTC
>CBFDDM010000138.1:0-7461 GCA_965603565.1 uncultured Anaerolineales bacterium | reverse complement strand
GTAGGTTAAATTGAGCGAGCAGCCGAACCAGGACACACGCATACTGGGCATTGAAACTTCTTGCGACGAAACTGCGGCCGCGGTCGTGGAGAACGGTCGCAGCATCCTTTCGAGCGTCGTCGCTTCACAGGTCGATCTGCACGCTCCCTATGGCGGGGTATTCCCCGAATTGGCATCGCGCGCCCATATCGAGAAGATTCACCCCATCGTCTTACAGGCATTATCCGAAGCGCACACCGGGCTGGAGTCGATCGACGCGATCGCCGTGACACGCGGTCCGGGATTGGCAGGATCGCTGGTTGTGGGCGTGAATATGGCGAAGGGAATGGCGATGGGAGCCGGTTTACCGCTTCTGGGCATCAACCATCTTGAAGCCCACGTGTACTCGATCTGGTTGGTCGAGGATCAGCCCGAACCCGAGTTCCCCCTGTTGGCGTTGATCGTATCTGGTGGTCACACGGAAATCGTACTCATGACCGACCACCTCACTTATCAGCGCCTCGGCGGAACACTCGATGATGCCGCCGGGGAAGCTTTTGATAAGGTCGCACGGCTGTTGGGTTTGTCTTATCCGGGCGGACCAGCCATTGAAAAGGTCGCCGACGGAGGCGACCCGAGCGCGTTTAAATTCCCGCGAGCCTGGCTGGAAGGGACCTGGGATTTCTCTTTCAGCGGGTTGAAAACCGCGGTGTTGCGCGAGGTGCGTGATCTGGATCCAGAGATCGAAGCCGGTGTGGAATCGCCAGCGGATGATCTGCCCGTAGCCGATCTGGCGGCTTCGTTTCAGCTCGCCGTCGTCGATGTTCTTGTAGGGAAAACGATCGCAGCCGCCGAGGCGCACAACGCAAAACAAATTCTCGTCGCAGGCGGTGTTTCTGCCAACCGCGCATTGCGGGCTACATTTCAAGCCCGTGCCGAAATTCCGGTTCAGGTGCCCCCGCTTTCGCTATGCACCGACAATGCCGCTATGATCGCCGCCGTAGGTCACTGGCGTTTCCTGGCCGGCCAGCGCGATGCACTCGACATCGACGTGCTCCCGGCCTGGCCACTATCGAACTGAGCCCAATCCCTCTACAGACGGAAACCGCTATTCGTGTTCGTGGCGATGCTCGTGTCCATGGCCGTGACCGTGACCGTGTCCGTCGCCATGCTGTAAGCTATCCCGACAGGGAGCCGCCTCCGGTAAATCGCCGCACAAGAACGCCTCCAACGCCGATCGAATGGTCCCGGCGGCGCCCGTGGCTGCCTGGATGCCGTAGTCCTGGAAGAAACCAATCGCTCTGCGGCCCATACCACCGCTGATCATCACATCAGCGTTCTGCTCACGGATAAAACCGGGCACCATTCCCGGTTCGTGCCCACGGAAAAATGGATTCTCGATAACCTGCGTCGATTCCACCTTGTTGTCAACGACATCTGCGAGCACAAAATATGGGCAGCGCCCAAAGTGATGACTCACCTGGCCATCCAGCCCCTGGTTGTCCATGGCTGCAATCGCAATTCTCATGAGTTAAGCCTCCTTGTTGATAAGCCTCGTTAATTCGTCTGCTGCAAGATAGCCCTCTACTCTGATTTTCTGCCTTTTCACGCCGGGCACCTCCGCAACGGCGTTCTTGATATTGACCGCCAGCGAAACCGCGATCGGGCAGAGCGGAGAAGAGGGTCGAAAAATATATTCCACAATGCCCTCGGAATCGATCCTTAGATCCTGGACCAGGTTCATTCGTACAACATCCGCTTGTGTTTCCGGATCGATGACCTGCTTCAACCGCTCGATGATCCTACCCTCCAACTGCTCGATTGGCTCAGTCATGCTGACCTTCTTCCCCGAGCCGCGCCTGAAGCGCATCCCACAGGTTCGCGATCTCAAGGCTGGCGGGTGAATCAGGCGCAAACCGAGTGACTGGTTGCACATTTTCCATGGCTTGCATGATGGCAGTATCGAAAGGTATTTCAGCCAGGATCTCAAGGTCCTCCCGCTGACAGTAATTTCGGATGCGCCTGGCGCCCTCGCGGTACAGATCAAACTTATTGATGCAAATCCACGTAGGGATATCGAAATGTTTTGTGGTCGCCACGATACGCTCCAGGTCATGGATGCCTGCCGCGGTCGGCTCAGAGACGATCAAAGCGCCATTCGCGCCTGAGACAGCCGAGATGACCGGACAACCAATGCCGGGAGGACCGTCGACAAGCACACCTTGACTGCCATGATCCATCGCCTCCAGCCTGGCATGCTGCTTGAGCAAGGCCACTAATTTGCCCGAATTTTCCTCCCCCGGATCGAGTTCTGCATGGAACAGCGGACCGTAATCCGTTTGAGAAAAGAACCACTCACCAGCTTGCTGAGTGTGCATAGATAGCGCCTCAGAGGGGCACACAAAAAGGCATGCTCCGCAGCCCTCACAAGCCAGTGGGTCGATCGAATACACACCGTCAGACAGGTGCACCGCATCAAATCGGCACACATCCGCACAAGCACCACAGGCCTCGCAGTGCTCGTTATCAATACTTGCCACTTCCCCGCCGAGGAAATCATGTGCTTTTGATGCGCTTGGCTCCATCAATAATGCTAGATTTGCCGCGTCGACATCGGCGTCAGCCAGCACCATACGCTCCCGGGCATGCCATGCGCGTTCTGCTAACGCAGCCGTTATGGTTGTCTTGCCTGTGCCCCCCTTCCCGCTCAGGACGACTAATTGAAACATACTGTTCACAGCGTGTATGAGGTCGCGGTCTCAGACGACCGGCCTTCAGGCTTACGCATACTCAACCGCTCCAACGCGTCATAGAGTCCAATAAACAAGGGGGTATATTCTGGAAACGCATTCACAAGCGGCTCTCCAGCCGCGAGCGCTGATGCGATCTCGCGTCGAAATGGGATTTCCAATAAGATTGGTACCTTATTCTCATTACAGAATTTGTGAACCTCACTCTTGCGATCTGGTTCTGATCGGTTGATGACCACACCCTTCGGTATGTCCATTTTGCGCACCAATTCCACTCCCAACCGTAGATCATGCAGACCAAATGGCGTCGGCTCGGTCACCAGCAGCGCAACGTCTGCACCACGCAGCGTTTCGACCACCGAGCATGAAGTGCCTGGTGGCGCGTCCCGGATCTCCACACCGACAGATTTAATCTTCCGCCAGGACTTAAGTTGACGGATCACGGGCACCGGCATCGGTTCCCCGACGTTAAGCCGTCCCTGGGCTAACCGGACGCCAGCGGCGGTACTGCCCAAATCCAATTGGCCGATTTCCCGCTCGACTTCCTTAAGCGCATCCCGGGGACACTGCATCACACAGCTTCCACAACCGTGACAGAGTTCCGGGAAAATCAACGTTTCCCCGCCGATGCAAACAATAGCGTGAAAGCGACACACCTCCGCACACACGCCACAGGCATCACAGCGATTCGCTATCAGCACAGGGGTGGGGATCGTTGCCGGGTGTTTTGTCTTGAACGTTGGTTTCACAAATATATGATCGTTAGGGGCCTCGACGTCACAATCGAGCAGCACGGTGTGATCATCGGGACACACCAGCGCCAGGCTGGTAGCCACCGTCGTCTTACCGGTACCACCCTTACCGCTTACAACCGCGATCCTCAATGCGGCTGATTTCAAACGCCGCTTCTCCCGCGTCCCCGACCTTGCCCTCGACCGCGCCCGCCAGATGGAGCGGCGCGCTTTAGTCGACCCTGTAAGAAATCTTCAACCGCCTGCTCTCCCGTGCCAGCCCCGACCAGATAAGTCTGCAGCCCACCAGAATCCAGAGCGCTGATCGCCTTGGGCCCAAACTCAGCTGCGATCACCACCTGCGCGTCTTGATCGGCCAGCCACTGCGCCGCTTGGGTGCCCGCGCCTCCAGAGGCTTGACCCGCAGGATTTTTCAGGACGCTATGTGCTTCGGTCTCTGTGTCATAGAACAGGAAATATGCACAGCGTCCAAAACGTGAGTCTACTTCTGATTGGGCTGTTGTGCCCTTCAACGCGACCGCTATTTTCATTTCATCGCTCCATCCAACTCCGTGTAATTCCTGCTAAGGATTAATCCGCCGTGCAAAATCGATCGCGGCTTCACTGGTCTGTGCAAGATTTGCAAGCCGGACACCGGCCTGATGAATCTGGGGAAATCTTGCCCCCTCTGCCACCGCTCTCATCACTGCGTCGATATCATCGACGATGGATCCCGAAAGGACGTCAACTCCTGACTCGAAGAGCACGTCGCAAAACGGTGTGCTTGGCCCCAGGATCATCAACGTGGCCTCACGAGAACAATGAGCGAGCAGCGGCTCAAGGCTGTGATTTGCAAGCGTCATCCCTGTGATGCCAACCACGTCGCAATGCGGCAGGATCCGAGGTGCCTGGTCGGCGGGAAGGTCATCCCCCCGCGGAGCACGCTCGATGACAAAAAATTCGGCGGCAACCTCGCGAATCCGCGGCACAAACGGAAAGTGTCCGACGATCGCCACAGTCTTACCTGCCCCCATGCTGGCCAGGAGCTCATCGGCATTGCCCTGGATGCTTCGTTCTGGATCTGGATCGGGCAATAAGGCATTGATCGCCGCTACGCCAACACTTGAAAGAGTCGGGTTTTCTTTCTCCAGCGAGAACTCGGCCAGACGCTGCGAAGGCAAAGCAGTCAACTGACCCGCATCCGGGATGGATGGCAGACCACCGTGCCTGCGATCCCCGCCGAGCGTGGAAGAGAGACCACAGCGGCGATGCCCGTCGACGCGCACAACCACTCCGGTCCAACGCAGGCCGATCGTGACCTGCTCGATCTCGCCTTCTGGCAGTTCTTCAAGGATCTTTTCAAGAATTGGCATGTGATATATAGCCTGTCCCTCCCCTTATTCCTGCTCCGCTTGAAGGGCAAACATCTCCAGCAGCCGATCGATCTCATCACGCGTAGCTTGTAGATCCTCCACCCATGAAGCCAGATGATCTTGCCCGGCATCTGTGATCGCATACACACGACGGCGAGGACCCTGGCTGTCTTCGCTCCAATGCGAAGTGACCCAGCCGGTGGATTCCATCTCGCGCAGCATGCGGTATACAACGCTCGGATCCAGTCTTTCGATGTTGAAGCCAAAGCGCTCCAGTTCGGGCAGCAGCGCGTATCCGTGGGCTTCGCCCGAACCCAGCAATAACAGCAAGCATGGCTGCAGGAAGCGGCGGACCCGCCTGCCGCGCCGCATACCTTTTCCGTGTCTTTTACCTATAGGCATAGTCAAAGAATAATTATCTAGTGACAATCTGTCAATAGACGGATGTCATATAGATTCCGGTCGATCATATGAGATGGAATTTCGAACCAACAGAGAATGACATTTGTACCTGCCATCACAAATACAGATGGGAGATAATAAGTCCAAATTTACAGTGTAGTATGAGGGGATTTTTCCAAAATTAAGTCTCCGAAAAAGGAATCAAACCTTCTCTTTTATGAACTCGAAAAGGAGGCAGGATGGTTAATGTTGCGCTCGCCCGGTGGCAGTTTGCCATCACTTCCGTCTACCACTTCTTCTTCGTTCCGCTTACCCTGGGGCTCGCGATCCTGGTCGCCCTGATGGAAACCCGCTACGTCATGACCGGAGACGAAAGCTACAAACGCATGACGAAGTTCTGGGGGAAATTATTCTTGATTAACTTTGCGATGGGCGTCGTCACCGGGCTGGTGATGGAGTTCCAGTTCGGCATGAACTGGTCGGAATACTCCCGGTTCATGGGTGATATTTTTGGCGCCCCGCTGGCAATCGAGGCGCTGCTGGCGTTCTTCCTCGAATCTACATTTCTCGGTATCTGGATCTTCGGCTGGGAGCGTTTATCCAAAGGCCTCCACGCCGCTACGATATGGATGGTTGCAATCGGATCGAATCTCTCCGCACTGTGGATCCTGGTCGCAAATTCGTTCATGCACGAACCGGTAGGCTATACGATCAACAACGGACGCGCCGAGATGACCGATTTCTTCGCATTACTCGGCAATCCGCACGTTTGGGTTCAATTTCCGCATGTGCTCACCTCTGCCATGACGACCGCGGCTTTCTTCATCCTGGGAATCAGCGCATATCACCTGATCCGCGGCAATGATGAAGACGGGTTCTTCACGCGCTCCTTCCGCTGGGGAACCGTCGCCGGGATTATTGCGATCGTTCTGGTGATATTGGTGGGTCATTCGCAGGCACAGCACATGATTGCCGCACAACCGATGAAGATGGCCGCAGCCGAAGCGCTCTGGGAGACTGAAGACCCGGCCTCGATGTCGATCTTCACCATCGGAAATTTAGCCGGGACACGTGAAATATTCTCGATCCGCATCCCAAACCTGTTGAGCCTGCTGGCTTACAACCGGCTCGATGGCGAAGTGCGCGGCATCAATGAGCTCCAGATCACCTACGAAGCTCAATACGGACCGGGGGTCTATTACCCGCCCATGGCGATCAGCTACTGGACGTTTCGGATCATGGTTGGAGCGGGCTTCTTGATGCTCGCGCTGGCTGCCTACGCGCTCTTCCTCGTGCTTCGCGATCGCCTGACGTCCGGCAGCAGATTCCTGCGCTGGCTTCCGCTCGCGATTTCACTGCCGTATCTCGCAAACGCTACCGGGTGGATTTTCACCGAGGTCGCCCGACAGCCATGGATCGTCTTCGGACTCCAACGCACGGCAGACGCTGTATCGCCCAGTGTCTCTGTCGGGGAACTGATCCTATCTCTGATCGCCTTTACGCTGATCTACGCTTTGCTTATGGGCGCAGCGGTCTTCCTGCTTTCAAAATACGCTCGCAAGGGACCAAGCGACGAGCCGATCATCACCACGGCATAGGAGGCCTAGGATGGATTTGAACACACTGTGGTTTTGGCTGATCGCCGTCCTGTTCATCGGATTCTTCTTCCTGGAAGGTTTTGACTACGGCGTCGGCATATTGCTCCCGTTTCTGGGTAAGGACGATCAGGAACGCCGCATGATCATCAACACAATTGGACCCTTCTGGGACGGCAACGAAGTCTGGTTGATCACTGCTGGCGGTGCGATGTTTGCCGCATTCCCTAATTGGTATGCGACACTGTTCAGCGGCTTTTATCTCGCGCTGGTCTTGATGCTGCTTGCACTCATCGGGCGCGGGGTGGCTTTTGAATTCCGCAGCAAGGTCGAATCGGAGCGCTGGCGCCGTATCTGGGATTGGGCGATCTTCGCTGGCAGCTTGCTGCCCGCGCTGCTCTGGGGTGTTGCCATGAGCAATATCCTGCGCGGAGTTCCGATCGACGGCGAGATGCATTATATAGGTGGGTTCTTCAATCTGTTGAACCCCTATTCACTTGTATCGGGGATCGCCTCCACAATCATCTTTGCCTTGCACGGGGCATTGTTCCTTGACCTCAAGATTGGCGAACCCGTTCGTGAACGGGCGCACGAAGCCGCCCGTAAATTGTGGCCTGCGGCGATGGTTGCA